>DATFYT010000138.1:0-37531 GCA_035314925.1 Mycobacterium sp. | reverse complement strand
AGCAGCGCGGCCAGATCAGGCACATCGGAAGGCACACGGTTATCTTAAACCGTTGCGCTGTACTTAGGTGGTATCCTCGTGCGTGTCGGCAAACCCGCTGGCAGAAGTAACATTATGACTGAGCAGCCGCTCAACATACTTTGCGATCACATCGACTTCGAGGTTCACCGGTATCCCGGGCGCGGCGTGCCCCAGCGTGGTCAGCTCGCGGGTGGTCGGAATCAACGACACCTCAAACCAGTCGTCGCCGAGTCCGGAGACGGTCAGCGAAATGCCGTCGACGGTGATCGAACCCTTCTCGACCACGTAGCGGGCCAGATCGACGGGTAGCCCGATCCGGACCACCTCCCAATGCTCGGCAGGCGTGCGGGCCTGGATCTGCCCGGTACCGTCCACGTGTCCTTGCACGATGTGCCCGCCAAGCCGACTGTTCAGCGCCGCGGCGCGCTCAAGATTGACGGGGCTGCCGGCGGCGAGCCGGCCCAAGCTGGACCGCGCCAATGTCTCGCCCATCACATCGGCGGTGAACTGGCCCTCCGGCAGCACTTCAACCACCGTCAGGCAGACACCATTGACGGCGATCGAGTCGCCGTGACCGGCATCGGCGGTAACGACGGGACCACGGATGGTGAAGCGTGCGGAATCGCCCAAGTCGTCCTTGCCGACAATCTGACCCAATTCCTCGACGATTCCGGTGAACACTGCCTCAGGCTAATGAGTCGGACGTCCGCGCGCGATATCGCCGTCACCTCGGGCTTCGCCGTCGGGTGATTGGCACCCTTTACGATGCACCTATGCCGACGCCTAGTCCGAAGCGCCCAATCCTCGCCGTCCTTGCCGCCCTCGCTATTGCCGCCGCACTGGTCGGCGGCTGCTCGTCGTCCAAGCAGTCCACCGCGCCGCTGCCCGACGCGGCCACGCTGCTCAGCCAGTCCAACATCACCACCAGAAACGTCAAGAGCGTGCACTTGGTGCTGTCGGTGAGCGGCACGATCAAGGGACTTCCGGTCAAGACGCTGACCGGCGACCTGACCACGTCACCTGACACCGCGGCCAAGGGCGAGGCCAACCTCACGGTGTTGGGCTCCGCCGTCGACGCTCAGTTCGTGGTCGACGACGGAACCCTCTACGCGGCGCTGACCCCAGGCCATTGGGAAAGCTTCGGCCCGGCGTCCGCGATCTACGACCCGTCCGAGATCCTCAACCCGAACACCGGTCTGGCCAACGTGTTGACCAACATCAGCAACCCCAAGTCCGAATCACGCGAAACCCTCAACGGGCAAAGCACGGTCAAGATCACCGGAACGGCCTCAGGCGACGCCGTGAACGGGCTTGCGCCGCAATTGAAAGCGACTCAGCCTCTGCCCGCGACGGTGTGGATTCAGGAAACCGGTGATCATCAGTTGGTGCAGGCCAAGCTGGACCAAAGCGCGGGCAACTCCGTCCAGATGACGCTGTCGAACTGGAACGCGCCCGTGCAGGTCACCAAGCCGCCGGTAGCCGGATGACGGCACCGCACGCCGGCCGCGGAGTCGCCATCGGGGCGGGCAGCCTCGCCGTACTGCTCGGTGCCCTCGACACCTATGTCGTGGTCACCATCATGCGCGACATCATCAACACCGTCGGCATACCGATCAACCAGCTGCAACGAATCACGCCGATCGTCACCTGGTACCTGCTGGGCTACATCGCCGCGATGCCGCTGCTGGGCCGCGCCTCGGACCGATTCGGCCGCAAACTGCTGCTCCAGGCCAGCCTCGCCGCGTTCATCGTCGGCTCGGTCGTGACCGCGCTATCCACCGATCTGCATGTCCTGGTGGTCGGCCGCACCATTCAGGGCGTGGCCAGCGGTGCGCTGCTGCCGGTGACGCTCGCCCTCGGCGCCGATCTGTGGGGGCAGCGCAACCGCGCCGGGATCCTCGGCGGCATCGGTGCCGCGCAGGAACTGGGCAGCGTGCTCGGCCCGCTCTACGGAATCTTCATCGTCTGGCTGACGAGTCGCTGGCAGGACGTGTTCTGGATCAACGTGCCGCTGGCGCTGGCTGCGATGGTGATGATCCAATTCAGCCTGCCGTCGCGGGATCGCAGCGCCGACCCGGAAAAGATCGACGTGGTCGGTGGCCTACTGCTCGCGATCACGTTGGGCCTTGCGGTGATTGGGCTATACAACCCGGCTCCCAACGGTCAGCAGGTGCTGCCCAGCTATGGGCCGCCACTGATCTACGCGGCCGTCGGCGTCGCGGTGATTTTCGCACTGTGGGAGCGCTTTGCGCGCACCAAGCTGATCGAGCCCACTGGGGTGCGCTTCGGGCCGTTCCTGTCCGCGCTCGGCGCGTCGCTGTGCGCCGGTGCCGCGCTGATGGTGACGCTGGTCGACGTCGAACTGTTCGCCCAGGGTGTGCTCGGCAAGCAGCAGGACCAGGCCGCAATCCTGTTGCTGCGCTTCCTGATTGCACTGCCCATCGGAGCGCTGCTGGGCGGCTGGATCGCCACCAAAGTCGGCGACCGGGCGATGGCCTTCGTCGGACTTTCGATCGCGGCCGGTGGCTACTGGCTGATCTCGAAGTGGTCGGTCAACCTACTCGACCAGCGGCACAACATCTTTGGCCTGTTGTCATTGCCCGCATTGGACACCGACCTGGCGCTCGCCGGCTTGGGGCTGGGTCTGGTGATCGGGCCGCTGACGTCCGCGAGCTTGCGGGTGGTGCCCTCTGCGCAGCACGGCATCGCCTCCGCGGCGGTGGTGGTGGCCCGAATGACGGGCATGTTGATCGGGGTGGCCGCGCTGAGCGCGTGGGGCTTTTATCAACTGCCCCACATCGTTTCGAGGCTGTCGACGCAAGTGCCGGCCAACGCGAGCTTGGCGGAACGGCTCCTCGCGCAGGGCAACCTCTACCGGAACGCGTTCGCCCAAATGTATGGGGGCATCTTTACGGTCACGGCCGTCGTCTGCGTGGTGGGTGCACTGTTCGGGCTGCTAATCAGCAGCCGCCGCACCCATGCGGAGGAGCCCGAACTGTACGAGGAGCAGCCCGTCGCGCCTCGCGTCTAGGCGCATATTCGCCGCGAGGTCTGTATTTGCGCCGGAAAGCGGAGCACAATCTTGGTGTGGCGCCCGACGACGGGACCTCGTTGCGGCCCGCCGGTAGCTCTGTCGGTGGTGTCCTAATCGCGGCCTACGGCGTGGCTGTGTATGTGATGTTCGTGCTCACTTTCCTGTACCTGATCGGGTTCGTCGCCGACGCCGACTTCATGGTCGGCAACGTGCATGTCGTGGGCAAAAGCATCGATCGCGGCGGCCTCGGCGACGGCACCCTCACCGTCATGGCGGTGGTCGTCGACGTGGTGTTACTCGCGCTGTTCGCGATCCAGCACAGCGTCATGGCCAGGGCAGGCTTCAAACGCTGGTGGACCCGTATCGTGCCGCCCAGCGCGGAGCGGTCGACCTACGTCCTCGCCTCCAACATCTGTCTGATCGCTCTTGCCGCGGCGTGGTATCCCATCACTCATGACATTTGGCGGGTCACCGCCCAACCCTGGCGGACCGTGCTGACCGCGACTGCTCTTGTTGGGTGGGCGATCGCGCTGCTGAGTACCGTCCTCATCGATCATTTCGACCTGTTCGGCATACGTCAGGTATTCGCCCGGTTGCGGGGGCGATGGCCTGCTGAGCACGCGTTCACGACGCCGTTTTTCTACCGGGTGGTTCGGCACCCGCTGTATCTGGGCTTCCTGCTGGCGTTCTGGGTTACGCCACGGATGACGTTGGGGCACTTGCTCTTTGCTGCCGCTACGACCGGCTACATCCTGCTGGCTGTTCGATTCGAGGAGCGCGACCTTATCCGCGTGTTCGGGGAGCAGTACCGCGACTACCGTCGCCGCGTTCCGATGCTGATCCCGGGCTTGGGCGGTCACCCCTGATGGACCCGTTGCCAGGCTCGCGGGGTACCAGGCTCAGCAGCAGATCCGGGCCGACCCGTTCGACGCCGTCGTAGCGCCAGCGCAGCGCCCGGGCGATGCTTGGCACCCCGACGTCGTCGACGGCGGTGATCGGTCCGCCCAGCAGGATCGGCGCGACGTAGGCCAGGATGCGATCGATCACCCCCGCCCGCAGGAACGCCCCCGCAAGCGTGGGCCCGCCCTCGAGCAGGATGTCGGTGCGATCGGACAACGCCCTGAGCACTTCGGCAGGATCGCGGGTGCGCATCACCATCGTGCGCGAGTCGTCGTTGAGAACCTTTGCCTCCGAGGAGATTTCGCGCTGTCCCACAACCACTCGCAGCGGTTGGCGGTCCGCCAGTTTGCCGTCGGCCAATCGGGCGGTCAACGTCGGGTCGTCGGTCAGCACCGTCCCGGTGCCAACCACGATGGCATCGGCCGCTGCCCGCCGGCGGTGCAGGTCGGCGCGCGCGGCCTCGCTGGTGATCCACTGGCTTGAGCCGTCCGCGGCCGCGCTACGCCCGTCGATGCTGGTGGCGTACTTCCATGTCACGTGCGGCAAGCCGGTGTGTTGTTTGTGCAGCCACTCACGCAGCGGCCCGGCCACAACCAGGTCTGCTTCCACATCGGCGACGACGTGCGCTCCCGCGGCGACTAGTCGCGCCGCGCCACCGGCCGCCGTCGGGTTCGGGTCGGTGACCGCGTACACCACCGTCGCGATGCCGGCTTCGAGCAGCGCATCCACGCACGGCGGGGTCTTGCCGTGGTGGTTACACGGTTCCAGGGTGACGACGGCGGTGCCGCCCTCGGCCAGGCGTCCCGCCCGGCGCAGCGCCACCACTTCGGCGTGTGCCCTGCCCGCCGGTTCGGTGCCGCCGGCGCCGGCGATCCGCCCGTCGCGGTCCAGGATGACCGCCCCGACCGGCGGGTTGGGATAGGTGCTGCCTTTGACCAGGTCGGCGTGCTCGACCGCAAGTCGCATGGCGGCGTCGTAGCCGATGGCCGCCGCAGTGCTCATTTGCGGAGGTGCGGTGACGCGGCACCGGCCCGTCGCCGCAGTGCCTCAACCGCAACCGCCGGATCCTCGGCGCCGTAGACTGCGGAGCCGGCGACGAAGCAGTCGACACCGGCCTCGGCGGCCTGCTCGATGGTGTCGGCGTTGATCCCGCCGTCGATCTCGACCAGGATCGTCAACTCGCCGGAGTCGACCATCTTGCGTACCGTGCGGACCTTGCTCAGCACCTCGGGAATGAAGTTCTGGCCGCCGAAACCGGGCTCGACCGACATGACCAGAAAGGTGTCGAAGTCCTTGAGGATGTCCAGGTAAGGGTCCAGCGGGGTGCCGGGCTTGATACTCAGCCCCGCCTTGGCGCCGGCGGCCCGGATATCACGGGCCACCGCGACCGGGTTGTCGGTTGCCTCGGCGTGGAACGTGACGTTGTAGGCGCCCGCTTCGGCATACGGCGGCGCCCACCGGTCGGGGTCTTCGATCATCAGATGGCAATCCATCGGAATGTCGCTGGCGGCCAACAGACTTTCCACCACCGGCAGCCCGATCGTCAGGTTCGGTACGAAATGTGCGTCCATGACATCGATGTGTAACCAGTCGGCGCCTTCGACTATGGCGGCCTCGTCGGCCAGCCGGGCGAAGTCGGCGGCCAGTATCGACGGCGCAATCAGCGGCCGATCGGTCTTGCCTGACATGGGGTTCAGCCTACTTTGAGCAAGGCGGCGAACATGGCGTCGGTGCCGTGCCGGTGCGGCCACAGCTGAACGTAGGGGCCCTCCCCCAGATCCCCGACGGGTTCGAACAGCGGCCGCGTGTCCAGCGCGGACACCGGATGGCGGCGCAGCGCGTCACCGACCACGCCCACGGTCTCGGCCAGGTGCGGCGAGCAGGTGGCATACAAAACGACACCACCGGGCCGGGTTAGCGCGATCGCGGCTCCCAACAGCTCGCGTTGCAGCCGGGTCAGCGCCGGAATGTCGGCGGGCTGACGCCGCCAGCGCGACTCGGGCCTGCGGCGCAAGGCACCGAGCCCGGTGCAGGGCACGTCAACGAGCACCCGGTCGAAACCCGGCTCTAGACCGGTGTCGCGTCCGTCGGCCCGCACTACGTCGACGGGCAGGCCCCGGGTGTTTTTCTCGACCAGGTCGGCGCGGTGCGGCGCCAACTCCACCGCCGTGACCCGGGCCCCCGATCCGACGCCCAGCGCGGCCAGCAGGGCGGTCTTTCCGCCCGGCCCGGCGCACAGGTCCAGCCATCGCCCGGTGTCGTCGGCCACCGGCGCCAAAGTGAGGGCGCGCGCCACCAATTGGCTGCCCTCGTCCTGGACCAAGGCCTGGTCGTCGCGCACCGCGGCCAATTGTGCCGGGTCTCCTCCGCCCGATAGGTACACCGCGTACGGCGAATACCGGCCAACCGTGCCCTCGACCGCACCGGCCAACTCCTCGGCGGTGAGCACCCCGGGCCGAGCCGCCAGGTGCACCTGGGGTCGCTCATCGTCGCTGGCCAGGGCCGCGTCGAGCTCCCCGGCGTCGGCGCCCAGCGCGTCGACGAAGGCCTGCGCGATCCAACGTGGGTGGGCATGGACGAAAGCGGCGTGCCCGACCGGATCGGCCGCCCGGTCGGGTGCGAGCTCGTCGACCCAGGATTGCTCGTCACGGGTACTGATCGTGCGCAGCACGCCGTTGACGAAACCCGCACGGGCCGAATCGAATTCGATTCCGGCTTGCTCGACGGTGGTGGAGACGGCGGCGTGCGCATCGACGCGGGTGCGCAGCAGTTGATACGTCCCGAGCCGAAGCAGATCGAGCAGCACCGGGTTGATGGCGTCCGGTGACCGGCCGGCGGCCGCACCGATGATGGCGTCGAGCAGACCGCGAACGCGGCAGCTGCCGTAGGTCAGCTCGGTGGCGAAGGCGGCGTCACGTCCGCTGATCTTGCGTTCCCGCAACAGGGCTGGCAGCAGCAAGTTGGGGTAGGCGTCTCGCTCGGTCACGGCCCGCAGCACATCGAACGCCGCCTGGCGGGCCGGATCCAGCGGCCGGCGCCGCGGTGGCCTCCCCGGCCGCTGCGTCGACCGGGCCGGCGGTCGACCCCGTGTCGGCTTGTTCTCGCGGCTAGGCCCCATGGCGCCACTCTCCCCCGCAAGCGGGAGGTGCCCCCACCGCATCGCTGCGCTCTGCATCGTCGCCGGCGCGGCTCATGACGCTCGCTCCGTCGAGTCCAGCCGGGCCCCACGGGCCCAGTCGACGGCGTTCATCAACTTCTTGCCCGGTGCCTGAACTTGGCCCAGTCGCACCGGCTCTGAGCCGGTACCGATCCGGACGCTGCGGCGGTCGACGTGAATATCGCCGGGCGACAACGGCTTTGGAAGGTTCGACGCATCAGCGTCGATGTACACCGGTCCGAGCTTGACCCGCAGATCACCGATCAGGGTCCAGGCGCCCGGGTTGGGGGTGACGGCGCGGATGCGCCGCTCGACGACTTGGGCCGGCAGGTCCCAGCGCACCCGCGCCTGCTCGACGGTGACCTTCGGCGCGACGCTGACCCCATCGGCTGGTTGCGGCACCGGCGTCAGCGCACCGTCGGCGATACCGTCCAGCGTGGTGGACAGCAGCGCAGCACCCGAAATCGCCAGCCGGTCAAGCAAATCCCCGGCGGTGTCGATCGGCCGGACTGCCTCGGTGACCACTCCGTAGACCGGTCCGGAGTCCAGGCCGGCCTCGATCTGGAACGTCGTGGCTCCGGTGACGGTGTCGCCCGCGGCAATTGCGGCCTGTATCGGGGCCGCGCCCCGCCAGGCCGGCAGCAGCGAGAAGTGCAGGTTGACCCAGCCGTGTGCCGGCACCGCGAGCAACTCGTCGCGCAGCAGCGCACCGTAGGCCACCACCGGGCAACAGTCGGGCGCCAACTCCGACAGTTCGGCGACGAACTCGGCGGTGTTGGGCCGCGGCGGCCGCAGCACCGGGATGCCCTGCTCCAGCGCGAGACGGGCCACCGGCGAGGGCTGGAGCTTGCCGTGCCGTCCGGAGGCGGCATCTGGCCGGGTCAGCACCGCGATCACGTCGTGCCGCGGCGAGTCGATGAGACTGCGCAGCGCGGGCAGCGCGGGTTCGGGGGTGCCGGCAAAGACGAGGCGCACCGGACCAGTGTAGGAACCTGCGTTATTTGTCGTCTTCGGCCAGTCGCGGGATGAGCCCACCGGCCAGCACGTCCTTGACTTGCCGGGGCGAAAGACGATGCCGCACAGTGAAAGACGAATCCTTGGTGAGATTGTCGACCTGTAACCTGTCCTTGTCGGCCAGCGTGTCGCGAAGACCCGTGATGCGCAGCGTGTCGTCCTGGTCGATGGACTCGTAGTCGTCGGCGTTGTCGAACTCGAGCGCCAAGACGCCGAAGTTGGCGAGATTCTGCCAATGGATGCGCGCGAACGACTTGGCGATGACGGCCCGCAGACCTAGATGCCGTGGGGCGATCGCCGCGTGCTCGCGTGAAGAACCCTGACCGTAGTTCTCGCCGCCCACGATGATGTGACCGGTCTCGTCGGCCTGCTGAGCCCGTTCGGGGTACGAATCGTCGATCTGGGTGAAGCTGAACATTGCGAGCTTGGGGATGTTGGAGCGAAACGGCAGCGCCCGCGCGCCGGCCGGCGAGATCTCGTCGGTGGAGATGTTGTCGCCGACCTTGAGCAACACCGGCGCCTCGATCTCGTCGGGCAGGGGCGAGAGCTCCGGCAGGCTGGAAACGTTGGGGCCCTTCACCGGTTCGACGTGTTGCGCCTCTTCGGCATCCAAGGGAGGGACCAACATCGCGGTGTTCACCGAACATTCGCGCGGCAGATCGAGTTTGGGATAGTCCAGCTTCGCTTCACGGGCCCACTCCCGGGGATCGGTGATCACACCCGTCAACGCGGATGCGGCAGCCGTTTCCGGCGAGCACAGCCACACCGAATCCTCTTTGGTGCCAGAGCGGCCGGGGAAGTTGCGCGGCATCGTGCGCAGCGAGTTGCGGCCGGTGGCCGGTGCCTGGCCCATGCCGATGCATCCCATACACCCGGCTTGATGGATGCGTGCGCCGCCGACCACCAGATCGGTCACCGCGCCCATCTTCGTCAAGTCGGCCAAGATCTCCCGCGACGTCGGGTTGATGTCGAAGCTGACGCCCGGGCACGTCTGCCGACCCGCCACCATCGCGGCGACGATCGCGAAGTCGCGAAGGCCTGGGTTGGCGCTTGACCCGATGACCGCCTGGGCGATCTCCTCCCCGGCGACTTCACTCACCGGGACCACGTTGCCCGGCGACGACGGCTTGGCGATCAGCGGCTCGATCTGCGAGAGGTCGATGGTCTCGTCGACGTCGTAGTTGGCGTCGTCGTCGGCGACCAGTTCCACCCAGTCGTCCTCGCGGTCCTCGGAACGCAGGAAGTCACGGACGGCCTCGTCGCTCGGGAAAACCGTTGTGGTGGCGCCAAGTTCGGCCCCCATGTTGGCGATCACATGGCGATCCATCGCGGTCAAGCTCGACAGGCCCGGTCCGTAGTACTCGATGATCCTGTTCACGCCGCCCTTGACGTCGTGACGCCGCAGCATCTCGAGGATGACGTCCTTGGCCGAGCACCATTCCGGTAGTTCGCCTTCCAGCCGCACGCCCCACACCTCGGGCATCCGGATGTGCAGCGGTCGCCCGGTGATGGCCAGCGCGACCTCCAGCCCGCCGACACCGATCGCCAGCATGCCCAGTGATCCCGCCGCGGGGGTGTGCGAATCCGAGCCGACCATGCTCTTGCCGGGAATCCCGAATCGCTGCATGTGCGTTGGATGCGACACCCCGTTGCCGGGCTTGGAGAACCACAGCCCGAATCGCTGTGCCGCGGTGCGCAGGTATTCGTGATCCTCGGCGTTCTTCTCGTCGGTCTGCAACAGGTTGTGGTCGACGTACTGGACGCTCACCTCGGTGCGGGCGCGGTCGAGCCCGAGGGCCTCCAGCTCCTGCATCACCAGCGTCCCGGTGGCGTCCTGGGTGAGCGTCTGATCGATGCGTATCGCGATCTCCTCCCCCGGAGTCATTTCGCCGGACTCCAGGTGCGATTCGATCAGCTTGCGAGTGACATTGCGAGGCATAGCCGGTGCGTACCCCAATGGAACGTTGTTCATGCGTGTCGGGCCTATGCCTCGACGTCCTCCAGTTGGGCTTCGGGCTCGCCGCCGGCAGCGGTGAACGCCGTGAGTGCGCGCACTAGCCCGCGGCGTTTCTGGGCGGGCATTGCTTCGACGATGCGGGCGATTTCGTCGCGGCGGTGCGCGGTGACCCGCCGCACTACCTGACGTCCTCGCGTGGTGAGCGCGGCCAGCAGCTCACGCCGCGAGGTCGGGTTGGTCTGGCGGTCGATCAGTCCGACAGCCACGAGCCGGTCGACCATACGGCCGGCCGCCGACCGCTGCACACCCAGCTGACCCGCCAGCGTGCCCAGATTCATCGGACCGTGGTTGGACAAGATCACCAGGGTTCGGAACTGCGCAATCGTGATCGTTTCGTCGACATGGGCGATCGAGCGTGCCGAGATCGCCACCAGCAGCCGTGACGCGGTTAACAGCGCGTCGGTAATCAGGTCGACCGAATCTTCAGTTTTCGCAGTATTTTCGGTGCGCATCGTTACTCCCTGCCTGAGCCTCTCGGCGCTGGGATTGCGGCGCAGAGATTGGAGCCTGGGAATATCCTAGCAAATGGCTACTATAACGCTGATCAATTGTATCTTAGTGCTACTGTCGATTACGGCGACATTCAGCGGGAGGTGCTCGACCCCTGCGGCGCCGGCGACGACGAGGTCGCGTTAGCAGATACCCCTATCCTCAGCAGGAGGTCGTGATGACTATTAACACCTCAACGGGCACCGCTGCGCTGGCGACAACGGCTGAAGCGATGTGGGCACTGGGCGATTACGCGCTGATGGCCGAGGAGGTGATGGCTCCGCTTGGCCCGGTGCTGGTAGCCGCAGCGGGTATTGGTCCCGACGATCTGGTGCTCGACGTTGCTGCAGGATCAGGAAACATTTCGATCCCGGCCGCAACGACGGGTGCGACGGTCATTTCCAGCGACCTCACACCGGAACTGCTGGCCCGTTCCCACAGCAGGGCCGCCGCACAAGGCGTGACGCTGCAGTGGCGGAAAGCCGATGCGGAATCGCTGCCATTTGGCGCCGGCCAGTTCGACATCGTCGTCTCCGCGATCGGGGTGATGTTCGCCCCGCGCCATCAGCAAGCGGCCGACGAGCTCGTCCGGGTATGTCGGCCCGGGGGCACGATCGGCGTGATCAGCTGGACGTATGAGGGATTCTTCGGTCAGATGCTCAACACCCTCAGGCCATACCAGCCGACTGTGCGACCCGGTCTACCGCCGGCGTCCCTGTGGGGCCGCGAAGACTATGCGGCTGGGCTGCTCGGTGGCCGGGTCAGCGATGTCAGCGCTCGGCGGGGAATGCTAGCGGTCGACCGCTTCGACAGTGCCCACGCAGTGCATAACTACTTCAAAAACCATTACGGTCCGACGATCAACGCCTACCGAACCATCGGCAACAATCATGTGCTCGCCGCCACCCTCGACGCTCAACTCGTCGAACTCGCCGACAGACACCTGCACGACGGCGTCATGGAGTGGGAGTACTTGCTCATCACCGCGCGAAAGCGGTGAACGATCGGCTGCAGTCCTATTTGGTGATCGTCGTCTTCTCGTCGATGGTCATCGTCGCTGGCAGCACCTTGTCCATCTGATCTGCGAGGCAGTCGATGTTGAGTTGCAGCAAGTAGACGGTGTCGTCGTCGTTTCCCTCGATGACGACGGTTTTCTCCGCGACCGCCTTCGTCTGGCCGTCTTGCACCCAGGTGCCGCCGAACTCGTGGGCCGGGGAATCGGCCAAGGAGTCGTCAGAGCCGTCGCCGTGGGGCTTGAACCCGGGCAGGTTCTTCAGTTCGCCTGGGGAAAGGTCGAGAATTTTCTGCGGGTCTACATCACCGACGAGCTTGGATAGGGTCGCGACGATGCTGGGCGTGTACTTAGCGGCCTCCGGGCCGTTGTCGATGATGGCCCAGTAGGCCGTTGGCGGCGTGTCGGGTCCGGCGTCGGCCCAGCCATCGGGGATTGGGAAGTTTATGGTCGGCGCGCCGGGATCACCGCGGTGGACCGGGGTTTGGGTGATGCCGTTCTGCTGGATGTAGCTGGCGATGGTCGGGTTAGGGCCCGGGACGGTGGTGCGCGGCGCCACCTTTGATTGCGGTTTGGCGGTCGTAGTTGGTGCGGCGGTTGTTGCCGTTGATGCCGTGCTCGACGTCTTGTTGCTGCTAGGGGTGGAACCAGAGCCACACCCGACCACGCCGATGCCTAAAGCCACGATTACGGCCGCTACACCGTTGATTGCTGCCGTCCGCCTCATTAACAACTCCTGTCGATCAGCCAGTACCGCTGGGACAAAATCGCTGGTCACCGCGCGAGAGCGGTGAGCCGCGCACACTCGTAAGTTCCCAACTTACGCGTTTCCGCTGATGTATTGCGGTTCAGGCTGGCCGCATGCTGGCTAGCATGAGCGAAATCGATCCACGCGCGGACACGCCCCTGGTGGACTGGAGCGAACTAGGCGTGAGCGGGCTGTTACCGACGGGCACCGTGACGTTGCTATTAGCCGACATCGAGGGCTCCACACGATTATGGGAGACCCAGCCCGACCAGATGACCGCCGCGATGGCGCGGATGAATGCCACCGTGTCGGACATGATCGCCAGCCACGGCGGGGTGCGCCCGGTCGAACAGGGCGAGGGCGACAGCTTCGTCGCGGCCTTCGCCCGCGCCTCGGACGCGGTCGCCTGCGCGCTGGAATTACAGCGCGCCCCGCTGGCCCCGATCCGGTTGCGCATCGGCGTGCACACCGGCGAAATCCAGTTGCGCGACGAAGGCAACTACGCCGGCCCCACCATCAACCGCACCGCGCGACTGCGCGACCTGGGCCACGGCGGCCAAACCCTGCTATCGGGTGTCACTGAAGCGTTAGTCCTCGACCGGCTTCCCGACGATGCTTGGCTGACCGATCTGGGCAGCCACCCGCTGCGTGACCTGCCCCGCCCCGAGCGGGTTATGCAGCTGTGTCACCCGGATCTGGTCAACGACTTCCCACCGCTGCGAGTCGCTAAAGCTGTTGTCGACCAGCATCTTCCAGTTCAACTGACGAGTTTTGTTGGACGGCAAGCGGAGTTGAACCGGGCCCGTGACCTGCTGGCCGAAAACCGCGTTGTGACGTTGACCGGCGCGGGCGGCGTCGGTAAAACACGGCTCGCGATAGAGGCTGCGGCCCAGCTGGCCGGTGGGTTCGGCGGCGGCGTCCAGTATGTGGATCTGGCGGCGATCACCGATCCAAACCTGGTGCCGGTCACGATGGCCCGCGCACTCGGGCTGCCCGACCAGCCGGGCCGTTCCACGATGGAGACGCTGACCCGGTTCGTCGCCGATCGGCACATGCTGGTGGTACTGGACAACTGCGAGCATCTCCTGGATGCGAGCGCCGCGCTGATGGTGGCACTGCTCGAAGTGTGTCCGGGGGTGACATTGTTGACGACGAGCCGCGAGCCGATTGGCGTCGCCGGGGAGGTCAGTTGGCGGGTGCCGTCGCTGCCGCTCGCCGACGAAGCCGTCGAACTTTTCACGGATCGGGCCCGCCGCGCTCGGGCCGATTTTGAGATCAGCGACGACAATCTCGAGGCGGTAAGCGAAATCTGCCGTCGACTCGACGGAGTGCCGCTCGCGATCGAGTTGGCGGCCGCGCGGGTGCGGGCGTTGTCGCTGACCGAGATCCTCGACAGCTTGCACGACAGGTTCCGGCTGTTGACCGGCGGTGCGCGCACCGCCGTGCGGCGCCAGCAGACATTGCGCGCCTCGGTGGACTGGTCACACGCACTGCTGACCGAACCCGAGCGCGTGCTCTTTCGTCGGCTGGCCGTGTTCATGGGTGGCTTTGACCTCGACGGAGCGCAAAGCGTCTGTGGGGGTGGCGATGTGGAGCGCTATCAAGTGCTCGATCAACTCGCCTTGCTGGTGGACAAGTCGCTGGTAGTGGCCGACGACCGCGGAGGACGAACCCGGTACCGGCTGCTGGAGACGGTGCGCCAGTACGCGCAGGAAAAACTTGGCGAGTCCGGCGAGGCCGACATTGTGCGCACGCGCCACCGCGACCACTACACGTCGATGGCCGCGCTGCTTGACGTGCCGTCCGGCACCGATTACGAGCAGCGTCTCGAGCAGGCCGAGGTTGAGATCGACAACCTGCGCGCCGCCTTCGGGTGGAGCCGCGAAAACTCCGATACAGAGCTGGCGTTGGCGCTGGCGTCGTCGTTGCAGCCACTGTGGCAAGCGCGGGGCCGCCTCCGGGAAGGGCTGACCTGGTTCGACACCGCCCTGACCGACCTCGACGCGCACCAGCCTGGCGTGGCGCCCGCGGTGCGGGCGCGGGCGCTGGCCGACAGGGCCACCCTCGGCCTCTGGGTAGCCTCCGCCGAGAGCCCTGATCAGGCTCAGCAAGCCCTCGCGATCGCGCGCGAGATCGACGACCCGGCACTGCTGATCCGGGCGCTCACCGCGTGCGGCTATATCGCCGCCTACTTCGACGCAGAGGCGGCCGGCCCGTACTTGGCCGAGGCGCTCGGCCTGGCCCGCGCGTTGGACGACAGGTGGAGGCTCAGCCAGATCCTCGTCGCGCAAGTCGTCGCGGCACTCGCGGCACGTGACCCGATCGCGGCGCGCGCGGCCGCCGAGGAGGGGCGCGATCTCGCCGACGCGATCGGTGATCGGTTCAACGCGCGCCGGTGCCGCTGGTACCTCGGATTCGCACAGCTCTATCGTGGCGATCTGGCCGGAGCGGTCGCACAATTCGCCGCGGTAGCCGACGAGGCCGAGGCAGCTCACGATGAGATCTGGAGGGTGGATAGCCTCGTGGGCCTCGGCATCGCGCTGGCGTACCAGGGTGACCCAGCGCCGGCCCGGGCCGCCGCCGCCGCGGCCGTCGAGGCCACTGCCGAGCTGGGCGGGCTTAAAGCGGCCGCCGCCTACCACGTGTTGGCGATAGCGGCCCTGGCCGCCGGCGATGCCGCGACGGCGCAGGACGCGACCGAGGCGGGCCGGCCACTCTCGAGCGCCGTGCCTCAGGCAACGGGGCTGCAGCGAGTCCTCAGTGCGGAGGCCGCGCTTGCGGGCGGGGATCTGGTCGCTGCCCGCCGCTGGGCCGACGACGCCGTATCGACAATGACACTCGCGTTCCTGTCGGACCCGCTGGCGACACGCGCCCGCGTAGCGATCGCACAAGGTGAGCCAGACCAGGCTGAGCGTGACGCCCATGACGCGCTGGCGCGTGCCGCCGAGGTCGAGGCGTACCTGTTCATCCCCGACATCCTGGAATGCCTTGGCATGGTTGCCGGCGTTGCCGGCAGTCACCGCGAAGCGACCCGCCTCTTCGGCGCAGCAGAGGCCATCCGGGTGCGCATCGGCGCGGTACGCTTCAAGGTCTACGACGCCGGCTACAAAGCCTCGGTGGCTGCGCTGCGAGAAGCCCTGGGCCAGGCGGACTTTGACGCCGCGTGGGCCGAGGGCGCGGCCCTGTCCACCGAGGAGGCGATCGCCTACGCCCAGCGCGGTCGCGGTGAACGCAAACGCCCCACTAACGGCTGGGCCTCCCTGACACCGACGGAACGTCAAGTGGTGCAACTGGTCAGCGAGGGACTGGCGAACAACGACATCGCCACAAGGCTTTTCGTCTCACCACGCACGGTGCAGACCCATCTCACCCACGTCTACACCAAACTCGGCTTGGCCTCCCGGGTGCAACTCGCCCAGGAAGCCGCCCGGCACGCCTGAAAAGTGAAGTCGCTCTTGGCCTTCGTCGCTAGTTCGAGGTCCGCGCGTGAACACGGGCATCGACCGGTTCGGCGGCGACGACGGTGAACGGTGTGGCCAGGGGGAAGTCGTCCTTGAGTGATTCGATCCGGACGGCGCGGATGATGGTGGCCAGTGCGAGGGTGGCTTCCAGCATGGCGAAGTGGTCGCCGATACATGAGCGAGGCCCGCCGCCGAACGGCAGGTACTGCCAGCGGCTGCGGCCCTCCGAGCGCTCCGGCAGAAACCGATCCGGGTCGAACGTCAGCGGGCGGTCCCACAGATATGGGTCTCGGTGCATGGCGTAGAAGCTGACGATCGCCACAGTGCCAGCTTCAAGCCGGTAGCCGTCGACACTCAAATCCTTGTTGAGCAGGCGTGGCGTTCCGGCACCGGGCGGGCACAGCCGCAGGGCCTCGTGCAGCACCCGCACGGTGTGGCCGAGTCGGGGCACGTCGTCGGGTGTCAGCGGCCGGTTACCGAGTGCGCTGACCTCGTTGAACACTTGGTCTTGGATAGCGGGATGGCGGCCGAGCGCCCACAGTGAGTACGTGAGAGTGGTAGATGTGGTGTCGTGCCCGGCCAGGATGAACAGCACCAGCTCGTGGCAGATGTCGTCGTCCGAAAGTGGTTGGCCCGTATGCGGATCGGTTGCTGAGATCAAGGCACGCACCAGTGGTGCGTCTCGATCGGGGTCGGCTCGCACCGCGGTGAGGATCTCGGCGGCCAGGTGATGCAGAGTCGCGTTGGCCCTGCGGGCGCGCTGTTGGCCCGGGGTGGGCACCCATTGCGGCAGATTCACCGGCCGCACCGCACGGTCGGCGATCCACGAGAGCGCGGTGCGCAGTGCCGGCCCGATGGTGTCGGCCCTGGCATCGAGGTCCAGCCCGAGCACCGAGCGGCCAAGCGCCCGCAGCGTGAGTGCGCGGCACTCGGTGTCCAGGTCGACTGTCACGCCGTCGCACCAACCGTCGACCAGCGCCTGCGCCGCCGCCGCCATATGACCGGCGTAGCGCGGAACGCGCTGTTTGGTGAACATCGGCTGCAGCGCGCGGCGCCGCGGCAGCCATTCGTGATGCGGCAGGTCCAGCAGGTTGCCGCCCATCAGCCGACGCATCTGGACCGTGCTCGTGACCCCGCCTCGGTCGGCGATCTCGTCGGTGCGGCCCAGTACGTCCCGCGCGCCCTGCGGCGAGGCGATCAACACCGCGGCCGGAAAAAGCCATTTGGGCCCGAGCACCATACGGGTGACGGGGCCACCGGCGTCAAGGAGCTCCTGGTGCCCGTCGATAAGCGACCGCAGTGCCCTGAGCTGGTGCCGGTAGCGCAGCGGATTCTTCGGCGCCAGCGGCAGTTTGGCAACGTCGGTTAATTCAGGCGCCTCAAGCATGGCAGTTCACCTTTCTGAAAAACCAGCCTCGAACAGCACATTTCTGCCGTTCGCGGGTTCTGATCGTCAGGGCGCGCAGACGCGAATCAATGATGTCCGCGCATAGCCCTGGGGGAACGAGTAGTGCACTACTTGTTTTCACGATTCGCGCAGACGGGGCCTAACTCCGCGATCGGCTGGCTTTGATTTCCGCGTTTTCGCTGATGTTTTGCGGTTCGCGTTGGCCGACGCTGGTTAGCATGAGCGACATCGATCCACGTGCGGAAACGCCCCTGGTGGACTGGAGCGAACTAGGCGTGAGCGGGCTGTTACCGACCGGCACCGTGACGTTGCTGCTGGCTGACGTTGAGGGCTCCACGCGGCTCTGGGAAACCCAATCCGAGCAGATGACGGCTGCCATGGCTCGGATGAATAAGGTGGTCTCGGAAACCATCGCTGAACACGGCGGCGTGCGGCCCGTCGAACAAGGCGAAGGTGACAGCTTCGTGGCGGCGTTCGACCGCGCCTCCGACGCGGTCGCCTGCGCGCTGGAATTGCAGCTCGCCCCGCTGGCCCCCATCCGGTTGCGCATCGGCGTGCACACCGGGGAGATCCAGCTGCGCGACGAAGGCAACTACGCCGGCCCCACCATCAACCGCACCGCGCGCCTACGCGACCTGGGCCACGGCGGCCAAACCCTGCTATCAGGCGTAACAGAAGCCCTCGTGCTGGACCGGCTTCCCGCCGACGCGTGGCTGACCGATCTGGGCAGCCACCCGCTGCGCGATCTGCCCCGCCCCGAGCGAGTGACCCAGCTGTGTCATCCCGACTTGATGAACGACTTCCCACCCCTGCGGGTTTCTAAAGCCGTTGTTTCACAGTATCTTCCGGTACAGCTGACCAGTTTCGTAGGTCGCGAAGAGGAGCTGCCCCAGCTGCGCGGCCTGCTCGCCGAGAATCGGCTGGTGACCCTGACCGGTGCCGGCGGGGTTGGCAAAACCCGTTTGGCAATCCAGATCGCGGCCCAGCTGGCAGGCGAGTTCGGCGATGGCGTCCGGTATGTGGATCTGGCGCCGATCACCGATCCCGGTCTGGTGCCGGTCACGATGGCCCGCGCACTCGGGCTGCCCGACCAGCCCGGTCGTTCCACGATGGACACGCTGACCCGGTTCGTCGCCGATCGGCACATGCTGGTGGTACTGGACAACTGCGAGCATCTGCTCGATGCGAGCGCCGCACTGGTGGAGGCGCTACTGGGCGCCGCTCCCCGATTGACACTCTTGGCGACCAGCCGTGAGCCCATCGGAGTAGCCGGTGAACTGAGCTGGCGAGTCCCGTCACTGCCACTTGCCGACAAAGCCATCGAATTGTTCAGCGACCGGGCTCGCCATGCCCGGCACGAATTCGCCGTCACCGACGACAACGTCGCCGCGGTGGGCGAGATCTGCGCGCGCCTCGACGGCTTGCCGCTGGCGATCGAGTTGGCGGCGGCGCGCGTCCGGGCGTTGTCACTGACCGAAATCCTGGAGACATTGCAGGACCGCTTCCGGTTATTGACCGGCGGGGCGCGCACTGCGGTACCCCGCCAGCAGACCCTGCGCGCCTCGGTGGACTGGTCACACGCCCTGCTGAGCGAACCCGAGCGGATGCTGTTTCGCCGGCTGGCTGTGTTTTTCGGCGGATTCGACTTCGACGCCGCCCAAGCGATCGCCGGCAGCAGCGAGATGCCGCGATATCAGGTGGTGGATTTGCTAACCCTGCTCGTGGACAAATCGTTGGTGGTCGCCGACGAGACCCGGGGGCGCACCCGTTACCGGCTGCCGGAGACCGTGCGCCAATACGCGACCGAAAAGCTCGGCGAGTCAGGGGAAGCCGATGACGTGCGCACGCGTCACCGCGACCACTACACATCGATGGCGGCGCTGCTCGACGGGCCATCAGGCAGCGACTACGGGCAGCGTGTCGAGCAGACCGAAACCGAGATCGACAACCTGCGCGCCGCGTTCGGGTGGAGCCGCGAAAGCGGTGACGCTGACCTGGCGTTGGCGTTGGCATCCTCCCTGTCGCCGCTGTGGCAACCGCGGCCCGCCGAGGGGGTGGCATGGCTCGACGTCGTCCTCCGCGAGGCCAACGCGCACCACATCGAGATAGCTCCGGCTGTGCGCGCCCGAGCACTGGCCGACAGGGTCTTGCTGGCCGCCAACATCGGGTGGTACGCGGACCTCCCGGGTCAGGCCGACGAGGCCCTCACCATTGCACGTCAGCTCGATAACCCGGGCCTGCTCACACGCGCGCTGGCCGCCCGTGGACTGATCGGCTTCGGCTCTGCGGAGGCTCAGGAATACCGCGCCGAAGCGATTGGTCTCGCCCGGAAACAGGGCGACCGGTTGAGGCTCAGCCACATCCTCAGCATCGAGACGCTCGTGGCATCGTTTACGGGCGACGTGATTGCGAAACGTGCAGCGGCACAAGAGGGATGCGAGCTTGCCGAGGCGATCGGATACCGCGCCGGATTTGTCCGGTGCCGCTGGTACCTCGGACTGGCACAGCTGGCGCAGGGCGATTGCGCCGGAGCGGTCGAACATTTCCGCACCGCCGGCGCCGCGGCCGAAGCGGGTCATTATGAGAACTTTCAGAAGTACACGCTGGCCTTCCAGGGAGTAGCACTCGCGTGGCAGGGTGACGCCCGCGCGGCGAAAGCCGCGGCGAGCGAGGCTCTTGAGGGCGGCGACAACGAGCTTGGCAGCCTTAACGCCGGTCTCGCCTACACGGCACTGGGTATGGCGGCGCTGGCGGCGGGGGACGCCGCGGCCGCGCGAAGCGCAACCGCCGCGGCCTGCCGGCACGCAACAGGTGCCCCGCCCGGGATGGCGGCGCTGTCCCGCGCTTTCAGTGCGCAGGCAGCACTGGCCGACGGAGACCTTGTTGCCGCGCGGCGCGCGGCCGATGAGGCGATCACAACCGCGGCGGGGTGGTACTCGATGTGGGCGTTGATTACCCGCGCGCAGGTGGCGCTCGCGCAGGATGACCCCCATCAGGCTGAGCGCGACGCGTATGACGCGCTGGCGTGTGCCGCTGAGCTTGATGCTTACCTCGGCGTTTCCGAGCCGCTGGAATGCCTCGCCGCGCTCGCTGACAAAGTCGGCAATCACCGTGAAGCCGCGCGGCTTTTTGGCGCGGCAGCGGCCATCCGGCAGCGCATGGACGCGGTGCGGTTCAAGGTCTGGGAAACGGGCTACGAAGCGTCGGTGGCAGCGCTGCGAAACGCAATGGGCCAGGCGGACTTTGACTCCTCCTGGGCCGAGGGCGCGTGCCTGTCCACCGATGAGGCGATCGCCTACGCGCAGCGTGGCCGCGGCCAACGCAAACGCCCTCCCACTGGCTGGGGTTCACTCACGCCCAGCGAGCGGGACGTCGTCCGTCTCGTCAGCGAAGGACTGGCCAACAACGACATCGCCACAAGACTTTTCGTCTCACCACGCACCGTGCAGAGCCACCTCACCCACGTCTACACCAAACTCGGCCTTACGTCGCGGGTGCAGCTCGTCCAGGAGGCAGCCCGCCACAGCTGCCGGTGAAACATCCGTCCGTCTCGGCCGCGATCTACGCGGTTTTGCTGATGTTTTGCGGTTCGTGGGGGCCGCATGCTGGCTAGCATGAGCGAAATCGATCGACGCGCGGACACGCCCCTGGTGGACTGGAGCGAACTGGACGTGAGCGGGCTGTTACCCACGGGCACCGTGACGTTGCTGTTGGCCGACGTCGAGGGCTCCACACGGCTCTGGGAGAGCCAGCCCAAGGAGATGACGGCCGCCGTGGCTCGGCTCAATCAAACGGTGTCGGAAGCCATCGCTGAACACGGCGGCGTGCGCCCCGTCGAACAAGGCGAAGGTGATAGCTTCGTGGCGGCGTTCGCCCGCGCGTCGGATGCGGTGGCGGCGGCGTTGGAGTTGCAGCGCGCCCCGTTGGCGCCAATCCGGTTGCGCATCGGAGTGCATACCGGCGAGATTCAGTTGCGCGATGAAGGCAACTACGCCGGCCCGACCATCAACCGCACCGCGCGACTGCGCGATCTGGGGCATGGGGGCCAGACCTTGTTATCGGGCGCGACGGAGGCACTGGTGCTCGACGGACTCCCGTCCGGCGCGTGGCTGACCGAGCTGGGCACTCACGCGTTGCGTGATCTGCCCCGCCCCGAACGAGTGAAACAGCTGTGCCATCCCGACCTGGCCAACGACTTCCCGCCGCTGCGCCTCTCCAAAGCAGTTATTTCCCAACGTCTTCCGGTGCAGCTCACCAGTTTCGTTGGGCGCCAAGCGGAGCTTTCCCAGGTGCACGAGTTGCTGACCCAGAACCGGTTGCTGACGTTGACCGGTGCCGGTGGAGCGGGTAAAACCCGGTTGGCGATCCAGACCGCGGGCCAGCTTTCCGGCGAATTCGGCCGGTTTCCTGAAGGGGTTTGGTATGTGGATCTGGCACCGATCACCGACCCCGAGTTTGTGCCGCTTACCGTGGCGCGTGCATTCGGGCTGCCCGACCAGCCGGGCCGCTCCACCATGGACACCCTGACCCGTTTCGTCGCCGACCGGCAGATGCTGGTGGTGCTGGACAACTGCGAGCACCTGCTGGATGCGAGCGCGACGCTGGTCAATGAGCTGCTCGGCGCCGCGGCGGGATTGACATTGCTTGCGACCAGCCGTGAGCCGATCGGGGTGGCCGGCGAAGTGAGCTGGCGGGTGCCGTCGCTGCCGCTTCGCGATGAAGCCATCGAACTGTTCGCCGATCGGGCCCGCCGCGCTCGCCCAGCCTTCGCCGTCAGCGACGACAACGTTGCGGTGGTAGGTGAGATTTGCGCGCGCCTCGACGGTTTGCCGCTGGCGATCGAGCTGGCCGCGGCACGGGTGCGCGCTTTGTCACTGGCCGAGATTCTTGACAGCCTGCATGACCGGTTCCGGTTGTTGACCGGCGGGGCGCGTACCGCGGTGCGCCGCCAGCAGACCCTGCGTGCCTCGGTGGACTGGTCGCACACCCTGTTGACCCAGCCCGAACGGGTCTTGTTTCGTCGGCTGGCCGCATTCCTGGGTGGCTTCGACTTCGACGCCGCCCAAACGGTCGCCAGCGGTGGTGAGGTCGAGCGCTATCAGGTGCTCGATCAGCTCACCCTGCTGGTGGACAAATCGCTGGTGGTCGCCGACGACAGCAGGGGCCGCACCCGCTACCGGTTGCTGGAAACCGTGCGCCAATATGCCCTGGAAAAGCTCGGCGAATCCGGCGAGGCCGACGCCGTGCGGGCGCGCCACCGCGACCACTACACGGCGATGGCCGCCGTGCTTGACGCGCCGGCAGGCAGTGATTATGAGCACCGCCTTGAGCAGGCCGACATCGAGATCGACAACCTGCGCGCCGCGTTCGGGTGGAGCCGGGAAAACTCCGCTATCGAGCTGGCGTTGACGCTCGCCTCGTCGCTGCAGCCGCTGTGGCAAGCGCGAGGCCGCATCCGGGAAGGGCGGGCGTGGTTCGACACCGCCCTCGCCGACCTCGACGCGCAGCACCCCGAGGTGGCGGCCGCGGTGCGCGCCCGGGCGCTCGCCGACAAGGCGGTGCTTGATACTTGGGCCGGCGCCGCCGCGAGTACGGATCAGGCCGAACAGGCCCTGGCGATCGCGCGAGACGTCGATGACCCGGCGCTGCTGGCCCGGACATTGGCCGCCTGCGGCTTCATCGCCGGCGCGGGCTATAACGCCGAGGTGGCCCGGGCCTGCTTCGCCGAGGCGATCGGCTTGGCCCGTGCCGTGGACGATCGGTGGCGGCTCAGCCGGATCCTCGCCCTGCAGGCGCAGGGCGCCGAGATCGCGGGTGACCTGCTCGGGATGCGCGCAGCTGGCGAGGAGGGACGCGACCTCGCCGACGCAATCGGCGACCGGTTCAACTCGCGTGCATGTCGCTTTTACCTCGGGACGTCGCAGACGGCGCGGGGCGATCTGGCCGGAGCCGTTGCACAGTTGGGCGAGGTGGCCGCTGAAGCCGAGGAGGCTCGCGACGAGATCTACCGGGTGACCACCCTCGGAGGTCAGAGCCTGGCACTGGCATACCAGGGTGAGGCGGCCGCGGCCCGAGCGGCGGCCGAGGCGGCCCTTAAGGGCGCCGCGGAGCTTGGCGGGAGGTTCGCGGTAGTCACGCACGCAGCGGTGGGATTCGCGGCCCTGGCCGCCGGGGATGGCGCGGCGGTGCACGAGGCGCGCGAGGCCTCCCGAGAGGACATGACTGTTCTGAGTGGTGGCACGGCGGCAGTGCAGCGCATCTGGAATGCCGAAGCCGCGCTGGCAGACCGGGATCTCGCCGCCGCCCGCCGCTGGGCCGACGAGGCGGTCGCGACCATGACCGGCTTGTGGCTGGCGTGGGCGCTGTGCACGCGCGCCCGCGTGGCGATCGCGGCGGGTGAGCCGGAGCAGGCCGAGCGCGACGCCCAAGACGCGCTGACGTGCGGCGCAGGAATCGAGGCGTACCTGCTCGTCCCGGACATCCTCGAATGCCTCGCCGCTCTGGCGGGGGACGGCGCCAGTCACCGTGAAGCCGCCCGCCTCTTGGGTGCGGCAGAGAGCATCCGGCAACGCATGGGCGCAGTCCGCTTCAAGATCTATGACGCCGACTACCACGCATCGGTGGCGGCGCTGCGAGACGCCATGGGCGAGCAGGATTTTGACTCCGCGTGGGCCGAGGGCGCGGCGCTGTCTGTCGAGGAGGCGATCACCTACGCGCAGCGCGGCCGCGGCCAACGCAAACGACCCACCAGCGGCTGGGGTTCACTCACGCCGACCGAGCGCGACGTCGTGCGACTAGTCAGCGAAGGGCTGGCCAACAACGACATCGCCACCCGGCTTTTCGTCTCGCCGCGCACCGTGCAAACCCACCTGACCCACGTCTACACCAAGCTCGGCCTCACCTCACGCGTGCAACTCGCCCAGGAAGCAGCCCGCCACGCGTGACAGGGCTCAGCAGGATTAGCCTGCCTTCTCCGTAAGTTCGCGGCGGTCGAAGCTGTTGTGCGACACCCGCCACGACGCGTATCCGTCGGCCGCGACGTGCAGCGTGATGTGTGGATCGCAGCCGCATTCCTCGACGTGATGTGGCGCCAGATCGTCGATAGGGACGATGTGGATTTCACGGGGTCCGATCCAGCCGGTCCACCAACGGTTGCCGGGACAATCACAGCCGAGCTCGGTGCAGTGAACGGCTTGGATGATCATTGCGGCTGGGGCCGTGGCCAAGCGTCGATGAACCGGTCCATGACGGCGTCCCATTGCATGGCCCGGATCTCGTCGTCGGCGGCGCGGGCTTGCTCGAGGTGCTCGCGCACGAACATCAAGCAGCGCCCGATTCGGACGGTATCCGTGATTGTTGTTGCCATCGCTGACCTCTCTCGACACGGGAAAGAAAGACCGGTTGGCGTCATTGGCGCTCGGCCAGCAATCGCATCGTCGCATAGAAAACGTGGACCGCGCTCACCGACACACGACGCGCAGCCGAATAACGCGAGCGGCTGACGCCTAGCCGATGTGCAGCGGGTCGATCTGCACCCGGACCGGCTCGTCGGTTTGCCGGGCACTGGTCACGGCGACGCCGCGCCGCAGCTCGCCCGCCAGTGTCAGCCCCTGCTCGCGACGGACCCGAACCAGCATGCGGATTACCGAAACGTCGGCCGGAGTTCCCGGCGGTCGGCGCGCGCCCGGCGGTAGCTCCACCGGGCCGAGCAGCTCGGCGCTGTCGGGCAGCTGGACTTCGTTGAGCAACGCAGCCACCGCGTCGGCGCCGCCGTCGAGCGCCGCCATGTGCACACTCGGCGGCAGGGCGACCTCGGTGCGGGCCGCCAGCTCCGCCTCCGCGTGGCCGACCGGATCCCAGCGGATCAGCGATTGCACTGTGGGAACCGATGATTCGGCGACCACCGTCACCACTCCGCCGTCGTCGCGGGCCCGGACCAACGCCGAAGCGGCCATCCACCGCCGCAGGGTGTCTTCTGTCGCGCGCAGATCCTGACGGCCCAGCAGCGCCCAGCTGTCGAGCAGCAGCGCCGCCCCATACCCGCCGGAAGCGCGTGGTTCCGCGCCCGGTGTGGCCACCACCAGCGCCGGGCGAGCCGCGACCTCGGACACCACCGCTTCGCCCGCCGAGGTGATCACCGTCGTACCCGGAAACGCGCGGCCGAGCTCTTCGGCGGTACGCCGCGCCCCCACCACCACGGCGCGCACCGCATCCGACCCGCAGCGGGCACAGCGCAGCGCGGCATCGGAACGGCCGCACCACCGGCACACCGGGCCCGTCCCGTCGCGGTCGTTCAACGACAGCGGACCGGTGCAGTGCCGGCAGCGGGCGATCGCCCGGCAGCGCCCGCAGGCCAGCGACGGGACGTAGCCGCGCCGCGGCACCTGCACCAGCACCGGCGCCCCGGCCTCCAACGCCGAGCGGGCGGCGCGCAGCGCAACCGACGGCAGCCGCGCCGAGCGGGCCGCCGGATCCCGTTCCTCGGCGTATCCGCCGTCATCGAGCGCGATCACCCGCGGGCTGCGGGCGCGCACCACCGGACGTGCGGCGACGATGTCGTGCGCCCACCCGCTGCGCACCAGCGCGTGGGCTTCGGCGGTGCGGGCGTAACCGCCGATCAGCGCCGCGCAGCGCATCTGATGGGCGCGCAGCATCCCCACCTCCCGGGCCTGTGGATACGGCGCCCGCGGCTCGGCCAGCGTGTCGTCGCCGTCGTCCCACACCATGACCAGCCCCAGATCGCTGACCGGCGCGAACACCGCGCTGCGGGTGCCGATCACCAGCCGTGCGCTGCCCCGCAGCGCGGCCAGCCAGCGCCGGTAGCGAGCCGCCGGCCCCAGCCCCGCCGACAACGCCACCACCGCGGATTCGTCGAGCCGCGTCGTCGCGGCGCGCCACACCGCATCCACGTCCCGCTGATCCGGGACGATCACCAACACCCCGCGCCCGGTCCGCACCGTCAGCGCGGCGGCCTCGGCGAAACGGTCCGCCCATGAGTCGCCAGGTAGCACCTGCCAGACCGCGCGGGCGGCCCGCGACTCGCCCAGTGCGGTCAGGAATTGTCCGCCGCGGCCGTATCCCTCCCAGCTTGCCCGGTCGACATCGGCAACGACGGGAAGCTCTGGCGGCGTTGGGTTTTCGCGCTCCACCTTGGCATGTCGCGGTGGCACCGCCAGCCGCAGCACGTCGGCGCGGGTTCCCGCGTAGCGTGCCGCCACGGCATCGACCAGCCGGCGGATCTCCGGAGTCAGCACCGCTTCGGCGGACACCACGCGGTCAAGCCAGGTCAGCTTGCCGACGTGATCGGTCTCGGTGCGGCGCTCCAGGATGAACCCGTCGACCAGCCTGCCGTGGAATCGGAGCCGCACCCGCACGCCGGGCTGGGCGTCGTCGGATTGCTCGGCGTCCACCAGATAGTCGAATTCGCGATCCAGATGCGGCACCGACAACATCGGCAGCACCCGCGCAATCGGTTCGAATGCGGCGGCCTGCCTGGTCCGCGTGCTCACTCGCCAGGTGTAGCAGAGGTTCCCGACACCCGGCCGAAGAAGAAGCCGGCCGTGATCAGGATCTGCGCCGCCGCGTAGGACCACCAGACGGGCACCGCCAGCGCCTCGTTACCCAGGACGAACCGGCCGATGCCGATCATCGCGTCCGATCCCGCGAAACACACCGCGCCGACCGCCGTCCAGATGGTGGGCAGCCGCGCCAGCAGCGCCGCACACACCATCGCAGCCAGCACGACGATGTAGACCGTGACGGGAATGGTCAGCCCGTCGCGTCCCAGGTGCGGCCAGAACCACACCAGCAGCGCGGCGCACGCCACGCATATCGCCGTGACGGCGATGAGGCGCGGACGCGAGCGAGCCGACGCTCTCGCCAGTGGGAGCAGCGCGCCCAGAAAGCACAGGTGCGCCACCAGAAATGCCCCCAGCCCGAGCACGAAGGACGGCGTCCACCACGGGATCGCCAGCAGCGCGTCGCCGGCTGCCGAGAAAACCAACGCCAGCATCAGCCAGCGCCGCTCGCGAACGATCGGATGCGCGGCCGCGGCGAACGCCAGCAGCAGGGCCATCGATGCCTTGAAAGCAGGCTGGGCCGTCCACTGTCCGGTCAGCTCGGCGCCCGGCGGGAAACGCAAGGCGGTCACGGTCAGAAACACCCCGTAGGCGACACCGGCCCAACCGGCGGCCACCCAGGAACCGACCACCACCCGGGATGCGTACGGTGTCCCCATGTCCACCGTCGACGACCCCGGTCCCGCCATCGACCCCATCCTGCAGAAGGTACTGGATGCGGTCCCGTTCCGGTTGTCCGTCGACGACGGCGTCGACGCGGCTCGCCGGCAGCTGCGAGATCTGCCGCGGCGCGCGTTTCATCCCGATCTGCGGGTGGAGAATCGCAGCATCGACGGGCCGGCCGGCCCGATCAACATTCGAATCTATTGGCCGCCAACCGATCACGTCGCGCCGCCGGTGATCCTGTTCTTCCACGGCGGCGGCTTCATCGCCGGCGACCTCGACACCCACGACGGCACCTGTCGCCAGCACGCCGTCGGCGCCGATGCGGTGGTGGTGTCCGTCGACTACCGGCTGGCACCCGAACACCCCTACCCCGCTGCGATCGACGATGCCTGGGCCGCAACCCAATGGGTTGCCGAGCACGGTGACGAGCTCGACGCCGACGCCGGTCGGCTGGCGGTCGCCGGGGACTCGGCGGGCGGCACGATTTCCGCGGTGACCGCGCAACGGGCCCGCGACAACGGCGGGCCACCGATCCGGTTCCAGTTGTTGTGGTACCCGTCCACCATGTGGGACCCGTCGTTGCCGTCGTTCACCGAGAACGCGGACGCGGCGATCCTCGACCGCGATTCGATCGCCGCGTTCTCTCGTTATTACGCAGGCGAAATCGACCTGTCCGATCCGCCGCCCGGAATGGCGCCCGGGCGGGCGGAGAACCTGGCCGGGCTGCCACCCGCCTACATCGCCGTCGCCGGCCACGACCCGTTGCGCGACGACGGGATCCGGTACGGCGAACTGCTGGCGGCCGCTGGTGTCCCCGTCGAGGTGGACAACGCCGAAACGCTGGTGCACGGTTACGTCGGCTACGCCGGGGTGGTGCCCGCCGCCACGGCCGCCCTCGACCGCGCGCTGGCCGCACTGCGTGCCGCCCTGCACTAGCGGGTGAATAGGGTAGGTCCATGACGGAGACGACCACCGACCGACCAGGAATCGACCCAACGCTGAAAGCAGTGCTCGACGCGTTCCCGCTGACGTTCACCGCCGCCGACGGCGTCGAGGTCGCGCGCGCTAGGTTGCGCCAGTTGCAGGCGCCTCCGGAAATGCTGCCGGACCTGCGCATCGAGAACCTCGTCATCAGCCACGGCCACCTCACCGACATCCCGGTTCGCATCTACTGGCCGCCGGGTTCGTCAATCGAAGAGCACCGGGACCTGCCGGTCGTCGTCTTCTACCACGGCGGCGGTTTCGCGCTCGGCGATCTGGAGACCCACGACCCGGTCGCTCGCGCGCACGCCGTCGGCGCCGAGGCCATCGTGGTGTCGGTGGACTACCGACTCGCCCCGGAACACCCGTTCCCGGCCGGGGTGGACGACTGCTGGGCGGCGCTGCAATGGACCGCCGAGCATGCCGCCCAGTTGGGCGGTGACCCGAATCGGATCGCCGTCGCGGGTGACTCGGCCGGCGGCAACCTGGCCGCGGTGATGGCGCAGTTGGCTCGCGATAACGGTGGACCCAAGCTGGCGTTCCAGCTGCTGTGGTATCCGACTACCGCCGCCAACCTGTCGCTGCCGTCGTTCGCCGAGAACGCCGACGCGCCGATCCTAAATCGCGACGTCATCGACGCCTTCCTGACGTGGTACATCCCCGGCTTCGACATCACCGACCCCACCGCGCTACCGGCGAAAATGGCCCCGGCCAACGCCGCCGATTTCAGCGGCCTGGCGCCGGCCTACATCGGCACCGCCGAACATGATCCGCTGCGCGACGAGGGGGCGCACTACGCCGAGCTGCTCAACGCCGCCGGTGTGCCCGCCGAATTGAGCAACGAGTCCACGCTGGTGCACGGCTACGTCAGCTTCGCGTTGCTCATACCGGCGGCCGCCGAGGCGACCAACCGCGGACTCGCGGCCCTGAAAGCGGCCCTGCACTCCTAGCCCAGAAACCGAAGGCGGTACCGTCGGTACCGTGAACGGTGATGCTCCCGACTACCACTGCCTCATCGTCGGCGCCGGATTCTCCGGCATCGGCATCGCGATCAAGCTCGATCAGGCGGGATTCGGCGACTACCTGATCGTCGAGGCCGGCGACGACGTCGGCGGCACCTGGTACTGGAACACCTATCCCGGCATCGCCGTGGACATTCCGTCGTTTTCCTACCAGTTCTCGTTCGAGCAGCGGCCGGACTGGTCGCGGACCTACGCGCCGGGCAACGAGCTGAAGGCCTATGCCGATCATTGCGCCGACAAGTACGGGATCCGGCCCAAGATCCGGTTCAACACCAAGGTTCTCGTCGCCGAGTTCGACGACGAGCGGTCGCTGTGGCGGGTGCAAACCGATCCGGGTGGAGAAGTCACCGCCCGATTCCTGTTGAACGCCAGCGGTGTGCTCACCGTGCCCAAGCTGCCCGACATCGACGGCGTCGACTCCTTCGGCGGCACCGTCGTGCACACCGCCCGCTGGGATCACAGCCAGGACCTGACCGGCAAGCGCGTAGCCGTGATCGGAACCGGCGCCTCGGCTGTGCAGCTGATCCCCGAAATCGCGCCGATTGTCAAAGAGCTCACGGTGTTTCAGCGCACACCGATCTGGTGTTTCCCGAAGTTCGATGTGCCGCTGCCCAAGCTGGCGCACTGGGCTTTGCGCCTGCCCGGCGCGAAAGCACTCCAGCGGCTGATCAGCCAGGCTTACGTCGAGGTGACCTTTCCCCTTCCGGCGCAGTACTTCACGGTGTACCCGCTGGCCAGGTGGATGGAGTCGGTCGGCCGCGCCTATCTGCGCCGGAAGGTCCGGGATCCGGTGGTGCGCAAGCAACTCACCCCGCAGTATGGGATCGGGTGCAAGCGGCCCGGGTTCCACAACACCTACCTGTCGACGTACAACCGCGACAACGTGCAGCTGGTGACCGAGCCGATCGACAAGATCACGCCGTCAGCGGTGGCCACCACCGACGGCGCCGGCCACGAAGTAGATGTGCTGGTGCTGGCAACCGGTTTCCACGTGTTGGACTCCGACAGCATGCCGACCTTTGCGGTCACCGGCGTCGGCGGCCTGTCGCTGACCAAGTTCTGGGACGAGCAACGGGTGCAGGCCTACGAGGGCGTGAGCGTTCCCGGCTTTCCCAACCTGTTCAGCGTGATGGGCCCATACGGCTACGTCGGGTCGTCGTACTTCGCGCTGATCGAAGCGCAGACGCACCACATGGTGCGATGCCTGGAGCGGGCCCGTCAGCGCGACGCCACCCGGGTCGAGGTCACCGAGGAAGCCAACGCCCGTTTCTTCGCCGAGATGATGCGCCGCCGGCACCGCCAGGTGTTCTGGCAGGACAGCTGCCTACGGGCCAACAGCTACTACTTCGACAAGAACGGCGACGTGGCGCTACGGCCCTCGACCACGTTCGAGGTCTATTGGCGCAGCAGACGTTTCGACCTCGACGACTACCGGTTCACCGGTTAGAGCACCGTGACGGCGACAGTTGGCTGCGCCATTGAGACTTGGTGTAGGGCTCGCAGATGGCGGCGGTAGGCCGCGCGACCGACCGCAGTGAAGCCGAACCACCACCGGCCATTATGTGCATGCACGTCAATGTATTGTGCCGCAATAAGTTCAGCGGTCCGTTGGTGAAGTTCTTCGTGGGGTACCCGCAACGTGTTGGCGAGGAATCGCGCCTCAATCCAGTTGGCGCCGGCCAGCGTCGCGCACACCATCATGTGCTGCCGGGGCTCGATCACCGGATCCACCACCGCCGGTTGATCGGGCACCTTCCGCATCGGCCGGGCGTCGATGCCGTACGGATCGAGGCGCCAGGGCAGCGCGACGGCCGCCATCACCGGCACGATAAAGACGACGAACGGCACCAGGTAGGCCAGCGGGGTCCCGCGGTGCGAGATCACGGCCATCCAAATCCCGCGATGCCATAGCGCTGCGGCCAGCGTGATGGCGATCGCCAACACGACGACCATCCCGACCATGCTGAGCAAGCTCGCAAGAACGAAGACACGACGCGAGAAGAGGCGGATCCGGCTCGGGCAGATCAACCGAGAGCGCCTGTATTGCCACCACGTCGCCGCCATCGAGGCGGCCGGAAGTGCGGCCGCGCCGACCAGCGAAAACTGCGACGATTTCGATCCGCAGAACACGGCGAAGACAGCCGCCCATGCCAGATAGAAAAGCATTGAAGGCTCAAATTTGGCGCTCAGCGTCCGCCTGGCCGCATATACATCCGCCAACGATCCGCGGGGATCCGTGACAACCATGCTTGTCAATTTAGCGTGTGTTGACAATCCCGGCCGACGCCGAGCCACCGGCTGAACCGGCTAGATGGCGCGCTTGAGGTCGTCGACCTTGTCGAGACGCTCCCAGGGCAGGTCGATGTCGGTGCGGCCGAAGTGGCCGTACGCGGCCGTCTGCGCGTAGATCGGACGCAGCAGGTCCAGGTCACGGATGATCGCGCCGGGCCGCAGGTCGAACACCTCGGGCACGATCTTCTCGATCTTGACCGGGTCGACGATCGCGGTCCCGAACGTCTCAATGAACAGACCGACCGGGGCCGCCTTGCCGATCGCGTAGGCCACCTGCACCTCGACCCGCTCCGCCAGCCCCGCAGCGACGATGTTCTTGGCCACCCAGCGCATCGCGTACGCCGCTGAGCGGTCCACCTTGGACGGATCCTTGCCGGAGAAGGCGCCGCCGCCGTGGCGGGCCCAGCCGCCGTAAGTGTCGACGATGATCTTGCGGCCGGTCAGGCCGGCGTCACCCATCGGTCCGCCGAGGACGAACTTGCCGGTCGGGTTGACCAGCACCCGCGTCGACGAGGAGTCCAGCGTCTCGTGAGCGAGGTCCTTGAGGACAGTCTCGAGCACGTGCTTCCGGATGTCGGGGTCCAGCGTCTTCTCCAGGTCGATGCCGTCGGCGTGCTGGGTGGACACCACCACGGTGTCCAGCCGGACGGGAACGTCGTCCTCGTACTCGATGGTGACCTGCGTCTTGCCGTCCGGGCGCAGGTAGGGCACCGTGCCGTTCTTGCGTACCTCGGTCAGCCGTCGTGAGAGCCGGTGGGCCAGCGCGATCGGCAGCGGCATCAGCTCCGGGGTGTCGTTGATCGCGTAGCCGAACATCAGGCCCTGGTCACCGGCGCCCTGCGAGTCCAGCGGGTCCGCGGCGCCCTCGACGCGCGCCTCGTGAGCGGTGTCGACGCCCTGAGCGATGTCGGGCGACTGCGCGCCGATCCCGATGTTGACCCCGCACGATGCACCGTCGAAACCCTTGTCCGACGAGTCGTAGCCGATGTCGAGAATCCGCTCGCGCACCGTGTTCGTGATGCCGGCGAACGCCTCCTTGGCGGTCGTGGTCACCTCGCCGACCACATGGACCTGCCCGGTGGTCACCAGGGTCTCGACGGCCACGCGTGAGTGTGGATCGTCCGCCAGCAATGCGTCGAGCACCGAGTCGCTGATCGCGTCACAGATCTTGTCCGGATGCCCCTCGGTCACCGATTCGCTGGTGAACAAACGACCCTTTTCGCTCACACCCTCACCCTTCCAAGTCCTCGGGAAAAACGTTAGTTAGACAAATTATATCGGCAGGCCCGTACATGTTATCGGCCGGTCCACGGTGCCACGGAGGCTAGGTGGTGTCCCCGCCGCCCCTGTGTAAAAACGTGACGATTGCATCCACAATACGACTGGCCATCAACGTCTTCGAGCCGTGCTGCAGCGCTAGCTCGTTACCGTCGGACGCCAGCAGCCAGCCGTCGTTGTTGTCCACCTCGAAGGCCTTGCCCTCACCGACGGCGTTGACCACCAGCAGGTCGCAGCCCTTGCGACGCAGCTTGGCCCGGGCATGGAACAACACATCACCGTTCGCGTCGCCGGTCTCGGCCGCGAAGCCGACGATGGCCCGCATGTTGGGCAACTGGCCGGCGGCGCGGGCCTGCACGGCCGCCGCCAGCACGTCGTCGTTGCGGACCAGTTCGATGGTCGGCGGTTCGTCCGCACCCTTTTTGATCTTGGCGGTTGCGACGTGCGCCGGCCGGAAGTCGGCGACGGCAGCGGCCATCGCCAGCACATGGACATCGGGCGCGTGCTTGGAGACCGCATCGCGGAGTTGTTGAGCGGAGCTGACGTGCACGACCTCGACGCCGGCCGGGTCGATCAGCCCGGCGGTATGCCCGGCGATCAGCGTGACCTCGGCGCCGCGCTGCGCCGCGACCCGCGCCAGCGCATAGCCCTGCTTGCCCGAGCTGCGGTTGCCGATGAACCGGACCGGGTCGATCGGCTCGCGGGTGCCACCCGCGGTCACCAGCAACTTGACCCCGGCCAGGTCGTAGGGCATCGCGTCATGGCGCTCCAGCAGCAGCTGGGCGAACGTGGTGATCTCCTCCGCTTCGGGTAGCCGGCCCGCGCCGCTGTCCGCTCCCGTCAGCCGTCCGGATGCGGGTTCCAGCACCACGGCGCCGCGGCGTCGCAGCGTCGCCACGTTGTCGACGGTCGCCGGGTGCTGCCACATCTCGGTGTGCATCGCCGGTGCGAACAGCACTGGACATCGTGCGGTCAGCAGCGTCGCGGTCAGCAGGTCATCGGCACGGCCGTGTGCGGCCCGGGCCAGCAGATCGGCGGTTGCCGGTGCCACCACGACCAGATCGGCGCCTTGGCCGATGGCGACGTGCGGCACTTGCGGAACGTCCTCGAAGACACCGGTCTGTACCGGCTCGCCGGAGAGTGCCTCGAAGGTGGCAGCGCCGACGAAGCGCAACGCGGATTCGGTGGGGATGACGCGGACTTGGTGGCCCGCCTCGGTGAGTTGACGAACGACGGTTGCGGCCTTGTAGGCGGCGATACCCCCGGAGACGCCGACAATGATCCGCTTGCGGTCCGTCCGCTTTTCTCCCGAGAGGCTCATCGCAAGCCCGCCTGGATCCCGCTACTCGCCTTCGGTGTGCTCGAGCAGGTCGCCGTGGATCTCGCGCATGGCGATCGACAGCGGCTTCTCCTGAAGGCCCGGCTCGACCAGCGGGCCGACGTATTCGAGGATGCCCTCGCCGAGCTGGTTGTAATAGTCGTTGATCTGCCGAGCCCGCTTGGCCGCGTAGATCACCAGGGCGTACTTGCTGGAAACCCGCTCAAGCAACTCGTCGATGGGCGGGTTGGTGATGCCCAACGGCGTGTCATAGGCGCCGATCCCACCCGCTGCCGGATCGAACTGATCGGGGACGGCGGCCAATGACGCGTCGGGCTGCGAAGTACTCACGTAAGACTTTCTCCTTGGTGGCGTTGAACGTAGGAAGCAATGTGCGATTGGTGGTGAATCGAGCTGATAGCGGATCACGCCGTACCCGGCGCTTGTCCCACCAGCAAGGATACCAATTCTGCGCACGCAGACTCCAATTGAGTGTTCACGACCACCGCGTCAAAGTCGTCCTGAGCCGCTAGTTCGGTGCGCGCGGTGGCCAGCCGGCGTTCGATCACCTCGGGCGACTCGGTCCCCCGGCCGATCAGTCGGGCCTCCAAGTCCTCCCAGCTCGGCGGGGCCAGGAACACGGTGATCGCCTCTGGCATCGCCTGTTTGACCGCGCGAGCGCCCGCCAGGTCGACCTCGATCAGCACCGGATGCCCGGCGGCGGTGGCGTCCCGGACCGGCTGCGCCAAGGTGCCCGACCGATGCAGGCCGCTGTGGATCTCGGCCCATTCCAGCAGGGCACCTTCATCGATCAGTTGCTGAAAGCGGGCCGGGGTGACGAAGTAATAGTCGACGCCGTCGACTTCACCCGGGCGAGGCGCTCGGGTGGTCGCCGAAACGCTGAAAAGCAGCTCGGGAATCCGCTCGCGCAGGCGGCGGACCAGCGTCGACTTCCCTACCGCGGATGGACCGGACAGCACCACCACGCGTCCTGCAGCTTTCGCCCCAAGACGTGCGTCGTGGTCACCGTCCGGTCCCCCGTCGGTGCTCACCGACTCTCCTGGCAGATGCCTAGGAGAAGTCGAATTTTTCCAGCAGGGCCTTGCGCTGACGATCGCCGAGCCCACGCAGGCGGCGGGTCGGGGCGATTTCGAGCTCGGTCATAATTTCCTGCGCCTTGACCTTGCCAACCTTCGGCAACGCCTCCAGCAGCGCAGAAACCTTCATCTTGCCCAAGACCTCGTTGGTCTCGGCATCCTTCAGCACCTGCTTCAGGTTGGTGCCACCGCGCTTCAGGCGATCCTTGAGCTCAGCTCGAGCTCGACGTGCGGCGGCAGCCTTCTCCAACGCGGCCGCGCGCTGCTCGTCGGTCAACTGGGGAAGAGCCACGATTCCTCCGTCTCAATCACTCATCGACAGCTATCGATCTTTGTTCGTCTTGGCTGGGTAGTCCAGCCAGCGCAGACGACCGTACCCACGCTGCCAGACGAAATCTAACCCGCCCCCCCGGTTGAAGCTACAAAGGCCCAGCGTGTGGCTCCGAGAAGGGGTATCCCAAGTCGCCGTCGGCGACCGTGCCGCCGCTCCCCTGGGCGGCCCTTTCCGAGGTGACGAAATGGCTTCTACCAGCAGTTTTGTTGCGAGCTGGCCAGACCGCGAGTTGTCCCGAAACGGTCGCTTCGGCCGCCCCGGCATCACCCGGAAACCGAAACTGCGCCGATTGCGCATGTCACGGCGTGTCGCGCGTGTCGCCCGGCACACGCGACATTGCTTGACGCGCGTTTCCGCTGCCACCAAACCGTGAACTACGCCGCGTAGTACCACCGGGAGCACTATCAACACATCCACACAGGTGTCACAGAGGTCCCACAATCGTGGTCGTTAGATTTGCGAGCGGCGGTTGAAAAGGGGTGATTGCGAATGAACATGAAACGCGCGTTTCATGCGTCCATGGTCGCGCTGAGCATCGGACTGAGCGGCGCTTGGCCTACCGGAATCGCCACGGCCAAAGCCACGCCACCGGCCCCGCTGGGCAACACCGCACCGACCACGACCGGCGGGTCGGCGCAAATGCATCAGCCAGCACTATCAACGGCCCGCTAGTCCCCCGTCGTAATAGCTTGTTGCGGAACTGATTCGGGTATCGCTAGACGTCAAACCGCGAGATGCGCGACCGCGTCACGCATTCGCTCACCGGCCGCTCGCAGCGCCGCGACGTCGGGACCTGCCCGCAACACCTCGCGCGACACCGCGGGCAGCAGTTGGCCGGGAGTCGCCCCACCCAGACCTTTCAGCGCACTGGCTTGCCCGCCCTGGGCGCCAATGCCGGGCACCAGCACCGGTCCACCAAGCCCGCTGACATCGGGCGGGTTGGTCACTGTCGCCCCGACCACCACACCGATCGCACCGGGACCCGAGCCCAGGGCCTGGTTGGCCGCCGCCGCCTGGTCGACGATCGATTGAGCCACCGAGCGGCCGTCGATTTCGGCGCGCTGCACGGTCGCACCCTCTGGGTTCGACGTCGCCGCCAACACGAAAACGCCTCGCCCGTGCGCCGCTGCGGTGTCCAGCAGGGGCTGCAACGAGCCGAAACCCAAATAGGGTGAGGCAGTTACGGCGTCGGCGACCAGCGGCGAGTCGCCGGCCCAGGCAACCGCGTAGGCGGCCATCGTCGATCCGATGTCGCCTCGTTTGGCATCGGCCAACACCAACACGCCAGCTCCGCGCAGCGCGGCGATGGTGCGCTCCAACACCGCGTATCCCGCGGCGCCGTAGGCCTCGAAAAACGCGACTTGCGGTTTGACGACGGCGAAATCGGCGTAGGCCTGCACGCAGGTGTCGCAGAATGCGGCCAGGCCATCGGGACTGGTGGGCAGGTTCCATGCCCGCAGCAGTTCGGGGTGCGGGTCGATGCCCAGACACAGCGGCCCTCGACGCGATACCGCGTCAGCCAGCCGGGCGCCGAACCCGGACGTCATCAGTGGCCGCCGTTATTCAGCGTGCTGTGCAGTTCCTGCAGCGATCGCACACCGATGTCGCCGCGGATCCCGGCTTCGATGCCCTGGACGGCCGCCGAGGCGCCCTGCACCGTCGTCACGCAAGGGATGTTCACTCCCACTGCCGCCGAACGGATCT
>DATFYT010000137.1:0-3267 GCA_035314925.1 Mycobacterium sp. | reverse complement strand
TGACCCACTCAGTGATCGAACCCGACCGCCGACACGCCATCGAAAACACGGTGCTCGGCCTCGAGACGCTCGACGACATCGCGATCCTGACAGGCATGCTCAACCCGCCGGTGAACGCGGCGCTCGCTTAATACCCTGGGTTTGACCATGCGTCTCTACGCGCACTCGCAGAACGATGCCTTGAAGAGCGCCGGAGAGAGTTTGAATCGAGTTGTGACATTCTGGACACCGAGGGTGCCCGTTCGAATGATTCGAACAGCGTTTGAGCTGGTCAGGGAGCCGATGACGGGAATCGAACCCGCGTATTCAGCTTGGGAAGCTGATGTTCTGCCATTGAACTACATCGGCGCAGTTGATTCGGAAGGCTAGCACCCGGCGTCACCTCGTTCATCAACATCGCGAGCGGCGAGCGAGCGGATACGCTCGTCGCGTGCTGCTCTCCGATCGCGACCTCAGGGCCGAAATCGCCGCCGGCCGGTTGGCAATTGATCCGTTCGACGACTCGCTGGTCCAGCCGTCCAGCGTCGACGTTCGCCTCGACAGCTTGTTCCGGGTCTTCAACAACACCCGATACACGCACATCGACCCTGCGCAGCAGCAAGACGAGTTGACCAGCCTGGTGGAACCGGTCAACGGGGAGCCGTTCGTGCTGCACCCCGGCGAGTTCGTGCTCGGCTCGACGCTGGAACTGTGCACGCTGCCAGACGACTTGGCGGGCCGACTGGAGGGCAAGTCGTCGCTGGGACGTCTGGGCTTGCTCACCCACTCGACCGCAGGCTTCATCGACCCAGGCTTCAGTGGCCACATCACGCTGGAGCTCTCCAACGTCGCCAATCTCCCGATCACGCTCTGGCCGGGGATGAAGATCGGCCAGCTGTGCATCTTGCGGTTGACCAGCCCCGCCGAGCATCCCTACGGCAGCGCGCGGGTCGGATCGAAGTATCAGGGCCAGCGCGGACCGACGCCGTCTCGCTCGTACCAAAACTTCATACGGTCCACTTAAGTTCGGCTGTAACGGCGCACAGCCTTCACAGCGATCATCCAGACATAGCGCTCGCGCGATGTTCTCCTCCGCCCAGAACTGTGACGCGCCGGCGAAGGATCTGGAGGAGCGATGGACGTCGTTCTCGGTGTATCAATGGCACCCACAGTCGTGCGTACGGTCCTGGTCGAAGGTGAAAACGCCGACGGCGTGACGGTCGACGACAAGAGCTTCGACGTCGCCTGCGACGACGATGCGGCAACGATGAGTGCGGCCGATCAGGTCATCACGACGATCCTGGGCACTCGGGAAAACGCCACACAGGCCGGCCATGCGTTGACGTCGACTGGGGTGACCTGGACCGATCCGGTGGACGCTGCCGCCCTGCGCGAGGCTCTGGCCACCCGCAAGATCGAAAACGTCATGCTCGTCTCGGCCTTCATGGCTGCGGCCGCGCTGGCGCAGATGGTGGGCAGCGCGACCGGCAACGCGCACACCGCCCTGCTTTTCGTCGAACCCGACACCGCGACGCTGGCCGTCGTCGATTCCGGCGACGGTTCGATCACCGATGTACACAAAGAGCTGATTTCCAACGCCGACACCATTGCGGAACTCGCCGGGATGGTCGCCGGCCTGGACGCGTTGGAGACCCACCCGGAGCACCTCTTTATCGTCGGCTCCGGTGTGGACATCGCGACGCTCAAGCCGCAGTTGGAGGCAGTGACCTCGATTCCCGTGAGCGCACCGGAAGAGCCGGAGACGGCGCTGGCATGGGGCGCCGCGCTGGCATCGGCCAACGCGCCGCTGTTCGCGTCTTCGACCGCCGCCCTGGCATACGCGCAAGATCCCGCTACCGGCGAGGTCGACCCCTACGCCGTGTCGCCGGGATACCTTGCGGTGCCAGATGTTCCGCCCGGCACGGAGTTGGGCGAAGAAGACCTCGCCTACAGCGCTGTCCCGGATGAGGAAGCCGACGCCAATACCGCCGCGCTGGATGAGGAGGCCGAAGCCAACACCACCGTCCTGGATCTGGCCGACGACGGACACCGCGAGCGCCGGCCGCTTCTGCTCGTCGGCAGCGTGTTGGCGGTCGTCGTTGTTGCCGCGATCTTGGCGCTGGAGGTTTCGCTGGCACTCGGGATCCGGCCGAGTGCCGTCGCCTTATTGCCCCGGCCGCTGCAAAACCTCCTCGTCCCGACCCAGCAGGCTCCGGCGCCTGCCCCGGCTCCGGTAAGCGCGCCGGCGCCGCTGGTCAATCATGCGCAGGCGCCGGTAGCGGCGCCTCCGCCGGTGAAGGCGCAGATTCCGGCTCCACCGCCTGCGGCTCCGGCACTCCCGCCGATTCCCGCTGCGCCGCCGGTGCCCGTCGCCGTGCCTCCGGCGCCAGTCGTCGCACCGCACGTGCCCGTCATCGTCCCGCTGCCCTTGCCGATTCCCGCCGGTCCGCCGGCGCCGGTCAATCCGTTCCCGCTACATATGCCGGGGTCCCCGCCCGGCGCGCTGCCTGGTTCACCCCCGCCGGGGCACTGGCCGGGCTCACCCCCGCCTGGGCACTGGCCGGGATCGCCCCCGCCGGGGCACTACCCCGGGTCACCGCCGTCAGGGCATTACCCCGGGTCGCCGCCTCCCGTGAGCGTTCCGTCGCAGCCCGTACCAGTGCACATGCCGGCGCCGGAGCCGCCGGTGCAGGCCGTGAGCCCCCAGGCTCCGGTACACGTGAGCCCCCAGGCGCCAATACAACTGCCGGCACCCGACGAGCCTCCGATGCACCCTTCAGCCCCGGATGCCCCCGACGCGCCAGGGCACATGCCGGGCATGCAGGCTCCTGACGCACCGGGTATGCCGGGCGTGCAGGCTCCTGACGCACCGGGGATGCCGGGTATGCCAGGCATGCACGCTCCGGATGCGCCCTCGGCGCCAGGCATGCCGAGTCCCCAAGGTCCACCGGGCATCTCGCAAGGCCCGGGAATCGGTGCGCCGTCCATGCCGGGCCCGACCGATAACGGTGCCGACCACGGCTTCGGTGGGTTCGGCGGCAGTCACGAGGGTGGCGGAGGCCTCGGCGGCTTCGGCGGAGGCGACCACGGCTTTGGCGGCTTCGGCGGGTTCGGTGGCGGAGGCGGCTTTGGTGGCGGTGGCGGCCACGGTGGCGGAGGCGGCGGGCACCGCTGAGGTGGTCCGCCGTGCGCGTTACGGGGTAATGTCGCGATATGAAGGGTCAGCGGGGGCGACCATCTTCTGATCAGAACTTCATATAGCCCAGCTAACTTCGTTGGTGGTAACGC
>DATFYT010000136.1:0-4751 GCA_035314925.1 Mycobacterium sp. | reverse complement strand
GCCGCGAGATCTTCGGCGATGAGCGCGCCGATTATCAAGACGAGATCGCACGACATTACAAATTCGGTGCGCCGGCGAACTGGGGTGACTTCTACATCTCCGAGTACGCGACGATGCACCCCTGGGAGGATTTTGCCGAGTGCTTCGCCCACTATCTGCACATCACTGGCACCATCGACACCGCCCGGGAGTCCGGACTGATCTTGCATGCCGACAGGGTCCGTTTCTCGGTTCAGCGGGACGTCGCTCCGCTCCCGTCCTACGAGGACGCCTCGATCGAGCGGCTGCTGGAGGACTGGAAGTGGTTGTCGCTGTGCTTCAATCGGGTGAACACCGCCATGGGTAAGAATCCGCTTTACCCATTCGACATCCCGCAGGCGGTGGTCCGCAAGCTGGCGTTCGTACACAAAGTGATCCGCGAGACGGCTCGCACAGCGGCAGCTGGTCACTAGTACCCGGAAGCGACGAGCGCGGGCATGCCAGGCTGAGACAAGGTGCAGCAAGGAGAGTCGGATGTGTCGGTGGGTTGCATACCTGGGCGGCCCGATCGCGCCCAGGGAGCTGCTATATGACCCGGAGCGCTCACTTATCGAGCAGAGCCGTAGGCACGCGCCGAACATGGAGATTCCCAACGGGGACGGTACAGGGCTGGGCTGGTATGAGCACCGTGCCGAACCGGCGCTATTTCGCAGCATTACCCCGGCATGGGGCGACGAGAATCTTTTGGAACTGGCCACCGAGGTCCGCACCCGACTGTTTCTTGCCCATGTTCGCGCGGGGACTGGGACACCTGTGCAGCAGACCAACTGTCACCCGTTTCGCTACCGCAACTGGCTGTTTGTGCATAACGGACACGTCGGCGGATATCAGCGGTTGCGCCGCGATCTGCTGTTCGCTGTGCGCCCCGACCTGTTCGGCAACATAGCGGGGTCTACCGATTCGGAGCTGCTGTTTCACCTCGCACTCACCTTCGGTCTCACGGATGATCCGATCGCGGGGATCGCCCGGATGGCAGGTTTCGTCGAAACGGCCGCCGCGGCGGCCGGCGTGCGTGAACCCGCGCTGCAGATGACGATCGGGGTCAGCGACGGCGTGCGCCTGTACGCGGCCCGTTATGCCAGCGGACCGGAAGTGAACACGCTGTTTGTGAGCGAAGATCCGGAGTCAGTGCGCATGCTCTACCCCGACAACGAGCGGCTGATGCACTTCGGTGATGATGCCCGGGTGGTGGTTTCTGAGCCGTTGACCCATCTGCCCGGGGTGTGGCGGGAAGTGCCCGCCGGGACCGCACTGATAATCGGCGAGGACATCGAAGAGCGACCGTTCCAGCCGATTGAGTGACCGAACTGCGTCTGGCGTGCGGTTTTTCAGGTTGTGGGGCGGGCGGGGCTCGAACCCGCGACCAACGGATTTCCGATCCGTGCTTCTTAGAAGGTCCCACAAATGCCCGTTAAGCATTGCTGCACAACAGTTTTGATCGCACTAGCATTACCAGCGGTTCTGAGCGATTCTTGCCGGTTCTCGGACATATCCGCCGAATAATCGTCGACTCGCTAAGAGCGGGAACTCACTCATGGAATCGCGAAGACGACGCACGTGCGCATGGGCGCCAGGCCAGTCTCCCGTCAGACCAGATCGCCGTCGGCGGACCGGACGTAGGTCAGCTTGACGGTATCGGGGGTGCTCGCCGCCAGCCGCTGCGCCAACTCCCCCTCGTAGGTCGTGATGAGGATCTGTTCGACGGACTTGGTCTGGGCGGCGCGTACCAGTGTGGCGGCCACGCCAGCGCGGCGGACTGGGTCGAGGTGTTCGAGCGGCTCGTCGAGCCACGGCACGACGCCCGCGTGGCCGAGGCGGCCAGCACCAGGCGGGTCACGAGGAGCGCGGTGGCCCGTTCACCGCCGCTGAGGTTGGGTAGCTCCAGATCGATCTCGGCGTGACCTACCTGCAGCTGCCCGTCGGGACGCAAGTGTAATCCGTCCGCGGTCCGGTACGTGCGGCGATACACCGTGCCGCTAGCCTTCAGACGTGGTCGCGAGGCCTTTACTAACGATAAAATGTTTGTAGAATGCATTTACTGACATTTTAAGGCAGGTAACCATGGCTAAGCGGGCGATCTCACCGACCCGTGCTGCGGCGGACGCTCTTGTGGTGCTGGGTACGCAGATCCGGACGGCCCGGCACGACAAGAACTGGACCGCCGCCGACCTCGGCATGCGCATCGGGGCTGACCCGCGCACCGTCACCGCCATCGAACGCGGCTCAGCCGGAGTCTCCATCGGCACCGTGTTTAGCGCGGCGTCGGTACTCGGCGTGCCACTGTTCGTCGACGACGACGACGAAAGAGCGCGGCTACGTCGCCGCGGCGAAGAGCGGGTGGCGCTGATCCCGTCACGCGAATACCAGCCGCGATCGACAACGGGTCCGGACGCCGATGACGCTCTTGCCTTCTGAGACGCCAGCACAGCGGGATGCCTTCGTGTGGGTCTGGCTTCCTGGCCACACCGATCCGGTGCCAGCCGGACGGTTGCACTTCCGGCGCCACGGCCGCCGATACGCGTTCGGCTACGGCCGCAGCTACCTCGACCGCGACGACGCCATCAGCCTCTACGAACCGGAGCTCCCGCTGCGGACCGGCTGGCAAGCTCCCCCCTCCAACATGTCGATTGCGTCCGCGCTGCGCGACGCCGGTCCTGATTCGTGGGGCCAGCGCGTGATCCTCGAACGACTCCACGGTGTCGCCGGGCGTGACGCCGATACGGCCGACCTAGACCAGATAACCTACTTCCTGGAGTCGGGGTCCAATCGCATTGGCGGGCTGGACTTTCAGGCCAGTCCCGAGGTCTACGTCCCGCGCGGGTCGTCGGCGACGCTCGACGAACTGCACGCCGCGGCCGACACGTTGGATCAGGGCCGCGAACTGACCGATGAACTGGGCGCGGCGCTGCTGCGGGGAACGTCGATCGGAGGCGCCCGACCCAAGGCGCTCATCGACGTCGACGGCAGGAGCCACATCGCCAAGTTTTCCTCGGCGTCGGACCCGTACCCGGTGGTCAACGCCGAGGCGCTGGCCCTGGAACTGGCCCTGCGAGCCGGAATCGACACCACTGCATCGTTTCTCACCGAATCGCTGGGTCGCGACGTCCTCGTCATCGAGCGGTTCGACCGCCCTGCAGACGGCGGCCGGCGCATCATCGTCTCGGCGTTGACGATGCTTGGGCTCGACGAGATGGAGGGCCGCTACGCCACCTATCCGGATCTGCTCGACGTGCTGCGCCGCACCGGTACCGACGCCGCCATCGGCCGACGGCTGTTCGAGCGGATAGTGTTCAACGTTGCCATCGGCAACAACGACGACCACGCGCGCAACCACGCCGCGTTCTGGGATGGCAAGGCCTTGGAGCTGACCCCGGCATATGACCTGTGTCCGCAGATCCGCTCCGGTGAGACCTCGTCGCAGGCGCTGGCGTTCGACCGCAAGGGGACCCGTGACAGCTCGTTCGCCGCGGTTGTAGCCGCTGCTCCGGTGTACGGCCTGACCACCGCGCAGGCACGCGAGATCGTCGACGCCCAGGTCGCGGTCATCGAACGCGACTTCGACGAGGCCGCCGACCTGGCCAGGCTGACCCGAGCGCAGCGCAACTTCCTGTGGCACAGGCAGATCCTGAACCCACACGCGAAATACGGGTACATCGCCGGGCAGTGATCGTTAGGTGTCGGCGACGGAGAGCTTGCGCAGCGGCTTGTCGGACGCGCTGCCGCCGTGCGCGCGCAGGCTCAGCGCGGCCGCGCGGAAACCGCGGTTGGCGAAATAGTCGAGGAAGTGCTCGTTCCAGCACCACGCGGCGTGATGTCCCCCATGGACGAACAGCAGCGGTGTTTCGTGCGCAGGCGTGGTGAGCCCCTTGTCGATGATCTCCAGCATCCGCGCTCCCGCCGGTTTATAAAAGCGTCCGAATGCCGTCGTCGACCGTAGCGACGTCGAACTCGAGCACCCAGCCTGGACCATACACAAACTCGCACTGTCTAATCGCGGTTTTATAGCGTGATCTCCGCTTCGCGCTTGCGGCATGAGTGTGCCCGACCATACATTTACCCCCATGCGTCTACCGTCACGCGTAGGTCGGCCAACGTGACCAATCAGCCCGAGGTGTTGGAGGTCGACCTAGGCCATCTCCGAATGAGCGCATTGGCATGGGGTCCCGAGGGCGGGCGACTCGTCGTCTGTCTGCATGGCTTCCCCGACAGCGCATGGAGCTGGCGCCACCTGGGCCGCATTCTCGGCGCCCAAGGACTTCGTGTCGTTGCACCATTTACCCGCGGCTACGCACCGACGAGCCTGCCTGGCGACGGCGACTATCACATCGGTGCGCTGATGTATGACGCCGCGGCACTGTGCCGTTCGCTCGGCGGTCAGGGCAGCGCGGTGCTCATCGGACACGACTGGGGCTCCTACACGTGCAACGGACTGGCAGCCCATCCACGCTCGCCATTCGCCGCCCATATCAGCATGTCCGTGCCGCCGATCAAGGGAATAACGCCCCGGCGCAACACTGCGCGACTGTACGGGCGGCTGATGGCCCGGCAACTGCGAATGAGTTGGTACATCATGTTTTTTCAGCTGCCGTTTCTCCCGGAACGGGTGGTGCATCGAATCATTGGCCGGCTTTGGCGCGACTGGTCGCCGGAGCTTGTCGATCCCGCCGACGTCCATGCTGCACTGGCGGCGCTGCCGACGCTTCGACACCGGG
>DATFYT010000135.1:0-5395 GCA_035314925.1 Mycobacterium sp. | reverse complement strand
CAGATCGACTGGACACCCCACCGCAAACCATCAGGGCCCTCGCGGCGGCCCTGATGGTCGGCGATGAACCGACAGACTAGTGGTGTGGCCGGTCCAGCTCGGCCGCGAAGAAAGCCGACGCGGTCTTCAAAATTGCGTTGGTTATCTGAGGCCCTAAGGAGACCGTCCACGATGTAGACGACACGCCGTTCAAGGTGCCGCGAAATGCGTTGTGGACCAGTTATCTTCGGTGTCTGTGACGTGTCGTGGGCTGCGGGTGCAGTCGGTGGTGATGCCGTTCGGTGATCCGCAGTCGTGGACCCTGGTCGATCGGAATTCGGTGGTGGTGGAGCCGGTCGAGGGGTTCTTGGCGCATCTGCACGCGGTCGAGCGCTCACCGAACACGGTCAAGGCCTACGCCCATGACCTGCGGGATTGGTTTGAATTCCTTGATCAGCGCGGCGTGGTGTGGTCGCGAGTGCGGTTGGAAGACGTGGGCCGGTTCGTGGCATGGCTGCGGTTGCCGGCATCGGCGCGGGTAGGCAATGTGGCGGTGTTGTCGACCGCGGAGAGCGTGTGCTCGGAGGCGACGGTGAACCGCAAGCTGTCGGCGATCTCGGCGTTCTATGAGTTCCATCAGCGCCACGGCGTGGATCTGGGGGAGCTTCTGACGACCTGGCAGCGGCGCACGGCGCATGGTGGGTCGTGGCGACCGTTGTTGGCGCACCTGGGGTCTCGGCCAGAACGTGCCAGGCGGATTCGGTTGCGCGCTGAGCGGTGCATCGCGGACACGCTGGATGCCGAGCAGATCGCGGCGATCGTGGCGGCGTGTGATCGGCTGCGGGATCAGTTCCTGTTTTCCCTGCTGGCTGCCTCGGGGCTGCGGGTTGGTGAGGCGTTGGGGTTGCGACACAGCGACATCGACGCCGCGGCTCGGCTGGTGTCGGTGGTGCCGCGGGTCAATGCGAATCGGGCTCGAGCCAAGGGTGGAGGTCGGCAGGTGCCGGTGCCAGCCACCGTGATCCGGCTGTATGCGGATTATCTGCACGGCGAGTACGGCGAACTGGATAGCGATTACGTGTTCGTGAACTTGTGGTCAGGTCCTATCGGGTGTCCGCTGACGTATGCCAGCGTCTACGATCTGGTCTGCCGATTGCGGGAGCGGTCCGGAATTATGTTCGGGCCGCATACTTTTCGCCACTCGTATGCCACAGAATTGTTGCGCCGCAAGGTGCCAGTCGAGGTAGTGCAGCACCTGCTGGGTCACGCATCGATCGCCACGACCAGTGACGCGTATGCGCATCTGAAGGTCGAAGACACGCGCCGCGCGTTGGTGGCTGCAGGGTGGCTGGCCGATCGGGATGGGTCGCTGTGAGCATCGAGGCGCTGGCGGCCCCGATCGGATCGGGCTGGGTCGCGCGTTTGAGTGCGGCGGTGCGGCCGGAGTTCCGCGCCGAGGTGCTGGTGCCCGCCGTGGCCGATCCGATTCTCGGGTCGCCCGCGTGCGCGGTGCCCGGGTGTGTGCGTTCGAGTCGCTACGGCGGGCTCTGCCCGGCCCATCTGGGCCGGTGGAGAAAGGCGGGTCGCCCGGACCGGCAAGCGTGGGCGGCGACCGCTGATCCAGAGGTGATGGGGTACCGGCCGCTGCAGTCGTGCCTGGTGGCTGGTTGTGGTTTCGGGCAGCATCGGTATCGGTTGTGCTACGCGCATTCTCGTGCCTGGGACAAGGCCGGACGCCCGGGGGTGGATCAGTGGACGCCGCAGGTGGCCGCCGAGCCGGCGGCGGTGTGCGCGATCCCGGGGTGCGCGTTGTGGGCCGAACTGGACGCGGGCTGGTGTCATTCCCACCACAGGCGGTGGCGGCTGCGTGGTCGTCCACCGGCGGCGGAGTTCATCGCCTACTGCGCCAGCTACGGTGAGGACCGCTTCGACTTGCGGCTGCTGGCGCCGCAGTTGCGGCTGGAGGTCCAGTACGCGCTGCAATGCCGGGTCGATGCGAACCGAACCCGCACCACACCGCGATCGATCAAGCCGCTGCTGGACCACTTGTCGGCAACTGGGGCCGAGTCGCTGTTGGAGCGTCCGCTCGATGACTGGCTGGCCGGGCTTTCGGCAGCGGCCGCGCTGCACACTCCGCGCGCGTTCCTCGGTTATGCAATCGAGTACCTGCTCGACCTGCGCGACGGGACCGGCTGGGATAGCGAATACGAGCGTGACGTGTGGCGGCTACGGCGGCTCGGTGTTTCCGGCCATGACGGCGCCCGCCTGGATTTCGCCGCGGTGCAACCACCGTGGCTGCGAGAGCTGGCCAAACGGTGGTGTCGCTGGCGGATGTCGTGCGGAGTCGGGCTGGGGCAGCTACGCAGTGACCGCCTCGCGCTCGTTCGTTTGTCACAGTTCACGCCCGGATTGGCGAGCTCGTCGGGGCCGGGCGCGTTCGAGCGGGCGGCGTTGGAGGCCTATCTGGCACGACTGGCGGTCGAGATTGCGCACCCGAAGACCCGTAGCGCCGAGATCGGCGCCGTGACCGGGTTTCTGTATGCCGTGCGTCAGCACCGGTGGGCATCACTGCCAGCTGAGGCGCAGCTGTATCCCAGCGATCAGCCCCGCCGCGACGAGACACCGGCACCGCGGGCGATTCCGGAGTTCGTCATGGGCCAGCTGGAAAGCCCAGCCAACCTCGACCGGATCAGCGACCCGCGGATCCGGCTGCTGGTGCAGATCCTTATCCGCACCGGCTTGCGCATCGGCGACGCCACCCGGCTTCAGCTTGGTTGCTTGGTCCGTGACCCGCAGGGCGCGGTCTATTTGCGCTACCGCAATCACAAGATGCGCCGTGACGCGGTGGTGCCCATCGACGACGAACTGGCCGCCATGATCCAGGAGCAGCAGGCGCGTACTCGGCAACGGTTCCCCACTACCGGTGTGCTGTTGCCGCGCAGCAGCGCCAACCCCGACGGACGGTTGGCCATTCCCGCCGCGACGTTCCACCTCCAGCTCGGGCAGTGGCTCGAAACATGTGGTGTCACAGACGAACTCGGTCAGCCAGTGCATGTTACCGCTCACCAATTCCGGCACACGGCGGCCACTCGGTGGATCAACCATGAGGTGCCGCAGGAAGTGGTCCGACGTCTGCTCGACCATACCAGCCACACCATGACCGCCGTGTATGCCCGCCTGGCCGACACCACCATCCGCGAGCAGTGGGAACGCGCCCAAAAGATCAACATCCGCGGTGAGCCCGTCGACACCATCGGCGACGGACCGCTCGCCGACGGCGAGTGGATGAAGCAGAACCTCGCGCGCGCGAAAATGGCGCTGCCCAACGGGTATTGCGGTCTCCCGCTGCAGAAATCGTGCCCTCACTCCAACGCGTGCCTGACCTGCCCGCTGTTCATCACGACCGCCGAATTCCTACCCCAACACCACAAGCAGCTCGACGACACCCGCGCATTGATCGCCCGCGCCAAAGCTGACGGTCACACCCGCATGGCCGAGATGAACCGCACCGTTGAGGCCAACCTGCTCACCATCATCACCACCCTTGAGGCCGACCGGCACGACTGCCAGTGCACAGCAGAGTGCAGCGAAACGCAGGCAGCGATGCTCGTTTCCGCACCCAGCCGGAGTGAACACGCATGAGCAGTCGGTACGGCGATTCCACTCGTAGCCTCAAAGCCGTGCGTTCTGCGGCCATCCCTGGCCAACCGGTGGCGCCGTCGGCCGTGCTGGCGTCCACCTACCACTTGTCGACCGACGAAACGGCCGACCTGGACACCTACGGCCGCAGCTCCAATCCGACCTGGCGGCACCTGGAATCGGCGCTGGCCGAGCTGGAGGGCGCGACCAGCGCGCTGGTGTTCGGCTCCGGTATGGCGGCCATCAGCGCTGCGCTGCGCGTACTGGCCACGCCCGGATCGGTGTTGGTGGTGCCGGCCGACGGCTACTACCAGGTGCGCCGCTATGCCGCCGAATATCTTGTGCCCGTGGGGGTGACGGTCATTGAGGCGGCCAGTTCGCAAATCTGTGACGCCGCCGCGAGTGCCGACGTTGTACTGGCCGAGACTCCCACCAATCCGGGACTGGATGCGGTGGATCTCCGCCGGCTGGCCGCCGTCTGCCATGGTCGCCGCGCACGCCTGATGGTGGACAACACGACCGCCACGCCGCTGAGCCAGCAACCGTTGTCGTTGGGTGCTGATGTGGTGGTGGCCAGCGCCACCAAGGCCCTGTCGGGTCATAGTGACCTGGTCGCGGGATACGTAGCCACCAGCCAGCCCGAGTTGGTCGCCGCCGTGGAACGTCAACGGCTGCTCACCGGGGCGATCCTCGGCGGATTCGAGGCGTGGTTGCTGCTGCGCAGCCTGGGCAGCGCTGGACTGCGGTTCGAACGGCAATGCCTCAACGCGCAAGCTTTAGCCACGATGCTGGCTAGCCATCCGGCGGTACGGAAGGTGCGCTACCCGGGGCTGTCGCAGGATCCCGCGCATCCGGTGGCCGTGGCACAGATGCGCCGATTCGGCGCCCTGGTATCGGTCGAGTTGGCCGACGCCGCCGCGGTCCACGCACTGGTACAGCACAGCGAGCTGCTAATCGCGTCCACCAGCTTCGGTGGCATCCACACCTCGGTGGATCGCCGGGCCCGCTGGGGCGACCCCGTTGCCGACGGATTCGCACGCATCGCACTAGGCATCGAAGACACCGACGACCTTCTCGCCGACATCCAAAACGCTCTCGGGACAACCCAATGACGGCCAAACAACGGTCTATCCAAAGCTTTTGACACTTGCTCGATGCTGGAGGAGGGAATCATCAGATGCGCAGTGACAACAGCCACCACCTCGTCGCCGCCGCCCACCGCCGTCGCGACGACGCCCTCGAACGCGCCCGGCGAGCCTTACACGAACTCCGTGAAACCGGTCGGCCTCACAGCATCACCCAGATTGCGGCCCACGCCGGCGTCTCCCGCTCATGGCTCTACGCCCAACCCGAATTTCGCGACAACCTCCGCCAACTAACCGCTTCCCCTGAGAGGGCCAACCTGGCGCCTCCTCGAAGCGAGCCCGCATCCGATGCCTCACTACGGCAGCTTCTCACCCTCGCGCACGAACGAGTCCGCGAACTCGACCAAGAGAACCGTCAACTTCGCAACCAGATCGCACACTTGCACGGACAGATTCGCGCCAACCGCATCGCCAGCACCACCGTCGCGGACACTGTCCACGACGCAAACATCCTAGTCACGCCGCGAAACGGTCCAATCCGCTCAAGATAACGTTGGCGCGCTTAAGTTCTGCGTTCTCTCGCTTGAGCCGTTTGAGCTCTGCGGACTCTTCGGTCGATACCCCGGGACGTGAGCCATCGTTGATCTCGGCCTGGCGAACCCACTTACGCACCGTCTCGGTCGTGCCGACCC
>DATFYT010000134.1:0-4190 GCA_035314925.1 Mycobacterium sp. | reverse complement strand
CACCGTGGTGGGTCTCGCCGGCGCGTTCTTTTTCACCGTGTATGTCCAACACGTCTCGGCGGGTGCGTTCGTGACCGGGCTGACGACGCTCACCGGCATTGCCGACGTCCTCGTCTCGATGGTCAAGGCGACGCTATTCGGGTACGCGGCAGGCCTGATCGCCTGCTACAAGGGCATCTCAGTCGGCGGTGGTCCGGCCGGTGTCGGCAACGCGGTCAACGAGACCGTGGTGTACACGTTCATGACGTTGTTCGCGATCAACGTCATCGTGACGGCCGTCGGTATCCAGTTCACGGTGTCATGAGGTGAACCCATGACGCTTACCGTTCCGAGCAGGCTCCATCCGCGGCTGCAGCGCACCACCAACGTTCTGGTCCGCGAGTGGAATCGGATCGGATCGCAGATGCGGTTCTATGCCACGACGCTGGGTTCGATTCCCGATGCCGTCATCAACTACCGGACCGAGCTGTTGCGGCTGATCGCGGCAATGGGGTTGGGTACCGCAGCGCTCGCGATGATCGGCGGGACCGTCGTGATCGTCGGGTTCCTGACGATGACCACCGGCGCCTTGGTGGCGGTGCAGGGCTATAACCAGTTGGCGTCCGTCGGTATCGAAGCCCTCACCGGGTTCGCGTCGGCGTACTTCAATGTCCGGCTCATCGTGCCGGGAACCGCCTCCGTGGCCTTGTCGGCGACCATTGGTGCCGGCGCTACCGCTCAGATGGGTGCGATGCGGATCAACGAGGAGATCGATGCGCTCGAGGTGATCGGTATCCGCAGTGTCAGCTACCTGGCGTCCACCCGGGTCGTCGCCGGGGTCATCGTGGTCATCCCGCTGTACTGCATCGCAATCATGATGGCCTTTCTGGCCTCCCGCGCCGGCACCACCGCCGTCTACGGCCAGGGCTCCGGTGTCTACGACCATTACTTCAACACGTTCCTCAGTCCCCGCGACATCATTTGGTCGTTCTTACAGTCGGTGGCGATCACGGTCGTGGTCATGCTGGTGCACACCTACTACGGATACACCGCGCACGGCGGGCCGGCCGGGGTTGGTGAGGCCGTGGGCCGGGCCGTGCGTACCTCGATGGTGGTCGCGGCGGTGGAGATCGTGCTGATCACGCTCGCCGTCTACGGCCAGTCCGGCAACTTCCACCTGGCGAGCTAGTGACATGAAACGCCGGCCAGGAGAACACCGCATCCCCACCGCCTGGTGGACGCTGATCCTGTTCGCGGCGGTCGGCGTGTTCCTGTTCGTGACTTTGGGGGCCTTCACTGGCGTGGGCAGGTCATACGTGCCGGTGACGCTGACATCGGATCGAGCGGGGCTGGTGCTGGAGACCAACGCCAAGGTCATGCTGCGTGGCGTCCAGGTCGGCCGGGTCAGCCAGATCGGCGGCGGCAAGAACCAGGCCAGCTTGAGGCTGGAGATCGACCCCGATCAGGTCCGGTATATCCCGGCCAACGTGCAGGCACAGATCAATGCCACCACCGCGTTCGGTGCCAAGTTCGTCGACCTGGTGTATCCGCCGAACCCGAGTCCTGCTCGGCTGGCCGCCGGCGCGGTGCTGCATTCGAAGAATGTCAGCACCGAGATCAACACGGTCTTCGAAAACGTCGTCGACCTGCTCAACATGGTCGATCCGCTCAAGCTGAACGCGGTGCTGACCGCGGTGGCCGACGGCGTGCGCGGACAAGGTGAACGGATGGGCGAGGCTACCACCGACCTCAACCAGGTGTTGCTGGCACTCAACGCGCGCAGCGACACCATCCGCGCGGACTGGCGCAAGCTCGGCAACCTCAGCAACACCTACGACGCAGCCGCCCAGAACATCCTGACCATCTTGAACGCCGCCAGCACCACCAGCAGCACCGTCGTGAATCATCAGAAGGCGCTGGACGACTTGCTGCTCAACACCATCGGCTTTGCACAGGCAGGGACCAACCTGCTCGGCCCGAGCAAGGACAACTTCGTCGCAACGGTCAACACCCTGGAACCGACGACGAACCTGCTGCTCAAGTACAGCCCCGAGTACACCTGCTTCCTACAGGGCGTCACCTGGTATCTCAACAACGGGGGCTATTCGGCGTTCGGCGGCGCCGACGGCCGGACGCTTCAACTCGACGTCGCTTTGTTGCTGGGCAACGACCCGTACCTCTATCCAGACAACCTGCCCATTGCCGAGGCCAAGGGCGGACCCGGCGGAAAGCCGGGGTGCGGGTCGCTGCCGGACGCCACGAAGAACTTCCCGGTGCGCCAGCTCGTCACGAACACCGGTTGGGGAACCGGGCTCGATATCCGGCCCAACCCAGGCATCGGGCGTCCCTGTTACGGGTCATACTTCGGGGCTACCCACCCTTGGCCGGAGCCGCCGCAGGCGAGGCTCGATGACCCGGCCTCGGCGACGAGCAGGCGCTTCCGCGGGTGCATCCCCGGGACGGCGGTTGGGCCGCAGCCAACCCTTGGGTTGGCAACGCCGCCGTACGGCGCGCAGCTCTACGGGCCGGGCGGGGTGCCGCTGTTTCCCGGGGTACCGCCGGCACCGCCGCCGCCGGGTCCGCCGCCGCCGGCAACGGGTCCGCCGCCACCCTGACCGCCGTTGTGACCGCCGACGATCCACTGACGCAGGAGAGAAGCTATGAAGGAAAACCTCAGAGGCACCATTGTGGGGCTGGGCATTTTCCTGACCGTCTGCCTGCTTTCCGCGTTGCTGCTCGTTTCGGTCTTCGCCCAGGTTCGGTTCGGCGCAGGCAACACCTACTACGCCGAGTTCAACAACGTGACCAATCTGAGGAAAGGCAAGCTGGTCCGGATCGCCGGGGTGGAGGTCGGCAAGGTCAAGAACATCTCCATCAATCCGGACGCGACGGTGCGGGTCGAGTTCACCGCCGAAAAATCAGTCACCCTCACCGAGGGAACCCGGGCGGTGCTGCGGTATGACAACCTGTTCGGCGACCGCTACCTGGCGCTCGAAGAAGGGGCCGGGGGGCTCAAGACGCTTAGGCCCGGTCAAACGATCCCGCTGTCCCGCACCGAACCCGCGCTGGATCTGGATGCGCTGATCGGCGGCTTCCGCCCACTGTTTCGGGCGCTCAACCCGGGCCAGGTCAATGAGCTGAGCAAACTGTTCATCCAGGCATTTCAGGACGAGGGACCCACGATCGGGACGTTTCTGGACCAGGCGGCCGCGGTGACCAACACGTTGGCCGACCGCGATCTGCTGATCGGACAGGTGGTCGACAACCTCAATGTGGTGCTGGGGTCGCTGGGCGGTCAGAGCGACCGATTGGACAAAGCGGTGACGTCGCTGTCCCAGTTGGTTCACGGGCTGGCCGCCCGCAAGACCGACATCTCCAACGCGGTGGCCTACACGAACGCCGCGGCCGGCTCAGTCGCCGACCTCATGTCACAGGCGCGGCAGCCGTTCCGGAAAGTGGTCCAGCAGACCGACCGCGTCGCAAACATTGCGCTGGCCGACCATGACTACCTCGACAACCTGATCAACACGCTGCCGGACAAATACCGGGCGATGGACCGCCAGGCGATGTACGGCGACTACTTCAGCTTCTACTTCTGCGATGTCGTGCTCAAGCTCAACGGCAAGGGCGGCCAGCCGGTGTACATCAAGGTCGCCGGTCAAGCCTCGGGACGGTGCACGCCAAAATGAAGCTGTTCTCTGAACGCAACCCCATGATCATCGGCGCCGTCGGCCTCGTGGCCGTCGCTGTCGTTGTGCTGGCCGCGCTGGAGTGGCAGAAGCTGCCCTTTCTCAACCAGGGCAGAACCGTCTCCGCCTATTTCGCTGACGCCGGCGGCTTGAGGACCGGCAACGGCGTCGAGGTCTCCGGTTTCCCGGTGGGAAAGGTGTCCAGCATCGACCTTGACGGGCCCGGCGTGCTGGTCAAATTCAAAGTCGGCAACAGCATTCATCTGGGGAACCGCACCGAGGCGGCGATCAAAACCAAAGGCCTGCTCGGCAGCAAGATCCTCGACGTCATACCCCGCGGCGAAGGCCAGCTCGAGGGCACCATCCCGATGGATCGGACGATGTCGCCCTACCAGCTGCCCGACGCTCTTGGCGACCTGGCCACCACGATCAGCGGCCTGAACACCGACCAGCTGTCCGGATCGCTGGCCACCTTGGCGAAAACCTTTGCCCATACGCCGCCGGATCTGAGGAACGCGTTAC
>DATFYT010000133.1:0-12886 GCA_035314925.1 Mycobacterium sp. | reverse complement strand
GTGGAGCAGGCGGCCAACGCGCGAATCGTGGTTCGCCCCTACGGCACCGACGGCGTCCGGGTCACCATCGGCGCCCCGGACGAAAACGACGCCCTGCTCGCATTCGCTAAAAGCTGGATCTGAAGGAGAAACACCATGAGTGACGCGCTGGCCCGCAAGAAGTTCGCTGAGTTCAAGGAGCGCACCGACGCCATCAGCGACGCCGAGCTCGACGACTATTGGGCGAGTTTGTCGCCGGCCACCATCGACGGCATGCTCGGCGAGTGGAAGGGCGGCGAGTTCGTCACCGGCCACCGCATGAACGGTCAGCTCGAGAAGTCACGCTGGTTCGGCAAGACGTTCAACTCGCCCGCCGACGTGGAGCCGTTGGTGTGTCTCGACGAAGACGGGAACCGCTTCTCCAACGTCAAGATGGGCAAGGGCGAAGCCAGCCTCTGGCTGGAGGAGTTCCGCGGCGAAGTCACCGCCACGATGGTCTACGACGGCCAGCCCGTGCACGATCATTTCAAGACCATCGACGACAGCACGGTGATGGGCATCATGAACGGCAAGGGCGTCGTCGATAACGGCCGCTACTTCTACTTCTATCTGGAACGCGTCTAGGTCCGTGCCGGCGCCGGATCGCGGCCGGTGAAGGCGATCAGCCGGTCTAGGGCGGGCGCATCGTCGGGTACGGCGACCGGATCATCGAAGCCCACGGTCGCGCGCCCTTGTGGCGTGATGACTTTGTGGGCAAGCCCTAGCACGTAATCGGCCAGCGCCTCGGCGACGTCGATCGGGTGTGTGGTCGCGGTCGCGTAATCCCAACCGTGGACCAGGAATTCGACCGACAGGATGCTGACGGCGAAGGTAGCGGGTATCTCGTTGGTGCCGATGGTCACCGTGTCGGTCAGACCGCGGCGATGCCACGCGTCCAGCGCGGGCCGGGCCGCGCCGACGATCTGCCGCTCCACCGAGTCTTCGCTGTTCCGTTCCGGCGGCTCCGCGCCCGCTGCGCCGCCGAGCAGGGTGATGGAGTTCATCAGATGGTCGGTCAGCTGCATCACGTCGTATTCCGAACATGGTGTGGATTTGGACAACTCGTCGCGCGAGATCGGATGCAGCACATGCTGCAGGGCGCCCAGCGCGGCTTCTGCGCTGGCCAGCTCATCGGTGGGCGGCGAGTCGGGTCCGGGCCGCAGGTCAGAAGACATGATGTCCACGGTACGGTCTCGACATGGGCCAGCCGTACGAATCCGTCACCGTCGAAACAAAAGACCACGTCGCCCAGGTGACGTTGATCGGACCGGGCAAGGGCAATGCGATGGGCCCGGCATTCTGGTCGGAGCTACCGGAGTTGTTCGCTGCTCTGGACGCCGATCCTGACGTGCGGGCCATCGTCATCACCGGGTCCGGCCGCAACTTCAGCTACGGCCTGGATCTGCCGGCGATGGGCGGGACGATGGCCCCGGTGCTGGCTGACGGCGCGCTGGCGGGGCCGCGCACCGAGTTCCACTCCGAGGTGCTGCGGATGCAGAACACGATCAGCGCCGTCGCCGACTGCCGCACCCCGACGATCGCTTCGGTGCACGGCTGGTGCGTCGGCGGTGGTGTCGACCTGATCTCTGCCGTCGACATCCGCTACGCGAGCGCCGACGCGAAGTTCTCGGTCCGCGAGGTCAAGCTGGCTATCGTCGCCGACGTGGGCAGCCTTGCCCGGCTGCCGTTGATCCTGTCCGACGGCCACCTGCGCGAGTTGGCGCTGACCGGCAAGGACATCGACGCGGACCGCGCCGAGGAGATCGGCTTGGTCAACGACGTGTTCGCCGACGCCGATGCCACCTTGCAGGCTGCACACGCCACCGCCGCCGAGATCGCCGCCAACCCGCCGCTAACCGTCCGCGGCGTCAAGGATGTCCTTGACCAGCAACGCATTTCGGCAGTGTCGGCAAGTCTGCGTTATGTCGCCGCGTGGAACGCGGCATTCCTGCCGTCCAAGGATCTGTCCGAGGGGATCTCGGCAACCTTCGCCAAGCGACCGCCAAAGTTCACCGGGGAATAACGCGATTCGGCATGCCCGTCAGGTAGCCATGGGTTCCGACGTGGCGGGCGACCGGCCTTCGGTGCAGATCGCGTGGCGGGTACGTTGCTCTGACGCATGACGGCTTTTTTGCGCGCCTAAAATAGGGGTTGACCTGGGAGCCAGGTAGTAGTACAAAATTTATTGCTCCGTACACCTCCGGGCGGAAGACCCCCGTCGCGCAGATGTCTTCGCGGCGAGGATTTGATGTTCCAGAGGTTGCCGAGCACACAAATAGCAGAGGGTATTCCGCACAAGGGGTATGCCATGCACCAACATCCGGGAAATGAGAATCGGTTCGCCGTTGAGCAATCCAGCGGCGATGACAGCAAGGTAGGTCTCGAGGAGGCATTAGCCGGTGGCGGACCCCACCGGGTGGGCTGGTTCCGCTTTCACTTCGACGACGACCGCTGGGAGTGGTCGCCCCAAGTGGAGAAGATGCACGGCTATCTGCCGGGGTCGGTGACCCCGACCACCGAAATGGTGCTGGCTCATAAGCATCCCGATGACTATCGGCACATCGCGCACACCCTTGAGTTGATCCGCCAAACCCGCCAAGCGTTCAGCAGTCGACACCGCATCATCGACGTGGAAGGTCGGCTACATCACGTTGTGGTCGTTGGCGACCTTCTGCGCGACGACAACGAGACCGTGATCGGCACCCACGGCTTCTACATCGACGTCACACCTTCGGAACGGGCACGCCAAGACCAGGTGACCGCAGCCGTCACCAGAATCACCGAAAGCCGGTCCGGAATCGAGCAGACCAAGGGCATGTTGATGCTCGTCTACGGAATCGATGAACCAACCGCCTTCGAACTGCTCAAGTGGCGATCCCAGGAGACGAACGTCAAACTGCGGCTTCTTGCCGAGCAAATAGCCACCGACTTCCGTGAACTCAGTCGCGGCGAGACGCTCCCACCTCGGTCGGCCTACGACAACGTAATGCTGACTGCACACCTTCGGATCGACGCGGGAAACCAGTCGGGGGACGCTACCGACCTACTCCCATCAGAGGAGACAGGATAGTGCCAGCGATTGCCGCTCGCCGGACGCCCGCCTGTGGACAAACGTCCAACTCTGGATAACTCACCGATCGCCGCTCCACGTACCCTCGCGGATGGGTTTCGACCGACTCCGCCGCGAAAGGGTACGTATGACCACCCAGGTTGACTTGCAGGGCAGGGTCCGCGTCCCGGCCGACCTCGACTCCGTAACGGCCGTCGGCAACGAGGACCACTCCGGTATCGACCCGACGGCCGTCGAACGGATCTGGCAGGCCGCCCGCCACTGGTATGCGGCGGGGATGCACCCGGCGATCCAACTGTGCCTGCGGCACAACGGCAAGGTCGTGCTCAACCGCGCGATCGGGCACGGCTGGGGCAACGCGCCGACCGACCCGCCGGACGCCGAGAAGATACCGGTCGAGACCGATACGCCGTTCTGCGTCTACTCATCCGCCAAGGCGATCACCGCGACCGTCGTATACATGCTCGTCGAACGCGGTCAGCTCTCGCTCGACGATCGGGTGTGCGAGTACCTACCGAGCTACACCAGCCACGGCAAAGACCGCACCACGATCCGGCACGTGATGACCCACAGCGCCGGCGTCCCGTTTCCCACCGGACCCAGGCCGGACCTCAAACGCGCGGATGACCACGAATATGCGCAGGAACAGCTCGCCAAGCTGCGGCCGCTGTACCGTCCGGGGCTGGTGCACATCTATCACGCAGTGACCTGGGGTCCACTGATGCGCGAGATCATTTATGCCGCCACCGGCAGGGACATCCGCGAAATTCTGGCCACCGAGATTCTCGACCCGCTGGGCTTCCGCTGGACCAACTTCGGTGTCGCAGAAGAGGGTATCCCGCTGGTCGCGCCCAGCCACGCCACCGGCAAGCAGCTACCGGCCCCGATCGCGGCCGCGTTCCGCAAGGCGATCGGCGGCACGCTTTACCAGACCGTCCCGATCACCAACACACCCATGTTTCTCACTACCGTCGTCCCGTCGTCGAACACCATATCGAACGCCAACGAGATGTCGCGGTTCGCCGAAATATGGCGCCGCGGAGGCGAACTCGACGGCGTCAGGGTGATGAGCCCAGAAACACTGCGTGGCGCGGTGCGTCAAAGTCGGCGGCTGCGACCGGATGTCGCGACAGGTCTCCTGCCGGCCCGCTGGGGCACCGGCTTCCAACTCGGCACCGACAAGTACGGCCCGTTCGGTCGCAACGCGCCGGCAGCGTTCGGTCACCTGGGGCTCGTCAACATCGCGATCTGGGCCGACCCCGAGCGCCAACTGGCCGCCGGTGTGGTCAGCAGTGGCAAACCGGGCATTGATCCGGAAGTCAAGCGCTACACCGCGCTGATGGACCGCATCGCTGCCGAGATACCCAGAGGCTGATTGCAGCAAGGCGTTAAGAAACCATCACCAGGATTTCACCGGCTAGTCCGCACTCTTCTCGTCGCCCGCCGCGAAGACGCGATCGCACTCACGTCAGAGGTCAACTACGACCGTTTCCTGCGGTACCTGACCGGATGCGCGGATTTCTTCCGCCGCGGCATCACCGACGTCGAACAATTCACGCTGACCAAGTAACCCGATGGCGGTGGCGGAGGAATTTGAACCCTCGGCGTGACCCAGTTCAGAGCGCCGAAACGGCATTTACCTCCGAAATAATACGGTATGTAATTCGCCGGGATTTCCTCGGTTTGTGCCGAAGTGCGCCCAATATGTGCCCACGGCGCACCCTTGTTCGGTTGCGTTGCCGCGCCTCCGCGTCCGGGAGGCACCAGGCCGACTTGGCAAACCAGTCGGCCAGGGTCGTCACAGCAAGGGTGTCCAAATCGCAGATTTGCCTGCCACGTTCCCCTCACCGCGAAAACGACGTCAGGACAGCACTCCCCGTGCTTACCCTCCCTCAATGCAGGAAAAGATAACTGCTATCGCTGGAGTGACGATAGTTCTCGCAGGGTGCGGCGGGTCAAGCCAGACCGCGGCCACGCTGACGTCCACACTGCAGATCACCAAAACAGTGACGGTGACCGCCCCGCCGCCAACATCCGTCCCCAAAACGACGATGGAAACCGATGGCACCTATCGAGTCGGCACCGACATCGTGCCGGGCACCTATCGCTCGGCCGGTGCTAGTCCTGAAGGAGCATCCGATTGCTATTGGGCGAGGCTGAGTAGTCTCAATGAAACCCACATCATCGATAGCAACATCAGCACTGTTCCTCAGGTAGTGACGATCCAGCCGAGTGACAGGGCGTTCTTGACGCATAGCTGCCAGCCCTGGCAGAAGGCTGACTGACCAACAGCAGCGTGGTCCGCCAACTCCCCCGCCACCACGTGGATTACAAATTGGCAGATAACTGAATTCTCGTGGTGGCTTGCGCGCTTCGACCCGGCCGCTGCCAGCGCGCGGTTACCGCGTCACCCGGTCGCCCAGCAACGATGGCCGCACCCGACGGGACGGCGCTGACCTACGGCACGATGTCGGCCAAGAAGTTGCCGTCGGTAGCGGACGCGGTGAGCATGTCGCCGAAGACGGCGGCGAGATCGAAATTGCCTATGATCGTTGGGATCCCGATCCCGGCCGTGCCCCCGGCCCCGGCAACGCTATTGGTGCCGTCGACGAACGCGGAGTCAAAGCTGCCGACTTGGGAAATGGCGGTGCTGAAGGCGCCGTTTGGATCGCCACCATACGCAAGACCTCGGGGCCGACCACTGTGATCCGCGCCTACGGCGTCCTGGCGGGCATCCTCGATGACGCGGTGAAGTCACGGCGACTGACAGCCAATCCGAGCAGAGGTATGGAGAACCTGCCCCACAAGACAGGTAAGCGGCGGGTGTACCTCACGGTCGAGGACCTCGCCCGGCTGGCGTCCGAGTCGGGGCAGCATTCCGCGCTCGTGCTCACCCTCGCCTACACCGGTATCCGCTGGGGCGAAGCGGTCGCGCTGCGGGTGCGCGATGTCCAGTTCCTGCGCCGGCGTCTGACCGTGGCGGACAGCGCGGTGCAGCTCGGCGTCGACCACGCGGTCGGCCGCACGAAGAGCCGCACAGAGCGATCGGTGCCGGTGCCTCAGTTCGTACTGGATCAGCTCGCGGTGCAGTGCGAGGGCCGTAGCCTCGACGATCTCGTGTTCGGCGATGACGGCACCACATATCTGCCGCGGCCGAAATCCGATGGTGGATGGTTCGCCGGTGCCATGAAGCGTGCCAAGGTGCAGAGGATCTCGCCCCATGATTTGCGTCATTCCTGCGCGTCGATCGCGATCAGTTCCGGTGTCAACGTGTTGGCGTTGTCTCGGATGCTCGGGCACAAATCAGCGAAGGTCACGCTGGACACCTACGCGATCTTTTCGACTCCGACCTCGGTGCCGTCGCTTCGGCTCTTGATTTGAAGTGTGCCCATTCTGTGCCCGAAGCGCGCCCAGTCGGCACGGTCGGGGCTTGAAAGTGGCATTCACCTGCGGCAACAGGCCGAGACATCTGGCGGTGGCGGAGGGATTTGAACCCCCGGACGGTTTTAGCCGTCTCTCGCTTTCAAGGCGAGTGCATTAGGCCGCTCTGCCACGCCACCGCCGACAAGGGTAGCGGTGTCAGGTCTTCGAAGCCCTATCGGAGAGTCTCAGCGCAGCGCTGATCCGTCGGCAGTTCTCGCCCATCGCAGAGATCTGGGAACGCGACAGCTGACCGAGAAAATAGGTGCGCACCCCCTCGGAGTAGGTGACCATAGCCTGCCTCACCGCTGCCCGGCCGTCGTCGGTGATGGCGGCCACCACCCCGCGCCGGTCGTCCTCGCTGGCTTCCCGGCGCACCAACCCTTGGCCTTCCAGGCGACGGATCTGACGGGTCAGGCGGCTCGGCAGCGAGGGCAGTGCCTCGGCCAGATCGCCCATCCGGGCGCAGCCAGTGGGGGCGTTGTCCAAGATGTCGAGCACCCGGACGTCGAACAACGACAGCTGGTGCGCATCGGTGAGTTGACGGTTGAGCGTCGAACACAACCGCAGGGTGGAGTCCAAGAAGTTCTGCCACGACTTCTGCTCGGCGATATCCAGCCCGGGCATCTCACTGGCTGTCCGGCCGGCGATGAGGGCGGCCATTACGTCATGCTATGCGACACAAAGCCTTTGAAAAAGCCTTTCGGACAGTCGGTAATCGCAGGTAGTAGCGTGGCGAGCATGCATGCGATCGTCGCTCGATCCGCCGATGAACTCGTGTGGCAGCAAGTGCCCGATGTGGTGCCGGACCGCGGCGAGGTGCTGGTCAAGGTCAGCGCCGCCGGCGTTAACCGCGCCGACCTGCTGCAGGCCGCCGGCCTGTATCCGCCGCCACCGGGTGCCAGCGAGGTGATCGGCATGGAGGTCTCCGGCGTCATCGCGGCGGTGGGCGACGACGTCACGGGCTGGTCACCCGGGCAGGAAGTCTGCGCTTTGCTGGCGGGCGGTGGCTATGCCGAATATGTCGCCGTGCCCGCCGGTCAGCTTCTGCCGCATCCCGGTGGCCTCGACCTGCAGGACTCGGCCGGCGTGCCGGAGGTGGCGTGCACGGTCTGGTCGAACCTGGTGATGACGGCGCATCTCAGCGAAGGCCAGCTGCTCCTGATGCACGGCGGCGCCAGCGGCGTGGGAAGCCACGCCATCCAGATCGCCCGCGCACTGGGCGCACGGGTAGCAGTGACGGCGGGATCAGCGGCCAAGCTGGAATCGTGCCGCGAACTGGGCGCTGAGATCCTGATCAACTATCACGATGAGGACTTCGTTGCGCGGGTGCGCGAGGCGACCGACGGCGCGGGTGCCGACGTGATCTTCGACATCATGGGCGCCTCGTACCTGGACCGCAACATCGACGCCCTGGCCAACGATGGCCAGCTGATCATCATCGGCATGCAGGGCGGGGTCAACGGTGAACTCAACATCGCCAAGCTGCTCAGCAAACGTGCCCGGGTCATCGGCACCACGCTGCGCGGGCGGCCAGCGACCGGGCCCAACAGTAAGAGCGCCGTCGTGGCGGAGGTGGCGAGCTCGGTCTGGCCGATGATCGCTGACGGACGCGTTAGGCCGGTGATCGGAGCGCGTCTGCCGATCCAGGACGCCGCCGAGGCACATCGTCTGCTCTCGTCGGGGCAGGTGACCGGAAAGATCGTCCTGACCGTTTAGCCCAGCGACGCCAGGGCGCGCACCAACTGGTCGACCTCGGCCATCGTCGAGTAGTGCGACAGCCCGACGGTGACCGCGCCGCCGACGTCGTTGACCCCGATCACGTCGAGCACTCGCGAGCTGGCGTTGGATATCGCCAGAATTCCGTTGTCGGCCAACCGTTGTACCACCCGCTCGGCCGGCACCTCGTTGACCGCGAAACTGAGCACGGGTATTCGGGTCTCGGGCCGCGCGATCACCACCACCAACGGCAGCGAGCGCAGTGAGCTCATCAGGTAATCGAAGATCCTGTCCATGTAGGACATCGCCGATTGCATTGAGATGGCAAGTCTTTCGCGTCGCGTTCCGCGGGCTGACTCATCAAGTGAGGCAAGGTATTCGATGCTGGCGACGAAGCCTGCCAGCAGACCGAATTGGTGCACGCCGACTTCGAGACGCGCCGACCCGGTCGCGTAGGGGTTCGTCGACACCGAAGCGAAGGTGTTGATCATTGCCGGGTCACGAAACACCAACGCGCCGATGGGCGGACCGCCCCATCCGACGGCGTTCACGGCCACCACGTCGGCGTCGATCTCGTCGATGTCGATCAGCCGATAAGGGGCGGCGGCGGAGTGGTCGACGACCACAAACCCGCCGACGTCATGGATCAATTTGGTCACCGGGCGCAGCTCGGTGATGGTGCCCAGCGTCCCCGAGGCTGACGTCACAGCGACCAGACGCGTCGGCTGCCCGATCAGGCCCTCCCACTGCCAGGGCGGCAGATCGCCGGTCTCGATATCGACCTCGGCCCATTTCACCTTGGCGCCGAACCGATTTGCCGCGCGCAGCCACGGCGCGATGTTCGCTTCGTCGTCAAGGCGGGTGACGACCATCTCGTAGCCGAGGCCGGCACGGGTCGACGATGCGTCGGCCAACGATGACAGCAGAACCGCGCGATCGGCGCCCAGCACCACGCCGCGCGGGTCGGCGTTGACCAGATCTGCGGCCGCCTGCCGGGCCGCCTCCAGCACTGCGGCGCTGCGCTTGGCCGCCGGATGCGGACCGGCGGTGCTGGGGAACGATCCGCGGAATGCGGTCGACACGGTGGTCGCCACCGAGTCGGGAATCAGCATTCCGGACGGCGCGTCGAAGTGCACCCAACCGTCCCCGAGCGACGGGTGTAATCCCCGCACTCGGGCGACGTCGTATGCCATACCAGCCACCTTAGAGCTATGCATAATAGGCCAAACCGTGACGGTAGCGGGGCGCCCAGATGCGTCCCCGCCGTCCCGAGCCAGGTCACCCGGCCAGCCATACTAGTCCAGTGGGGTTGTGGTTCGGAACGCTGATCGCGTTGTTTTTGCTGATCGCGCCGGGGGCAATCGTCGCACGAATCACCCAGCTAACCTGGCCGATTGCCGTCGCAGTTGGCCCGGCGCTGACCTACGGCGTGGTGGCTCTGGCGATTATCCCGTTCGGCGCGCTCGGAATCCCTTGGAACGGTTGGACAGCGCTGATTGCACTGGCTGCGGTCTGCCTGGTGATGACGGGTTTGCAGCGTCCGCTCGCCCGCTATCGCGACGGCGAGGCCGGGAGCGGGAGCATCCCCGGGGGGAGCGCCTGGCCCGCGCTGACGGTAGCCGCGGGTGTGCTGCTCGGTGGACTACTGATCATGTGGGCGGCCTACCGCGGGATCACGCACTGGCAGTCCATCCCCAGTACCTGGGACGCGCTCTGGCATGCGAACGAGGTTCGCTTCATCCTCGACACCGGTCAGGCGTCGTCCACCCATATGGGCGAGCTACGCAACGTCGAAACCCACCAACCGCTGTACTACCCGTCGGTGTTTCACGCGCTGACCGCGGTGTTCTGTCAGCTCACCGGAGCGGCGCCCACCACCGGCTACACCTTGAGTTCGGTCGCCGCATCCGTCTGGCTGTTCCCGTCCAGTGCGGCGATGCTGACCTGGTTTCTGCTGCGGCCGAGGACCACCCCATGGCTCGCCGCTGGGGCGGCGGCCACGTCAGCTGCGCTGTCGGCGTCGTTCACGTCGGTGCCTTACGTCGAATTCGGCGTCGCCGCGATGCCCAACCTGGCGGCCTACGGGGTCGCGATCCCGACGTTTGTGTTGATCACCTCGACCCTTCGGCATCGCGACCGCATCCCGACGGCCGTCCTGGCGCTCGTCGGCATTCTGTCGGTACACCTCACCGGCGGGTTCGTCGTCATCGTGTTCCTGTTGGCCTGGTGGCTTTTCGACGCGAGGCGGCATCCGGTGCGCGGACGGCTGGCCGACCTGCTGACCCTGGGTCTGGTGGCCGTGCCGACGGCGGCGATATTGGCGCCGCAGTTCATCGGGGTGGCCCACCAGGCCGACATCATCGCCGGGCACGCGTTCCCCAGCTTCAAGACCGTTAAGCAGGGCATCATCGATGCGCTCTTCCTGCACACCCGCCACCTCAACGACTTCCCGATCCAGTACGGCCTGGTCGTGCTGAGCGCCATCGGCATGGCGATTCTGTTGTACAAGCGAATCTGGTGGCCGCCGGCTCTGTGGCTGGTGTTGACCGTGGCGACCATCTACTCGGGAGCGCCGTTTCACAATCCGTTCGGCGCCACGATCGAAGTGTTCAGCCAGTTCTTCTACAACGATCCGCGACGGCTCACGTCCGCGGTGACGATGCTCGTGACGCCGATGGCCGGGATCGCGGTGTTCGCGATGGTGGCGGGTGCAGTGGCCGGCGCGAAATGTCTCACTGCTCGGTTCGCCAAACCGCCTGCAGCCGTATGGGTTTCGGCCACAGTGCTACTGCTGGTAATGACCACCGTGCTCACCGCCCGGCACTACCTCTACCGGCACCTGGTGCTGTTCGGCGACAAATACGACTCGGTGATCATCAACCAGAAAGACCTCGACGCGATGGCTTACCTGGCCACCCTGCCGGGTGCCCGGGACACCTTGATCGGCGACTCCAACGTCGACGGCACCGCATGGATGTACGCGGTCGCCGACCTGCACCCGCTGTGGACCCACTACGACTACCCCCAGCAGACCGGCCCTGGCCATAACCGCTTCATCTTCTGGGCCTACGCCGATGCCGACGCGCTACCGCGGGTATCCAATGAGGTGCGGGCGCTGGTGCCCGAAGCCATCCGGGCGCTCAATATTCGCTACATCCTGACCAGCGCCCCGACGGTCCGGGGGTTCAAGGTGCCCGACGGACTAGTGTCAATAGACCAATCGAAGTGGTGGGCGAAGATCTACGACAATGGTGAAGCCTGGATCTACGAGTGGCGTGGTGCCCCGGCAACTCCCAAACCGTGACGAGAGGTGACGAGGATTGAGCAACGGTAACGACGACGACGACAACATCGAAATCATCGGTGGCCTCGACCCGGGGCTGATGGCCGCCGCGAAAGATGACGACTCCGACGACCGGTCGTTGACCGATCTCGTCGAACAGCCGGCCAAGGTGATGCGGATCGGCACCATGATCAAACAGCTGCTCGAGGAAGTGCGGGCGGCGCCGCTGGACGACGCCAGCCGCAACCGGTTGCGCGAGATCCACGCGACCAGTATTCGGGAACTCGAAGACGGCCTGGCGCCCGAGCTGCGTGAAGAACTCGACCGTCTCACCCTGCCCTTCACCGAGGGTGCTGTCCCGTCGGATTCCGAACTCCGGATCGCCCAAGCACAGCTGGTCGGCTGGCTGGAAGGGCTGTTCCACGGGATCCAGACCGCGCTGTTCGCCCAACAGATGGCCGCCCGCTCGCAGTTGGAGCAGATGCGCGAACAGCGCGGTCTGCCCCCGGGCGTCGGCAGGTCCGGCGGGCACGGCGGGCCCGGTTCGGGCACTGGGCAATACCTCTAGGCGACAACCGGTGACGAGTCCGCGTCCTCATATCGCGACGCACAACGCGTGGGTGGAGTTCCCCATCTTCGACGCCAAATCGCGCTCGCTGAAGAAGACCGTCCTGGGCGGCACGATCGGGCGCAACGCGTCCAATGTCGTGGTCATCGAGGCGTTGCGGGACATCACGATGTCGCTGAACCTGGGCGATCGCGTCGGGCTGGTCGGCCACAACGGCGCCGGGAAATCGACACTGCTGCGCCTACTTTCGGGCATCTACGAGCCGACGCGCGGCTCCGCCACGGTAAGCGGTCGGGTTGCGCCGGTGTTCGACCTGGGCGTCGGCATGGACCCCGAGATCTCCGGCTACGAGAACATCATCATCCGTGGTCTGTTTCTCGGGCAGACCCGCAAGCAGATGCAGGCCAAGGTCGACGAGATCGCCGAGTTCACCGAGCTCGGTGACTACCTGTCGATGCCGCTGCGCACCTATTCGACCGGTATGCGGGTGCGGCTTGCGATGGGTGTGGTCACCAGCATCGACCCGGAGATCCTGCTACTCGACGAAGGGATCGGCGCCGTCGACGCCGACTTCCTCAAGAAGGCGCAGACGCGGCTGCAACGGCTGGTCGAGCGCTCCGGAATCCTGGTTTTCGCAAGCCATTCCAACGAATTCCTGGCCCGGCTGTGCAAGACCGCGATGTGGATCGACCACGGCGTCATCAAGATGACCGGCGGCATCGAGGACGTCGTGCGCGCCTACGAAGGCGAAGACGCCGCGCGGCATGTGCGTGAGGTGCTTGCCGAGTCCGAGGCCAACGAGGTGTCG
>DATFYT010000132.1:0-7050 GCA_035314925.1 Mycobacterium sp. | reverse complement strand
TCGTCGAACCACAGCGACGGCCGGCTCGCGGCGATGCTGCTGATAACGGCGGCCAGCAGCGCGATCGCAAGCGGGTCAAGCAGCCTGCCGCGGCGCTGGGGGCGCGAGTCCCTCGCGGCGACAGCAGTCCTGGGCTCGTCGAGTATCGAGGCGATCATGATGTGTGTCACTGTAAAGGCTCAGTGGTGAATCTGATTACCCGAAGGGCCTGGTCACAATCCGTTCGGCTGACCGATAAGACTCTCGGCGAGCTGACATCTCGCGCCGCGGTAGGAGCAAATATCCCGCAAACCAAGGGATTTAAGCGGATTTAGATGTTCTTCCGCATAGGCCGCCGGTGGAATTGCGGCCCGCGGGCGCCTCGGTGCCGCCGGTACGGTGTAATCACCGCTGCGTCGGCGTGTCTCAAATCGGACCATCTTGATCAGGCAAAGCGATACTGTCTTGGGTTGGCGTAGCAACCGACAACTGGGAGGGCAAATGAGCGCCTATCGGACCGTGGTGGTAGGAACCGACGGGTCGGACTCGTCGCTGCGCGCGGTAGAACGGGCGGGCTCCATTGCCGGGGCGGACGCGAAGCTGATCGTCGCGTCGGCGTACCTGCCCCAACACGACGACGCGCGCGCCGCCGACGCCCTGAAGGACGAAAGCTACAAGGTGTCGGGGAGCGCTCCGATTTACGCCATCCTGCGTGAGGCCAAAGAACGCGCCCTCGCCGCCGGCGCCACAAACGTCGAAGAACGCTCGATCGTCGGCCCCCCGGTCGACGCGCTGGTCGGACTGGCCGAGGACGTCGATGCTGATCTGCTCGTCGTCGGCAATGTCGGCCTGAGCACGATCGCGGGCCGGCTGCTGGGATCGGTGCCCGCCAACGTCTCGCGCCGGGCCAAGGTCGACGTCTTGATCGTGCACACCACCACGTAATCGCTCGTCAACCCGGTGATCGACACCGCTAAGTACGGGCCGTGGGCGCTGGTCGCGGGCGGTTCAGAGGGTGTCGGCGCCGAATTTGCGCAGTTGCTCGCCGAGGCGGGTTTGAACCTCGTGCTGGTCGCCCGCAAACCCGACCCGTTGCAGCACACCGCCGAGCGCTGTCGCCGGCACGGCGGTGAGGTCCGCACCGTGCAGGCCGATCTGAGCGCACCTGGTGCCCGCGAAACCATCGTGGCGGCAACCTCCGGGCTCGAAGTGGGCCTGTTGATCCTGGTGGCAGGCGCGAATACGCACAGCCAGGAGTTTCTCGACGGTGATCTGGCCGGGTTTCAGCAGGTCATCGATCTCAACGTCTCGACGCCGCTGGCATTGGTGCACCAGTACGGGCAGGCGATGCGGTCCAGGCGTCGGGGCGGCATCGTGTTGCTGGGGTCGCTCGCCGGATACCTGGGGTCGGTTCGGCAAACCGTCTACGGCGGCGTCAAGGCGTTCACCAGGATCTTCGCCGAGGGGCTGTGGCTGGAGTTGCGCGACCACGGCGTCGACGTGCTGGAGCTGGTCCTCGGCGTTACCAGGACGCCGGCGATGGAACGGGTCGGCCTGAACTTCGACGCGCCCGGGATCGTCGTCGCCGAGCCGGCTGACGTGGCGCGCGAGGGGTTGGAATGGTTGGGCCGCGGGCCCGTGCATGTCGTCAGCGGCAACGACGAGATCGTGGCCATGCGCAACGATCCCGATCGGGCGGGGGCCGTTCTCGGCGCTCATCGCACAATGCAGAGGCTGCTGCAAGCGGAGAGGAAGTGGGATGACGGTAGAGGAGCGACTCGCCCTGCTGGAACAACGGCTGCGCCGGGCTGAAGACGAGCTGGCCATCGCTCGCCTGATGGCGTCCTATGGACCGCTGGTGGACGCCGGTGACGCCGATGCGGTTGCCGGGTTATGGGCAGAAGACGGCGAGTACGACGTCGACGGCTGGCACATGCGCGGCCGGGCCGACGTCGCCGACATGGTGCGGTCACCGGCCCACCAAGGACTGATCAGCGCCGGTTCCGCGCACTTCCTGGGCCCGGTGCGCGTCGACGTCGACGGCGATACGGCCGTGGCGGTGTGCGAGTCGCTTGTGGTTCGGCACGACGAGGACGGCAGCGGCTACTGGGTGTGGCGGGCCGGCGCCAACCACGTCACGCTGCGGCGCACGGCGGTGGGGTGGCAGATCGTCAAACGCACCACGCGTGCACTGGACGGCTCGACAGCGGCACGCAAGCTGCTGGCGGCGGGCGCGCTGGGACGGCCCGCATGACGCGCCAGTTGGACGGCAAGGTGGCGCTGATCACCGGGGCCGGGGCCGGCATCGGCGAGGCCATCGCGCGGCGGTTTGCCGAGGAGGGCGCCAGGGTCGTGGTGGCCGAACGCGACGAGCGCACCGGCCGCGAGACCGCCGATGCCATCGACGGATTGTTCGTTCATGTCGACGTCGCGGTGCGCGACCAGGTCGAAAATGCTGTAGCACAAGCGGTTTCGGAGTACGGCGCGATCGACATCGTGGTGAACAACGCCTGGGGCGGCGGTTCGATCGGCCGGGTGGAGAACAAGACCGATCAGCAACTCAGCGACGGTATCGCGGTTGCCTATTACGGGCCGTTCTGGGCGATGCGCGCCGCCCTACCGTATATGCGGGCACGCGGTTGGGGACGGGTGATCAACGTCTGCAGCCTCAACGGGGTCAACGCACACATGGGCACCCTGGAGTACAACGCGGCCAAGGAGGCGTTGCGCGCCTTGACCCGGACGGCCGCCAGGGAGTGGGCGCCGTTCGGCCTGACGGTCAACGCGATCTGCCCGGCGGCGAAAAGTGTGGCGTTTATGCGCGCGCTCGGCGACAACCCGGAGATCGCAACCTTCGCCGACGCGATGAATCCGATGGGCCGGATCGGCGACCCCTACCTCGATATCGCCCCGGTCGCACTGTTCCTGGCCGGCGAGGGCTGCCGCTACCTCACCGGCAACACGCTGTTCGTCGACGGCGGAAGCCACATCAACGGGGTGGCCTGGACGCCCGACCTCGACGCCGCGCCCTAGCCGGGCGACGGCGTCACGCGGTGGCGAGGTCGTGCCGCTCCAGGCGGAACGTTCGGCTCAGCCGGGCCGGTCGCGTCGTCAGCGTCACCTCCACCGCCCCGCCGGGCGTCACGACGTAGCGTTCCTCGACATCCGGGCCGCCATCGCTTCGCCGCACCGGCCGGCGCCGCAGGTCATCGTCGTCGTCGAGATCCGGATCGAACGGGAAGAAGACCGGTTCATACGGCGTCACGTCACCATCGGGGCGGCCGTCGCGTAGCCGGCTGCACTCCACGAAGCGGAAGTGTCCGATGTTGTGCGCCGCACGGTAGGTCCGGGTGACCACGAACGGCGGCTGGCCCACGGTGGGCAGCTGCGCGCCTTTCGGCACGATCGGGTCGAAACAGACATCCTCACCGGCGAGCGCTTCGCGAAAGACCCCGAAGTGTCGCGAAAGACGTTCGGACAGCGCAAATCCCGCCTCTTTGTCGAGGAAGACCGCCAGGCCGATCGCCGTCGCCGCGAACGGGTGCAGTGAGCGTTTGACCCGTTTCTCGTCGAACACGGTGCGCAGCATCCGGGCGACGAGCGGGAAGCTCCCGGCCCCGCCCACCACATAGATGCCCGCCACCTCGGACCAGTCGACGTCGTCGCCGTCCGGGTCGTGCAGCGCGCGGGACAGAACGGCGACGGTCTCGTCGACGAGCGGCCCGCAGGCCGCGTAGACATCGTCGATCGGGCAGGAGAACGGCGACTTACCGATCGGCGACAGATCCACCAGAAACCGGCGGGTGTTGGGGCCTACGGCTTCCTTGCGGACTGCGCACTCCTCGAGCAGCAGATCACGGGTGCCGGCGTCCAGCTGGCGAAGCCGAGCGCCCTTGCGAACCAGCTCGAGGATCGTCTCGTCGAAGTCGTCGCCGCCGAGGCGCTGGATGCCCTCACTGACGACGACCTCGTTCAGCCGTCCCGTCATCTTCAGCAGCGACGCATCGAACGTGCCACCGCCGAGGTCGTAGATGAGGACGTGCTCACGCTTGGCGGTAATGGTCGAGCGGTATCGGTGGGCATATTCGAAGCCCGCCGCCGACGGCTCGTTGAGCAGCGCGATCACCTCGAAGCCGGCCTGTGTGAAGGCGTCGAGTGTCAGGAAGCGCTGGGCGCTGGACGCGTTGGCCGGCACGCTGATCGCCGCTTCGACACGTTCACCTGGCGCCAGCTCGGTGTTCGAACGAGTCTGCAGGTCGCACTTGAGCTGGGCGAGAAAGCCCGCGAACAGGTCGGCCAACGGATAGCAGCGGCCCGCCAGTTCCACGGTGGTCCTCGGCCCGGCGTCGCTGAGCAGACGCTTGAACGACCGCAGCACCGACCAGCCCGGGTCGTGACGGACGGTGGCCGCGTCCAACCCGAAGCGCAATTCGCCGGCGTCGTTGGCGGCGATCAGCGACGGCCACGTGTCGAGCCCGTCGAACGACACGACGGGATAGTTACCCCGGTCGACGACTGCCGCCACCGTGTGGGTTGTGCCGAAGTCGATCCCCACCCTCATCGCGGTAAGCTTAGGCGCTGCAGCGCGTTTCGCGGCCGCGATTCAAAAACCCCGTTCGTGCCACTCTTCGAGGCTCGGGCGCTCGGTGCCCAATGTGGTGTCGTCACCGTGGCCCGGGTAGACGACGGTGGAGTCGCCGTAGACGTCGAACACTCGGGTGGTGACGTCCTCGAGCAGCTGCGCGAAGTCGCCGGGCTGCCAGGTCTTGCCGACGCCGCCGGGGAACAGGCAGTCGCCGGTGAACAGCTGGGTGACATCGCCGGTGGCGGGACCGTTGAGGGCCAGTGCGATCGACCCTGGCGTATGACCGCGCAAATGGATGACGTCGAAGGTGAGCTCGCCGATCTGCACGGTGTCGCCGCCCGCCAGCAGACGGTCCGGCTTGACTGGTAGAGGCTCGGCGTCGATCTCGTGAGCAGCGGTCGGCGCGCCGGTGGCCTGCGCCAGGGCTTCCAGCGCCTGCCAGTGGTCGAAATGCTGGTGACTGGTGACGATCAGCGACACCTTCGGGGCGTGCTCGCGGACCAGCTCGATGAGAACGTCGGCGTCATTGGCGGCGTCGATCAGCAGCGTTTCCCCGGTCGCGGAACACGTCACCAGGTATGCGTTGTTATCCATGGGGCCCACCGACGTTTTCAAGATCGAGACGCCCGGCAGAACGCGTTTTGCGGCTCCCGTACCGGGTTCGACGTGCCCGGTGTAGTTGTCGTCCACGACAGTCATAAGCGCCACTCCTCGATTCCGGCTGCGCCGGCACGATCGTCGTCGGCGCGGGTCATACCGGCCACCGTACTGCCCGACGGTTGGTTGCCCGACGGTGCCAACGCTGGGCTAGTCGATGCGCGTCGAACTCGGGTGTGCTGATTGCGGCCTCAAAGGGCATCCGGACCGCGTTCGCCGGTTCGCACCCGGATCAGCGACTCGATTGGCGTCACCCAGACCTTGCCGTCGCCGATCTTGCCGGTGCGTGCGGCGCCGACGATGGCCGCGACCACGACGTCTACGTGTTCGTCATCCACGACGACGTCGACGCGTGCCTTCGGAACGAAGTCGACCTGGTACTCGGCACCCCGGTATACCTCGGTGTGCCCCTTCTGCCGCCCGTAGCCCTGGACTTCGGAGTAGGTCAAGCCGTGCACGCCGGCGTTGTCCACCGCGGCGCGGATGTCCGCGATCGTAAACGGCTGGACGACTGCGGTAATCAGCTTCATGTCATCAGGCTTTCAGTGCGCGTGGCCGCCCCTGACGAGAGTCTCGTCGGGGTAGGCCTCCTCCAAGTGCACGCCGATGTCGCCCTGTTCCAAGATTTCTTCGGGTGCACGCAGTTTCATGAACAGGCTAAGGACCTTCAGGATGGCGAACGTAACGAAGGCGTCCCAGGCGATGATGGTGAGCGCCGCGCAGAGTTGGACCAGGATTTGTGCCGGATGATGGCCCCATAGCCAACCCGCGTTGGTCACGTCCTTGACGTCTTTGCCGTTGCCGAGGTAGATGACGATGTGCGGGTCGGCCAGCACCCCGACCAGCAGGCCACCGGCCAAGCCCGCCACACCATGAGTGTGCACGACGCCGAGACTGTCATCGACCTTCCTGAACAGTCGGGTGCGGCCCAGCCAGTTCCAGGACATCCACACCAGCGAGCTGGCCACCACTCCGATGATGATGGCGCCGAAGCTGTTGACAAAGCCGGCGGCGGGGGTGATGGCCACCAGCCCCACGATCATGCCGTTGATGCCACCCAGCAGGGTGGGTTTACGCTCGCGGCTCGCGAAGATGTCCCAGATTACCCAGGTCAGCAGCGCCACCGCGGTGGCCAGGTTCGTGTTTAGCACGGCCAAGGAGGCGTTGGTGCCGGCGAAGTAGGGGTCACCGCCGTTGAACCCGTTCCAGCCCAACCAGAGGATGCCCGCCCCAACCGCGGCGATCGGCAAGTTGTTGGGTACGGCGCGTTCGCGGTCGCGGGCCAGTCGGGGCCCGATCACCGCGGCTGCGACAAACCCGCTTGTGCCGGCGGCCAAGTGGATCACGTACCCGCCGGAATAGTCCAGCGTTCCGGTGCTAAAGAGGCTACTGACGCCGGTGTGCGGCTGGGCCCAAAAGCCCCCACCCCACACCAGGAAGGCGTTGACCGAGTAAGCAAACGTCGACCATAACGGCACGAAGATCAGCCACACCTTGAAGTTGATTCGGCCCACCACACTGCCCAAGAACAGCAGCGGGGTGATCGCCGCGAATACGAACTGGAAGTAAGCCAGCGTGGTTTCGGAGAACCGGAATTTAGGCATCGCCCCGTCGAGCAGCGGGATGACCGCCTGGTGCTGGTTGTCGGTGCCCAAGATGCTGCGCGGCTTGCCCACCGCGGCCCCCAGGATGCCCGGGCCGAGCTTTTGAGGCTCCCCGAATCCCATCTTGAAGCCCCACAGCACCCACACCACCAATACCAACGAAAACCCGGTGAACGCCATCAACATCGTGTTGACCGCCCACTTCTTTTGGACGAGGCCGCCGTA
>DATFYT010000131.1:0-2326 GCA_035314925.1 Mycobacterium sp. | reverse complement strand
GCGCAAACCGGGACTCCACGGCTGCACCGCTATGGGGTCAGCGACAGCGATGCCCTCGCGGTCGGCCTGACCTGCGGCGGCATCATCGACATCTTCGTCGAGTCGGTGTCGCGAGCGACGTTCCCCGACCTTGACGAGGTGACCGACGACGTCGGTGAGCACCGTGCTGTCGCGGTTGCGACCGTCATCGCCCACCCGGACGCGCAGTGGGTTGGCCGCAGGCTGGTCATCCGGCCGGACGCGGTGACCGGATCGCTGGGTTCGGCGCGTGCCGACGCCGCGGTCGCCGACGACGCGCACGGCTTGCTCGCGGTGGGCCGCAGCGAGGTCCTCGAGTATGGACCCGACGGGCAGCGTCTGGGCGCAGGCATGGAGGTCTTCGTGTCCAGCTACGCTCCGCGCCCGCGGATGCTGGTGTTTGGTGCCATCGACTTCGCCGCCGCCCTGGCCCAGCAGGGATCATTTCTCGGCTACCGGGTTACCGTCTGCGATGCCCGCCCGGTGTTCGCCACCCGGGCACGTTTTCCAACGGCCGACGAGGTGGTTGTCGACTGGCCGCACCGGTATCTTGCCGCCCAGGCCGAGGCGGGCGCCATCAACGAGAGCACGGTGATCTGTGTGCTCACCCACGATCCGAAGTTCGACGTCCCGGTGCTCGAGCTGGCACTGCGCCTGCCCCACGTCGGATATGTGGGGGCGATGGGATCGCGCCGGACCCATGATGACCGGATAGAGCGGCTGCGAGCGGCGGGGTTGACTGACGCCGAGCTAAGCCAGTTATCCAGCCCCATTGGACTGGACCTCGGGGCCCGGACCCCGGAAGAGACCGCGGTCTCGATCGCAGCCGACATCATCGCCCGGCGTTGGGGCGGCGGAGGCCGCCCGCTGGCCGAAATCAAAGGGCGAATCCACCATGAGACGCAGGTCCAGGGCGAGTTAAAGGATTACTTAACTCGACATTGACGTCTATTGCGGGCTGACTGACACTTGGGGTCCCTTCCCGTAGTGAGGTGCGTCACATGCAGGTGCCCGGGCCCTTCGAATACGAGCGCGCGACCAGCGTCGACCATGCGATCGGACTACTGGATCGGTTGGGAGAGGGCGCGCGCGTGGTCGCCGGCGGGCACAGCCTGCTGCCGATGATGAAGCTGCGCATCGCCAACCCCGAATACCTCATCGACATCAACGACCTGGCGCTCGAGCTCGGATACGTGATCACCGATCCGACGCTGGTCCGCATCGGCGCCATGACCCGTCACTGCGAGCTGTTGGAGTCGAACACCCTGGCCGCGGTGTGCCCAATCTTCCGCGACGCCGAACGGGTGATCGCCGACCCGGTGGTGCGCAATCGCGGCACCCTGGGCGGTTCACTCTGCCAAGCGGATCCGGCCGAGGATCTGACGACAGTGTGCCTTGTGCTGGATGGGGTGTGCCTGGCCCGGGGGCCATCAGGTGAACGCGAGATACCGATTGACGACTTCCTTGCTGGGCCGTACGAGACCGCGCTGGCCTACAACGAGATGCTGGTCGAAGTCCGGATCCCGGTGCGGCACAGCACGTCGAGCGCCTATGCGAAGGTAGAACGGCGGGTCGGCGACTGGGCGGTCACCGCGGCCGGCGCGGCCCTCACGCTCGACGGCGACTCGGTGGCCGCCGCCCGGGTGGGTCTGACCGCGGTGAATCCCGACGCGGCCGCACTCGCGGAAATCTCGGCGGCTCTGGTCGGCCGGCCTACCACCGAAGAGGTCTTCGCCGACGCGGGCCGTCGGGCCGCCCAAGCCTGCGAGCCGGTGACCGACATCCGCGGCACCGCCGAGTACAAGCGACACTTGGCCTCCGAATTGACCATCCGCACGCTGCGCACCGCCGCCGAGCGCGTGCGCGAACAAAGGAGCAGCTAGCTATGCAGGTGAATATGACGGTCAACGGCGAGCAAGTCACCGCCGAAGTCGAACCCCGGCTGCTGCTGGTGCATTTTCTGCGTGATCAGCTGCGGCTCACCGGCACTCATTGGGGTTGCGACACCAGCAACTGCGGAACATGCGTGGTCGAGGTCGACGGCGTGCCGGTGAAGTCCTGCACCATGCTCGCGGTGATGGCATCCGGGCATAGCGTGCGGACCGTGGAGGGGCTTGCGGTGAACGGCCAGCTCGACCCGGTGCAGGAAGGGTTCATGCGCTGCCATGGACTGCAATGCGGATTCTGCACCCCGGGAATGATGATCACCGCCCGCGCCCTGCTAGACCGCAACCCCGACCCCGACGAGGAGACCATCAGGGAGGCGATCTCCGGACAGATCTGCCGGTGCACCGGATACACCACGATC
>DATFYT010000130.1:0-8129 GCA_035314925.1 Mycobacterium sp. | reverse complement strand
GTAGGGCGAGCGGAACGTCGTTGGTGAAGTCATCAAATGTTCCTTTTTGTCGAGCATGTCCGCTCGCAATCGAGCTGCCCGATGCCTACGACGTTACGCCGTTTCTGATCGCTGGGGGAGAGCAGCGTGGAGTCGGTCACTGCCGCACCATCGATAACCGCCGTGCGTGCTGCGTCGTGGAGTAGGGTCGAAAAATCGGGACCGACCAGGCCCCCATGACGAAGGGGTCCATTGATGTCCGATAAGTCTCCTCGGCAAAACATGAGTAAGAAGTCTGGAAAGTCATTGAAGGAGAAACGCGCCGACAAGCAAGCCAAGACTGCCCGCCGTGCCGCGTCTACCGATGCGTTATTTCACGACAAGAAGCGCTGAACCACAACGACTTTTTGTCGCATGCCCTAGACGGCATCAAAGCCGCGATGAGCGACCGGACATCGGACAGGGCGCATCGACTTACCCGGCCGCGACCGGGTCGACGCAACAACTGTCTCTCGGCAGATGGCCGCTGCTCACCACGCCCATGTCCGAGTGCCATCGTCCATTTGTTGCGTGTCGCGCTTGCTGATCGACGAAGCGGTCGCATTTCCGGGCCGACTCCGGACCCGCGGGGTACGCTCCCCGAATGACGCGACGTCCGACGATGGCCTCCCGGGCAAGATGGTTGCTACGAGGCCGCCCTGGCGACTACATGCTCGCACTTAGCGATGCAATGGCTTCGCTGCCAGTGGTCGGCAGGCATCTGGAGCCGCTGGGCGGCGTGACCGCGATGGGCGTCTGGGGTTACCGGTTGGCGCCGGGCTTCTTGTCCGCGTCGGCGAAGACATGGCTGACTCCCGGCATCGGCGAGACCCGCAAGGCCGAGCGTGACCAGACTCAATCGGTCCTGGACGCCGCATTGCGTGGCGTTGTGTCAGGCCCTGACCTCGACATCGAGTGGCCCGCGCCCGACCGGACTCCGCCGTTTTGGCGCGCCCGACAACACCGTCGTCATCTGCACCGCACGTCGGTGAGGTACGGCAAGGAGCCTGCGCAGCTGTTGGACGTGTGGCGTCGCAAGGATCTGCCGGTACGGCCGGCTCCCGTGCTGATCTTCGTGCCCGGCGGCGCCTGGGTGCACGGGGGTCGCCAACTGCAGGGCTATGCGCTGATGTCACAGTTGGCCGAATTGGGGTGGATCTGTCTCTCGGTCCAATATCGGGTGTCCCCGCACCACCGCTGGCCATCTCACATCACCGACGTGAAAACCGCGGTCGCGTGGGCGCGGGCCAATGTCGACAAATTCGGCGGTGACCGCAATTTCATTGCGGTAGCAGGTTGTTCGGCCGGCGGGCACTTGTCCGCGCTGGCCGGACTCACCGCCAACGACCCCGAAATGCAGACCGAGCTGCCGCCCGGCTCGGACACCGCGGTAGATGCTGTGGTGGGGATCTACGGCCGCTACGACTGGGAGGACCGGTCGACCACCGAGCGGGCGCAGTTCGTCGATTTCCTCGAGCGAGTTGTGGTCAAACGCAGGATCGACCGCCATCCTGAGGTTTTCCGCAACGCCTCGCCGATCGCCCGGGTACACCCGGACGCCCCGCCGTTCTTGGTGATTCACGGCGGCAGCGACAAGGTTATACCGGTCGAGCAGGCGCGCAGTTTCGTCGAGCGGCTGAGGTCGGTTTCGCGTTCGGTGGTCAGCTACGTGGAACTGCCCGGCGCCGGGCACGGGTTCGATCTGACCGACGGCGCGCGCACCGGCGCGATGGCGACCGCTGTCGGGCTGTTCCTCAACCAAGTTCACCGCAACCGGATGATCGCGGCCAAAGAAGTCATTTAGCCGCCGGCCGACTGTATGGTCCCTGCCATGAGGGGAGCGCGCAGGTGAAAAGGCTCAGCGGCTGGGATGCGGTGTTGCTGTACAGCGAAACACCGAATGTGCATATGCACACACTGAAAATCGCCGTGATCGAGCTGGATCCCGACCGCCGCAACTTCGGCATCGACGAATTCCGCCGGGTCATTCACAGCCGGTTATACAAGCTGGAACCGTTCCGCTATCAGCTCGTTGACATCCCACTCAAGATGCATCACCCGATGTGGCGGGAAAACTGCGACGTCGACCTGACCTACCACGTGCGGCCGTGGCGAGTGTCCGCTCCGGGCGGTCGTCGCGAGCTCGACGAGGCCATCGGCGAGATTGCCAGCACGCCGCTGGATCGTGATTACCCGCTGTGGGAGATGTACTTCGTCGAGGGCTTGGCCAATAACCGGATCGCGGTGGTCGGCAAGATCCACCACGCGCTCGCCGACGGGGTGGCCGCGGCGAATCTGTTGGCCCGCGGTATGGATTTGGCGCCCGGCCCAAAGTCCGGCCAGACCCGGTATGCGCCCGACCCGGCTCCGTCCAGCGGGGAGCTGGTGCGGTCGGCGTTCGTCGATCATTTGCGCCATATCGGGCGAATCCCGCGCACCATCGGCTACACCGCGCAGGGTATTAACCGGGTGCGCCGCAGCACGCGAAAGCTCTCACCAGAACTGACTATGCCGTTCACTCCGCCGCCGAGCTTCATGAATCACATGCTCACTCCTGAGCGCAGATTCGCGACCGCGACCTTGGCGCTCGCCGACATCAAGGAGACGGGCAAAGCCCTCGGCGTCACGATCAATGACATGGTGCTGGCGTTGTCCGCGGGCGCGTTGCGCAAACTGCTGCTGCGCTATGACGGCAAAGCCGATCACCCGCTGCTGGCGTCGGTGCCGGTTAGCTTCGACTTCTCGCCGGAACGCATTTCCGGAAATTACTTCACCGGCATGATGGTGGCGCTGCCGGCCGACGTCGATGACCCGTTGGAACGCGTGCGGCGCACCCATGATTACGCTGTCGATGCCAAGGAGAGCCACCAACTGCTCGGGCCGGAACTGGTCAGCCGGTGGGCGGCTTATTTTCCGCCGGCGCCGTCAGAGTCGCTGTTCCGCTGGCTGGCCAGCCGCGACGGCCAGAACAAGGTGCTCAACATACCGATCTCCAACGTTCCGGGTCCGCGCGAACAAGGGCGGGTCGGCGGCGCACTGGTCACCGAGATCTATTCGGTGGGACCGTTGACTACCGGCAGCGGCCTGAACATCACGGTGTGGAGTTATGTCGACCAGCTCAACGTATCGGTGCTTTCCGATGGTGCTACCGTCGACGACCCGCATGAGTTGACCGATGCGATTATCGATGAATTCATCGAAATCCGCCGTGCTGCAGGGCTTTCCGAAAAGCTGACGGTCGTCGAAAACGCGATGGCGCAGGCCTAGCCTTTCAGATGGACTAGCAGATCACCGCGAGAGATCTTGCCCGTGCTGCTGCGGGGCAGTTCGTCGAGCACGACGATCTCGCGAGGCACCTTGTAGTTGGCCAGGTTGTCGCGCACATGCTGCTTGAGGTCATCCGCGTTGGCCGGTGCGCCCTGCGCCAGCACCACGAAGGCCGCCAGCCGTTGTCCGTACTGTTCGTCGTCGACTCCCAGCACTGTCGCCTCGGCGACATCCGGGTGCGCCGCCAAAGTCTTTTCCACTTCAATCGGATAGACGTTCTCTCCGCCGGAGACGATCATCTCGTCGTCGCGCCCGACCACGTACAGCCGCCCCGCCTCATCCAGGCGGCCGACGTCACCGGAGGCCATGAAGCCGTCGTGAAAGTCCTTGCCCGTCCCGGTGGTATAGCCGTCGAAGCGGTTGGAGTTGCGCACGAAGATCTGACCGACTTCGCCGGTGGGCACCTCGCGGAAATCGTCGTTGAGGATTCGTATTTCGGTTCCGATCGCGGGCTTGCCCGCAGTGTCCGGCGCGGCCCGCAGGTCGACGGGCGTGGCGGTGGCGATCATGCCGGCTTCGGTGGCGTTGTAGTTGTTGTAGATGATGTCGCCGAACTCGTCCATGAACCGGGTGACGACGTCGGGACGCATCCGGGACCCCGACGCGGTGGCGAACCGCAGCGAACGACCGCTGTAGCGACGTCGCACCTCGTCGGGCAGGTCCATGATCCGGTCGAACATCACTGGCACCACGCATAATCCGGTGGCCTGGTGGCGGTCGACCAGAGCCAGGGTCGCCTCGGGGTCGAACTTGCGCCGGGTCACCACCGTGCAGCCCATCGACGCCGCGAAGATCAGTTGTGAGAAACCCCAGGCGTGAAACATCGGCGCCACCACCACCGTCGTTTCTTCGGTGTGCCACGGCACGCGATCCAGCATCGCTTGGAGCTCAGTCGTGCCGCCGCCGGAATGCTTGGCGCCCTTAGGATTACCCGTCGTTCCCGACGTCAGCAGGATCAGTTTGCCTTTTCGGTCCGTCTTGGCGCGCCGTCGGCCGGCGTGGGCGGAGATCAGCTTCTCGACGGTCGTGTCGTGGGCCTCAGGATGGTCGGTCCACGCGACGACGCGGGTGATGGTGGGCTTGTCGACCAGCGCACGGTCCACCGAGTCGGTGAACTCCTCGTCGTAGATCACCGCGTCGGCGCCTTCGCGGTTGACCACGTCGGCCAGCGCGGGACCGGCGAATGACGTGTTCAGCAACAGTATGTCGGCGCCGATCCGGTTGGCCGCTATCAACGCCTCGACGAAGCCACGGTGGTTGCGGCACATGATGGCAACCACTGCCGGTGTGCCGCCGGGCAGCGCCTGCAGCCCCGCCGCCAACGCGTCAGCGCGTCGGTCTAGCTCACGGAATGTCAGTGCCCCGATCTCGTCGACCAGTGCCGGGCGGTTCGGGCAGCGTTGGGCTGACATCGCGAAACCGCTTGTGACGGCGAGGCCTTCGCGACGTACAACGGCGGCGATGCGCAGATACTTGTCCGGTCTCAGGGGTGCGATGATTCCCGCGCGAACCATGGTGGCCAGCAGGCCGAGCGGTGCCATCGCCGCTACGCTACTAGCCGATTACCGGGAGGCGGCGCTCTTTGGCTAACTTGTCGAGCGCCTTCTGCATGACACGGCGCACGTGGGCATCGACCGCGTCGATGTCGGGGTCCGCGCCGAACTCCGCTGTCACGTCGATCGGGTCCAGCACCTGCATCACGATCTTGGTCGGCAGCGGAACGTTGACTGGCAACACCGCGGAAAGCCCGAACGGGAAGCCCACCGAGATCGGCAGGATCTTCACCCGCATCAGCTTGTCCAACCGCAGCGCCCTGGCCAGTCCCTCGCCGCGGGAAAGGTAGAGCTGGGTCTCCTGACCACCGATGGCGACCGTCGGCACGATCGGAACCCCGGCGTTCAGCGCTGCTCGGACGTATCCGGTCCGTCCGTCGAAATCAACGATGTTCTCCGACAGCGTCGGTCGGTAGACGTCGTAGTCACCGCCGGGGAACACCACCACCACACCGCCGGATCGCAGTGCCTCGTCGGCGTTTTCGTGGTTGGCGCGAATGAAGCCGGTGCGGATGAGGAACTCGCCCTGCGGGCCGTTGAACAGCATGTCGTGGCTCAGGGTGTAAACCGGCCGGTCGTAGCCGAACTTCTCGTAGAAACCGGTGGCGAACACCGGAACGTCCATCGGGAACAGCCCGCCGGAGTGGTTGGACACCACCAGCGCGCCACCCGCGGGGAAGGATTCCAGCCCACGGATTTCGGCGCGGTGGTAGCCCTTGATGAACGGACGGATCCACCCCATCACCCGTTCGGTGAGCCCGGGATCCCACTTGGAAATCTCAGTCTGTTCGATATCGATTGCCATCAACGCATTCCCCTGGGGTCGAGCGCGTATATCGCGTTGATGCTAGCTCAGAGTCTTCGACGCATTGCGCCTCGATACCATCTCCCCAACAGCGGTCATGAATTCAACGAAGGAGCGAGGCAGCGCTGTGAACACCGTGAGCGAAGATGCCGACAACAAAGAACCCGAAGTCCTCGTCGAGCAGCGAGACCGGATCCTGATCATCACCATCAACAGGCCGAAGGCCAAGAACGCGGTCAACTACGCGGTGTCCCGAGGTTTGGCCGACGCGGTGGACCGGCTGGACGACGACCCGGGCCTTTCGGTGGGCATCCTGACCGGCGCGGGTGGCTCGTTCTGCGCGGGCATGGATCTCAAAGCGTTCGCCCGCGGCGAGGTTCCCGTCGTCGAGGGCCGCGGCATGGGCTTTACCGAGCGTCCACCGGTCAAGCCGCTGATCGCCGCCGTCGAGGGCTACGCGCTGGCCGGCGGCACCGAGCTGGAGCTGGCCACGGACCTGATCGTGGCATCGAAGGACTCGGCGTTCGGCATTCCCGAGGTCAAACGCGGCCTTGTCGCCGGCGGCGGGGGATTGCTGCGGCTCCCGGCGCGCATCCCGGCTGCCATCGCGATGGAGCTGGCACTGACCGGCGAAAACTTCACCGCGGAGCGGGCGCACGCGCTGGGGATGGTCAATGTGCTGGCCGAGCCCGGAGGCGCGCTCGAGGCCGCGATCGCGTTGGCCGAGAAGATCACCGCCAACGGGCCGCTTGCCGTGGCCGCCACCAAGCGGATCATCGTGGAGTCCCGCGGCTGGAGCCCGGAGACCATGTTCGCCGAACAGAACAAGATCCTGACGCCGGTGTTCACCTCCAACGACGCCAAGGAAGGCGCGATCGCCTTCGCGGAGAAGCGTCCCGCCCGCTGGACCGGGACCTGACCGCGATCACGAGTAACAAGTTGCATGATCTAAACTACAGCCAGAGCGTGACACTTTCGGCGGCTTTTGTAACGGGTGAACCACAGAGAGTTCGAGGATGAGCATTTCGTTACTTCTCGAGATGGCTGTGGCGAGCAACCCCGATCGCACAGCCGTCGTCTCGCGCGACACCCGGTTGACCACGCAGGAGCTCAGCGATCTCGCCGACGGCGGCGCCGGCGTCATCGCGGGATCGAACGCCAACCATGTCGTCTACGTGGGCACCGGCGGAGCGATGCTGCCGCTGCTGATCTTCGCGTCGGCGCGCGCCGGGCTGGCGTTCACGCCGATCAACTATCGCCTCTCCGCCGAGGGCATTCAGGCCCTCGTCGGGCGGCTGCCCGAACCGCTGGTGGTCGTCGACAGCCGGTACCGCGACATGCTGGGCTCCGAAAACGGCGGGGCCGTTCAGCATGTCATCGATTCCGACGAGTTTTTGGCGGCGGCCCGTGACGCCGACCCGGCGGCGGAGTTTGCCGACCCGGATGCGGTGGCGATCGTGCTGTTCACGTCGGGCACCACGTCGCAGCCCAAGGCCGTCGAACTCACGCACAACAACCTGACCAGTTACATCACCGGATCGGTCGAATTCGATTCCGCCGAGCCGACCGACGCGGCGCTGATCTGTGTGCCGCCGTATCACGTCGCGGGTGTCAGCGCGGCGCTGTCGAACCTGTACGCCGGCCGGAAGATGGTCTACCTGCCCACTTTCGATCCGCAGGAATGGGTCCGGCTGATCAACGCCGAGCACGTCACCACCGCGACCGTGGTGCCCACCATGCTCGACCGCATCGTGACCGTGCTGGAGGGCGGCGGTCATGAATTGCCGTCGCTGCGCAATCTGGCCTACGGGGGCTCGAAAGTCGGGTTGCCCCTGGTGCGCCGCGCCCTCGAGCTGCTGCCGGAGGTGGGGTTCGTCAACGCCTACGGCCTGACCGAGACGAGTTCGACGATCGCTGTGCTGACCCCGGATGATCACCGGCTGGCCCAAGCTGCATCGGATACCGCGGTGGTCAAGCGGTTGGGTTCGGTCGGTCAACCAGTGCCCGGCATCGAGCTGCAGATCCGCGACGAAAACGGCACGGTGCTCGGGCCGGGGCAGACCGGCGAGTTGTTCGTTCGCGGCGAGCAGGTCTCCGGCCGCTACACCGGGATCGGCTCGGTGCTGGACGCCGAAGGATGGTTTCCGACCAGGGACATCGCCACACTCGACGACGATGGCTACTTGTTCATCGGCGGGCGCAGCGACGACACCATCATCAGGGGTGGCGAGAACATCGCCCCGGCCGAGCTGGAGGACGTGCTGATCGAGCACGCCCATGTGCGCGACGTGGCCGTGGTCGGCATCGAGGATCCGCAGTGGGGACAGGCGATCGTCGCGGTGGTGGTGCCGGCCGTTGGCACCGACCCCGACCCCGAGGAACTGCGCGAGCATGTCCGCAAGAGCTTGCGGGGTTCGCGGACCCCT
>DATFYT010000129.1:0-4757 GCA_035314925.1 Mycobacterium sp. | reverse complement strand
GCTGTGTTACGCGACGTAACAGTGCTGTGGCCCGTTCTCCAGCCAGTACACCCAACGGGTCGGGCACCGTGGCAACTGCCCCGACGCTCCCCCACGGTCAGCAGATGACGCGAACCGGCAACCAGTCAGGATGAGAACCATTTAGCCGACGGATTTACAGTTCGCAATTTGCCGTTTCGGAGAATCTCTGTCTATACCAGCGTCGAAGGTGACGACACGTTGGATCTCTACGAGGACTGCGGGCACGCGAGGTCGGCGAAGACGGCTGCGTGCTGGTGCGGCCCGATATGCACATCGCGTGGCGGGCGAGCGGTATGGCCGACGACCCGGCAGCGGAACCGCTCGACGTGATGAGCCGCATTCTCCCGCTGCCGATCTGACGCGCTACAGCACCTTGCTGCCGTACATCTCCCCAAGCGGATCGGCGATCAGTTCGATGCGGGCCCCGTCCGGGTCCCGAAAATATAGCGAGACGCCGCTGTGCTCGGCGAACTCCACGCCGGCCGCGGTGAGCTTGTCCCGCAACCGCTCCCAGCGCGACGGCTCCACGCTGATCGCGAGGTGGTGCAGCCCGCCGAGGACCTCCTGGTAGGGGCCCTGATCGAGGCCGGGAAAGTCGAAGAACGCCAGCAGGTTGTCATTGCCGATGTCGAAAAAGAAATGCGACGAGCCGGGATAGTCACGGTTCTCGATCAGTTCGGTCAGCGGAAACTCGAGCAGATCCTGGTAGAACCGGACGGTCTGCTCGACGTCGCTGCTCACCAGGGCGGTGTGGTGCAAACCCCGTGCCGACGAGGCCGAGCGCTCGTCGGCGGGACGCAGGTACTGCTCGCGGATGCGCTGCCGTTGCGCCTCGAACCGCTCGGATCGCTCCTGCTCGGACATCGTCGTCATGGCAGAAACTCTATCGCCCCGAAAGCAACCCGTCGTCAAATAATGCGGCGGCTTACTTCGGCCGCGTGATGAAGCGCGACAGAGGGGTTAACGCGCGACGGTGATGATCTTGGTTGGACCATCTCAGTGCTTGCCCAAGAATTTTGTCGGTCTCGCAGAGCCCCGGGAAGGGAGCCGGGCGCTAACGAGAACGCGGCCTTATTCAGCATCCAGTGGCCCATGCGATATCAGGGATTCCTAGCGATCCCGGCTCGTCTCCCTTCGATGCGATCAGCTACACGTAGGTGTAGAAGCCTCGGCCAGGACCTTCCGCTTTTCAGGCGGAGTTCCGGCCTACGCGAATGTGTTTCAACTGGTCAGAGCAGGCTAATGCCGACCAGCCGGACGCGCTGGAATACCTGGACCACAGGCTTGGCCCCATTTTGGCCCCATGGATTCTGCGCGATGCGACGCACCGCGCATACTTGGAATACGACGGTAGTGGGTCAGTTTGAGCGTGGACATGTGGGTGTAACAGTGGCTCTTACACCCACTTATTTATCTAAGTGGGTGTAAAGTGGTGGAGTGGCCCCACTTACCGGCACCGCCATCAAGTACGAGACGCTGGCCTGGGACATCTCGCCCGACGCGGCATATGTGCGCGCGGCGCAACAGCAGCGGGGCAACTATAAGGCGGCGATTAGCGCCGACATCGCCGACCTGACCGTCAGCCTGCCGTCCGACGCGCTCGCTGACGCCGAGGACGCCAGTAGCGAGGTCACCCGATTCGACGCTGAGCTGGGCGGCGAGATCGCGCCGTTCTCGTCGGTCCTGCTGCGGACCGAGTCGGCAGCCAGTTCCAACATCGAGAACCTGACAGCATCGGCGCGGGCCATTGCCGAGGCCGAGCTGCCGGGAGCCAAGACGACCGCCAACGCCAAAGTAATTGTCGCCAACACCGCAGCAATGATCGCCGCGATCAACCTCGCGGACAACATCGACGACGCCGCGATCCTGGCGATGCACGAGGCGCTGATGCGCGACGTCGACCCGAAATCCGCCGGCCACTGGCGCGAGGAGCAAGTCTGGATCGGCGGCGGCACCCACGGTCCGCGCGGCGCCATGTTCGTGCCGCCGCACCACAGCCGCGTCTTAGCAGCCATCGACGACTTGCTCCGCTTCGCGCAGCGCGACGACATTCCCGCGCTACCGCAGATCGCGCTGGCACACGCTCAGTTCGAGACGATCCACCCCTTCGCCGACGGGAATGGTCGCACCGGCCGGGCATTGATCCAGGCGATGCTGCGCCGCAAGGGATTGACGCGAAACGTCACCGTCCCGGTGTCGGCTGGGCTATTGACCGACACTGACTCCTACTTCGCCGCGCTGACCGCCTACCGCGAGGGCGACTCGGCCCCGATCGTCCGCCGCGTTTCAGAGGCGGCTGTCGCGGCGGTCTTCAACGGTCGTCAGCTGGTGAGTAATTTGCACGCCGTCCGCGCGGCGTGGAACGACAAGATCACCGCACGTAGCGACTCCGCCGTGTGGGAGATCGCCGATCTTCTACTGCGCCGCCCGGTCATCAATACGGCATTGCTGACCGAGGAGTTGGGTATCGAGTCGAAGCACGCGCGCCGGTACCTCGAACCCTTGTCGGAGGCAGGGATCATCCTCGAGACCAGTTCGGGTCCACGCAGCCGCGTCTGGCGCTCGCCAGAGGTCATCGCCGCAATCGATGCCTTTGCCGAACGTGCGCGCCGGGGCGGCCTGGGACCATAACGGACATCAACCACAACGCGGGTGTGACGTTGCGGCCGTCGGCATCCTTGGTCAGCGCGGCGTGCGGCCGCGCGAAGTTGCGCGGGTGCCGTTGCGCTGCGCGCACCTCGATCCCGGTGCAGACAGCAGGGCTGTAGCGGGAGAACCACCGTGAACAACGCGCTTTAGTAGCGTCCCATTCATGGGGAGTGACGCGCGAGGGCGGAAAGCAAGGCCCTCGCGGAACGGCGGACCACGCGAATGGCATGTCTGCCCGTCTTGCGGCTGGATACCTGAGCACCTAATTGCCGGCAAGCATGTGCCGGTGCACAATGCGCGACGCGGAGGGCGGTGCCGCGGAAGCGAAGAAAGAGCTGTCAGGGCCGTTGTGCCGGGGTGGGTCGAGCCCGACGGCTATGCGCCTGCCTTCGGCGCCAGGCAAACCGGAGTTAGGCGCTCCTCGGCGAAACCGCGCCGCGCCACCAGACCAGCGCCGAAGACCAACACCGGCAAACCGCCACCTAAACCAGCTCGGGCGCGGCGGCGGCACTGGGGCTTCGGCGGCGGCCCGCACCGCTGTCCCGGTGCTCACCTGGCACGGACGGCACTAACCGTGCTCATCGAAGAGTGGCTCAAACAGATTTCCGAATTCGAACTGGCACAGGGTTTTACGCCGAAAATCGATCCCAGGGGTGCGGAGACACTGGCAAGCCTGCCGCTGACCTGGAGCACACGTTAGGTCTGGCTGTGCCGGGCGTGGGCGCGGCGTACCGCCTCTTCAACTAGTTGCTGCGCGACTATGTGCAGTTTGACGTTCTCGGATTGGCTGATCTGTCGCAGCCGGTCGAATGCGTCGTTGGTGCTGACGCCGGTGCGGGCGCGAATGATGCCGATCGCCTGATCGATCACCGGCCGATGCTCCGAGGCCCGGGTCAGCCGCTCGGCTCTGTCCCACGCCTTGACCAACAGCTGCGCCTTGTACACCGACACCGCGGCCAGCCCGGCGAACTGGGCACCCAGACGCACCGCGTGCTCATCGAAAACGTTGCGATCGAAAGCGAAGCAGTCGATTGCACCGACCACCTGCTCGGTAATCAGCAGCGGCAACGACAACGCCGAATGCACACCCATGCGAGCGACCCGGCCGCCGAACCGGGGCCATCGTTGGTCACTGCCCAACGATCCGCTGACCACCGGGCACCGCATCTGAATACAGCTCACGCACGGCCCCTCGTGGAAGGTCTCGTATTGCACCGTGCCGATCTGACGGGCAAATTCCGCGGTGGCCGTCCACGACTGTATCCGCGGCGGCGCACCGTCGTGCGGACACCTCACCCCCGCGACAGCGGCGACCCCATCAACTCCCGGGATCGCCTGCGCGGCGAACCTGGCCACCGCGGCGAGCAACTCCTCCACACACCCGCCGGCCACCCCGCTCACACCCGCCCGCAGACCGTCCTCGTCAGCATCACGCTGTTCGCGGGTGAACTCCGACTCAACCGGCAGATCCGACCACGCGTCGTCCTCGGTCATGAAACTGATAAATCTCCAGTCATATCGTCGCCTACACCGGTAACCCATCAGACTGACAGAGTCACCTGAAGCTGGCAACGCTGACGCTTACCTGGAGCCCGCAATGAACGCGCCAGATCCGCCGCACCACGTCTAGACCGGATTCTCAAGTACCGCAAGGTCGGTGATCCCAAGCCGCTCAATCGCTTCAACCACTTCACCGGCGGGGATGCCACGGTAGAACGGCGACGATTCCGCAGAACTCGGCTGCCGTTGCGAATCGGTTTCCGACTCTGGGCGTGTGCTTGTAGGCCCGGCGCCCTCCGCGCGTGTGGTCGACCACGATGCCGATCACGCGCCCGTCCTGTGCGACGATCGGGCCACCACTGTTGCCCGGCCGTTCAACTGCCGAGGTCAGAAAGACTTTGTCGGCGGGAGCCAGACCCGGACCATTTCTGCGAAACGTGCGGGGGTGCATCCGGAGGCTCAGACCGTTCACGAGATGCTCGAGGACCAGCCAAACGACTCGGGCGGTTCCTCATGCCACATACTCGCGGTTTGGCAGATGCGTTCGGCGACAGCGTCAATGGACGCTCGGGCGCTTTCGCCGGCAT
>DATFYT010000128.1:0-5295 GCA_035314925.1 Mycobacterium sp. | reverse complement strand
TGCAAGGTCTACGCCGACGGCACCGTCGCCGTCGACAACCTGAACCTGGATGTCCCCGAGGGCACGTTGACCGTTTTCGTCGGTCCCTCCGGCTGCGGCAAAACCACGTCGATGCGGATGATCAATCGGATGGTCGAGCCGACGTCGGGCACCATCATGGTCGACGGCGCCGACGTCGCAAGCGTCAATCCGGTGCAACTGCGCCTCGGCATCGGCTACGTGATTCAGGGCGCGGGCCTGATGCCCCACCAACGGGTGATCGACAACGTCGCAACGGTGCCGGTGCTCAAAGGCCAATCGCGCCGGGCCGCCCGTAAGGCCGCCTACGGGGTGTTGGAGCGGGTCGGCTTGGACGCCAAGTTGGCGACCCGCTATCCCGCGCAGCTTTCCGGCGGCGAGCAGCAGCGTGTCGGCGTCGCCCGCGCGTTGGCCGCCGATCCGCCGATTTTGTTGATGGACGAGCCGTTTTCGGCTGTGGACCCGATAGTTCGCCACGAGCTGCAGCGCGAAATACTGCGGCTGCAAGCCGAACTACACAAAACTATTGTGTTCGTCACGCACGACGTCGACGAGGCCGTTCGGCTCGCCGACCGGGTCGCGCTCTTCGGACCGGGCGGTTCGCTGCAGCAATACGAGGAGCCCGCGCGGTTACTGTCGCGTCCAGCCAACGATTTTGTGTCGAGGATGATCGGCGTCGGTCGCGGCTATCGGTGGTTGCAGTTCTTGGACGCGACACAGCTGCCGGTGCACGACGTCGACCAGATCGCCGAGTCGGCGGTCGCGGATGCGCAACTTCGCGACGGCTGGGCATTGATCGTCAAAGCCGACGGTGCACCGTTGGGATGGATCGACGCCAACGGCGTGCGCAAACACCGCGGCGGCGCGTCGTTGCGCGACAGTGTGACGTCGGTGGGCTCGCTGTTCCGTCCGGGCGCCAACCTGAGCCAGGCGCTGGATGCCGCGCTGTCGTCGCCGGCAGCGATGGGGGTGGCAGTCGACGAGGCGGGCAAGGTCATCGGGGGAGTGCGGGCCGCCGATGTGGTGGCCGCGCTGGAATCCCAATCGCAGGACTAGTCGTGCACTATCTACTCACTCACCTCCCGTCGGCATGGATGCTGACCGTGATCCATCTACGGCTGTCGTTGGTGCCTGTGCTGGCCGGGCTGGCGATCGCGCTGCCGTGGGGTGTGCTGGTGTGGCGCAGAGCCGTGCTGCGGCGCCTGACCACGGTGACCGCCAGTGTGGTGTTCACTATCCCGTCGCTGGCGCTGTTCGTGGTGTTGCCGTTGATCATTCCGACCCGAATCCTGGACGAGGCCAACGTCATCGTCGCGCTGACGCTGTACACCACCGCGCTGTTGGTGCGGGCGGTGTTCGAGGCGCTGGACGCGGTGCCGTGGCAGGTGCGTGACGCGGCCAGCGCACTTGGCTACCGGCCGATCACGCGGCTACTCAAAGTTGAGCTGCCGCTGTCGATCCCGCTGCTCGTCGCCGGGCTACGGGTGGTGGTGGTGACCAACATCTCGATGGTCTCGGTGGGTGCGGTGATCGGCATCGGCGGCCTGGGCACCTGGTTCACCGAGGGCTACCAGGCGAACAAGAGCGACCAGATCGTCGCGGGGATCATCGCCATCCTGATCCTCGCGTTCGTTGTCGACATGCTGATCATGCTGGCCGGAAGGCTGGCGACGCCGTGGAACCGAGCGTCGCGTCCCGGCCGCAGGCTGCTGACGGCCCCGGTGGTGGGGGGCTCGCGGTGAGCTTCTTCGAACAGGCGCTGTCGTATTTGTTCACCGCCGCCAACTGGACCGGCCCGGTCGGGCTGGCGGCCCGCACCTTGGAACACCTCGAGTACACCGCGGCGGCGGTGGCGGTTTCGGCGCTGATCGCCATACCGATCGGCATGCTCGTCGGCCATACCGGCCGCGGCACGCTCGTGGTGGTGAGCCTGGTCAACGCGCTTCGCGCGCTGCCGACGCTGGGTGTGCTGTTGTTGGCCGTACTGCTGTGGGGGCTGGGCCTGGTGCCCCCGATTGTGGCGCTGATGCTGCTGGGCATTCCACCGCTGTTGGCCGGCACGTACGCCGGCATTTCCGCCGTGGACCGCACCGTTATCGACGCTGCCCGGTCGATGGGGATGGGTGAGATGCGGGTGCTGTTGCGCGTTGAGGTGCCCAACGCGTTGCCTCTGATTCTGGGTGGGCTGCGCACCGCGTCGTTGCAGGTGGTCGCCACCGCGACGGTGGCCGCCTACGCCAGCCTGGGCGGGCTGGGCCGGTATCTCATCGACGGAATCAAGGTGCGCCAATTCCACATCGCTCTGGTCGGTGCGCTGATGGTGGCGGCGCTGGCGTTGCTCCTTGACGCCGCGCTGGGCTTCGCGATCTGGGCTTCGGTCCCCGGTACCGGTCGGTTGCGACGGAAGCCACCGGGTGGTTCAGACGTGATGCAATACGCCTCGAAATCACCCGGGCTGTCGCCTAACGTGGACCCGTGAGCTTAGCCCCCTCGGATGCGACGCCGAACTCTTGGTCGACGATGTTGACGTGGCGCGCCTACGACGCCAGGCGAATGGAATCGGTACGAGTGCAGTTGTCCGGCAAGCGAATCAAGGCCAACGGCCGCATCGTGGCGGCCGCCACGGACACCAACCCGGCGTTCGCCGCCTACTACGACCTGCAGACCGACGATCGCGGCGCGATCAAGCGGCTCGGGATGACCGTCACGCTCGCCGAGCGGGAGCGGCAGCTCGCCGTTGCCCGTGACGAGGAAAACATGTGGATGGTCACCGACCATCAGGGCGAGTCTCGGGCGGCCTACGACGGCGCCCTGGACATCGATGTGGTCTTCAGCCCGTTCTTCAATGCGCTGCCCATCCGCCGCTGCGGCTTGATGGAACGGGCCGACTCGGTCACCGTGCCGACCATTTACGTGCGGCTGCCGGAGATGGCGCTGACCTCAGCGGTGGTCAGCTACAGCAGTCCAGCCCCGGGCAGTGCCGAGGGGATCAAGGTGCACTCGCCGGTGTCCGAGGTCACGCTGACCGTCGACGCCGACGGGTTCATTGTGGACTACCCAGGCTTGGCAGAGCGGATCTGATCACCCCGCCGGCGCGACCCGCGGCGGCGAGCTCCTGACGCCAGTTCTCTCCGCCGACGAACACGGTGACGATTTCCGGCCTCGAGAAGCTGTCGTAGCGCGTGCGTGCGGCGTGCCCGGCCTCGACGAGCTCGGCGACGGAGTTGTTGTGCGCCAGCGACTCCCGGGCTTCGGTGAGCAACTCGACGGCCCGGTCGACCGTCGGCAGCAGTTGGCCCGAGTTGGCTTCGCACATGGCCCGCACCAGATCCGGTGCGCTGCCCGCCACCCGCGTGCCGTCCCGGAACGACCCTGCGGCCAGTGCGAAGGCCAGCGGAACCTCAGACGCGGTGACCGCCAGCGCTTCGGCGAGCAGATGCGGCAGGTGGGAGATAGCCGCCGCTGCGGCGTCGTGTTCGTCGGACCTGGCCGGCACCAGCACCGACCCGCAGTCCAGCGCCAGCTCCATCACCATCGACCAGACCGCGGCGTCGACGTGGTCGTCCACGCTGATCACCCACGGCGCACCGGTGAACAGCCGGGCATGGCCGGCGGCCCAACCCGAGTGTGCCGTCCCCGCCATGGGATGCCCGCCGACGAACCGCGCCTGCAGACCGGCCGCGATCACCTCGTCGAGCACCGCGCTTTTGACGCTGGTGACGTCGGTGAGCGGACAGTCAGGGGCTGATTCGCTGATGTGGGTGAGCAGGATCGGCAACGCCGGCATGGGCACGGCCAGCACGATCAGCGCGCTGGTATCGGCGGCGCGGGTCAGCGCCTCGGTGAGGTTCGTCGTGGCGTCGAAGCCATCGAACCGGGCCGCCTGGGCCCCTTCGACCGAGCGGTTGTATCCGAAGGCCTCGCGGCCGGCCGCCGTCGCCGCCCGCAGTATCGAACCCCCGATCAGGCCCAGGCCTAGCACGCACACCGGTGTCTTGAAAACAGGGCTAGCCACCCCACAAGGTTGGCATATTCGCCCGGATAGCCGACGCCCGATAGGCGGCCGACGCGACGCCGATCTGCTGGTCAACGGGCTCCAGCGGGACTAGCGTAAGCGCCCATGGGAGCACAGCGGGCTTCCGCGCAGGCGGACACGCCGGATGGATTCGGTGTGGCCGTGGTGCGCGAGGACGGTCAATGGCGCTGTTCTGCCATGCCGGCAAAAGCCCTGACCAGCTTGTCCGCCGCAGAAACCGAGCTGCGTGAGTTGCGCAGCGCCGGCGCGGTTTTCGGACTGCTCGACATCGACGACGAATTCTTCGTCATCGTGCGGCCGGCCCCGTCGGGAACCCGGCTGTTGCTTTCGGACGCCACCGCGGCCCTGGACTACGACATCGCCGCCGAGGTGCTGGACAACCTGGACGCCGACATCGATCCGGAGGATCTGGTGGACGCCGACCCGTTCGAGGAGGGTGATCTTGGATTGCTCTCCGATGTCGGGCTGCCCGAGGCGGTGCTGGGCGTCATTCTCGACGAAACCGATCTTTACGCCGACGAGCAGCTCGGCCGCATCGCCCGCGAGATGGGCTTCGCCGAGGAACTCTCGGCGGTGATCGACCGTCTCGGACGGTGAGGTCCGACGAAGACCTGATCCGTGCCGCACTGGCGGTCGCCGCTACTGCCGGCCCGCGTGACGTCCCGGTAGGCGCGGTGGTCCTCGGCGCCGACGGAACTGAGCTGGCCCACGCGGTCAATGCGCGTGAGGCATTGGGTGACCCGACCGCACACGCCGAGATCCTGGCCCTGCGGGCGGCCGCCAACGCCCTCGGCGACGGGTGGCGGTTGACCGGAGCGACGCTGGCAGTCACCGTCGAGCCATGCACGATGTGCGCGGGCGCACTGGTGATGGCGCGGGTCGACCGCCTGGTGTTCGGGGCCTGGGAACCCAAGACCGGAGCGGTCGGTTCGCTGTGGGACGTGGTCCGCGACCGGCGGCTCAATCACCGCCCGAGCGTGCGCGGCGGGGTGCTGGCCGACGAATGCGCTGCTCTGCTGGAGGTTTTCTTCGCTCGCCAGCGATTGGGGTGAGCAAGCCGGCGTTGGGTAAGCTGTCCGGCGGTGGCGTGTCCGAGCGGCCTAAGGAGCACGCCTCGAAAGCGTGTGACGGGTAACCCCCGTCCGAGGGTTCAAATCCCTCCGCCACCGCCATTTCTGCCAGCGCATAGGTGCTGGTGGAAGCGCATTATCCGGCCCCTTTTTCCATCTGGTGCACCCGCT
>DATFYT010000127.1:0-2194 GCA_035314925.1 Mycobacterium sp. | reverse complement strand
CTGGAGCCAGTATCTCAACAAGTTTCTTGACAACGTCTTTGGTTTTGTTCTCCCACATGCTATTTCAGCGGCGCCGTGGGACACAGAACCCGGCGTCGTGAACCTGCCGGCGATAGCGCTGGTGGCGATGTGCGCGCTGCTGTTGATCCGGGGTGCAAGCGAATCCGCCAAGGCGAATGCCGTGATGGTGGTGATCAAGATCAGCGTACTGGTGTTGTTCTCGGCGATTGCGTTCACCGCGTTCAACGCCGGCAACTTCAAGGATCTGGCGCCTTTCGGCGTATCCGGCATCAGCTTGGCCTCAGGCACGATCTTCTTCGCCTATATCGGTCTCGACGCGGTATCCACCGCGGGCGACGAGGTCAAGGACCCGCAACGCACCATGCCGCGCGCGATCATCGCCGCCCTGCTGATCGTCACGGCAATCCACCTGCTCGTCTCGGTCGCCGCCGTCGGTGCACAGCGCTGGCAGGACTTCAAGGGTGAACAAGCGGTGCTGGCGGTGATCTTGGACCACATCACCGGCAATACTGCCGGCAGCACCATTGTGGCTGCGGGAGCGGTGATTTCGATATTTTCCGTGACGCTGGTGACGCTGTACGGCCAGACCCGGATCCTGTTCTCGATGGGCCGCGACGGACTGCTGCCGGCGACGTTCGCGAAGGTGAATCCGCGCACAATGACGCCCGTGCAGAACACCATGATCGTGGCGTTCGCGGTGGCGGCGCTGGCCGCAGTCGTACCGTTGGACCGGCTGGCCGAAATCGTGTCGATTGGCACGCTGACGGCGTTCATCGTGGTGTCAGCGGGAGTGATCGTCCTGCGAATTCAGGAGCCGGATCTGCCGCGCGGCTTCAAAGTGCCCGGTTATCCGGTGACCCCGGTGCTGTCGATCGCGGCCTGCGCCTACATCCTGTTCAGCCTGCATTGGTACACCTGGATCGCGTTCAGCGGATGGTTGGCGGTGGCGCTGAGTTATTACCTGATGTGGGGCCGCCGGCACAGCGCCCTGAACGGCGACGCCAACTCGGTGCCCGTCATCCGCGACTAGGGTGCCAAGCATGCCCATCAGCCAACGCGCCAAAGCGCCGATTCGTCTCGTGCTCGCATTGGGTCTCGCCGCAGCGGCATCGGCCTGCGACCACAGCCCGGAACGGGTCGGCGACAACCCGCGCCAGGTGACCGTCGTCGGCTCCGGCCACGTACAAGGCGTGCCGGACACGCTCACCGCGGATGTCGGCATCGAGTTCACCGCCCGCGACGTCACCGCGGCGATGGATCAGACCAACAACCGCCAGCAGGCGGTCATCGATGCGCTGGCCAACGCCGGCGTCGACCGCAAGGACATCAGCACCACCGATGTGAGCCTGCAACCGCAATACGACAATGCCGGCGGCACCATCACCGGGTATCGGGCCGCCAACTCGATCCGGGTCAAGATCCACCCCGCCGGCACCGCGTCGCGCCTGCTGGCCGTCATCGTCGGAACCGGCGGCGACGCGACCCGGATCAACTCGGTCAGCTACTCCATCGCCGATGATTCGCAGCTGGTGAAAGATGCGCGAGCGCACGCTTTTGCCGACGCCAAAGACCGGGCCGCGCAGTACGCGCAGCTGTCCGGGCTGGGACTGGGCAAGATCCTGTCGATCTCGGAAACGTCGGGCGCGACGCCCCCGGTACCCGCGCCGATGCGGGGTGGGATGGCGTCCGCTGTTCCGCTGGAGCCCGGGCAACAAACGGTAAGCTTTTCGGTTACCGCGGTCTGGGAGCTGCGTTGACCGCCAGCGTCACAGCTGCACTTTCATCGCTGCCACGTCCCAAATTCCTTCGCAGTACTCAGCGATCGCGCGGTCGGAGGAGAACTTGCCACTGCGTGCCGCGTTGAGAATCGACATGCGAGACCACGCCTCCGCGTCCTGCCACGCGTCGCCAACAGCAGCCTGGCAGTCCACGTAGGCGCGGTAGTCGGCGAGCACCAGGAACGGGTCGTGGTAGCGCAGTGAATCGACGACGGGACGCAGGATCTCGGTGTCGCCGTCGGTGAATTGCCCGTCGGCAATGAGGTCGAGCACTTCGGCGAGCTCGGAGTCCCGGTCGATGTACGTCGACGGGCGGTGGCCCTCTGCGTAGACGCGGGCCACTTCTTCCTCGTTCAGACCGAACAAGAAGAAGTTCTCGGCGCCCGCCTCCTCCA
>DATFYT010000126.1:0-2799 GCA_035314925.1 Mycobacterium sp. | reverse complement strand
ACCCATCACGGTCACCACCGGCGGCCGGGTCTGCAGGTCTTCCTCGGTGCCTTCGTCCTCGCCGTAGGTCAGGTCGAAGGACTCCAGCAGCTCGCGGTCCTCGTCCTCGGGGCTGACGACCTGGACGACGTAGTTCATCTCGCCGCCCAGCAGCTCAAGCGTCTCGTCGCCGACCGATTGGGTGGCTGTCACCATCTCGCCGAGGTTGAACAGCGCCTGCACCAGCGAGGCCGGGTTGGCGTCGATCTTTTCGGCGAAGTCGGACAGCGAGGCACCACGTGCCAGGCGGATCGTCTCGCCGTTGCCGTGCGGCAACCGCACACCACCGACGACCGGCGCCTGCATGTTCTCGTATTCGGCGCGTTTCGCCCGCTTGGACTTGCGGCCACGTCGCGGCGCACCGCCGGGACGTCCGAACGCACCGGCAGCACCGCCGCGCTGGCCCGGCCGTCCGCCGCCGCCACCACCACCGGGACGGCCGCGGAAGCCACCGCCGCCACCGCCGGGTGGGGCACCGACGCCACCGCCGCCACCGCCGCCGCCGCGGTAGTTACCGCCGCCACCACCGCCTGGACGGCCACCTGCCGGGGCTCCGGGCCGACCGCCGGGGCCGCCGGGTCGCGCACCACCGGGACGCGGCGGGCCACCGGGACGCGGCGGGCGACCTGGCCCACCGGCACCGGCTCCGGCCGGACGCGGCGGCATGTTGCCGGGCGACGCACCACCGGGGCGCGGCGTCCCACCGGGACGTGGCGCCGGCGGACGCGGTATCGCCCGGTCCACCGGTTGCGCTGAGGAGAAGGGGTTGTTGCCGACGCGCGGCGTGCGTGCCGCCGGCTTGGGGGCCGCCGGACGCGGACCGGGGGTCGGTCCCGGGCGAGCCGGAGCGTCCGTCGAGCCGGCCTGCGGCTGTTCGGGCGCCGGCGCCGGCGCTGGCGGTGCGGGCTCCGCCGGCGGAGTAGGTGCCGGTGGCGCCACCGGCTTGGGCGCGGCGGGTTTTGCCGGCGCCGGGGCGGCATCCTTGACGGCGGCTTTGGCGCTGCCGGCGCCGTTGCCGGCCGCCTTTTCCGGTGCGGGTTTGCCGCCGCCGAACGACTCACGCAGTCGACGCGCGACGGGCGCTTCTACCGTCGACGATGCGGATTTAACGAATTCGCCCTGTTCGCTCAGCCGGGCGAGTACTTCCTTGCTGGTAACACCGAGTTCCTTAGCCAACTCGTGTACGCGGGCCTTGCCTGCCACTACATCTCCTGTCTATGAGGCGACAGCGGTAGTAGGCCGCGCCTCGGGTTTAGCTATGACGCATGGTCATCGGGACTTCACGGTGTGCTCATGTTCTTTGCTGCCTGTTCTGTTGGCTGGATAGTCGGGCGCATCGAAAGCTCGATGTGCTCGATCACCGCTGACGTATCCGGTGCGCCGGCGATGCGCAACGCTCGAGCAAAAGCTCGCCGCCGAATTGCTTCTTTGACGCACTGTGAAACGGGATGCAACCATGCACCCCGCCCCGGCAGAGTACCCGCTGGGTCAACGGACACGGCGTATTTACCGTTCCCGACCGACACAGCAACCACTCGGAGCAGTTCGACGGCCAACTCTCGCTTTCGGCACCCGACACATGTCCGCACCGGTCCTTCGGTACGTCGATGCGCCGAGGCCGAAGTCTCGCGCTGGATCACGGCTTAGTTTACCCGCACCCAACCAGTGGTCAGAACCCCCCGCACGGCTACGGTCTGCGTGGTCGACGCGTTAGTGATCGTGAGCCAGCCCGTGGGCCGCATCATGCTCGGGATGGTCAGCCTCCTGGTCGGGCGAGTCGCCGCGGATGTCGATCCGCCATCCGGTGAGCCGGGCGGCCAGCCGCGCATTCTGGCCTTCCTTTCCGATGGCCAGCGACAGCTGGAAGTCGGGCACCACCACGCGGGCGGCCCGGGCGTTCTCGTCGATCACGGTCACCGAGACGACCTTGGCCGGCGACAACGCATTGGCGACGAAGCGCGCCGGGTCGTCGTCGAAGTCGATGATGTCGATCTTCTCCCCGGACAGCTCGCTCATCACGTTGCGCACCCGCTGACCCATCGGTCCGATGCAGGCGCCCTTGGCATTGAGACCAGGAACGCGTGACGCGACCGCGATCTTCGAGCGGTGACCTGCTTCGCGTGCCACCGCTACGATCTCCACCGAGCCTTCGGCGATCTCGGGCACTTCCAGCGAGAAGAGCTTGCGTACCAGGTTGGGGTGGGTGCGCGACAACGTGATCACCGGCTCGCGCACGCCGCGGCTGACGCCCACCACGTAGCAGCGCACTCGGTCGCCGTGCTCGTATGCCTCGCCCGGAACCTGCTCAGCAGCGGGAATCACCCCTTCGGACCCCTTGGTCTCGCTGCCCATCCGAACGACGATCAGACCACGCGAATTGGCCCGGCTGTCGCGTTGGATCACGCCGGCGACGATCTCGCCCTCATGGGTGGAGAACTCGCCGTAGGTCCGCTCGTTCTCGGCGTCCCGGAGCCGCTGCAGCATCACCTGTCGTGCGGTCGTGGCGGCGATGCGGCCGAAACCCTCCGGGGTGTCCTCCCATTCTTTGCGCACGTTGCCGTCTTCGTCGAGCTCGCGAGCCAGCACGCGGACCGAACCCGATTTGCGGTCGATGTCGATGTGCGCGTCGGGCTGATGGCCCTCGGTGTGCCGGTATGCGCTCAGCACCGCGGCCTTGACGTCCTCGAGTAAGTCGTCGAACGAGATGCCTCGCTCTACCACTATCGCCTGCAGAGCGGCCATGTCGATGTTCATGTTCTG
>DATFYT010000125.1:0-21733 GCA_035314925.1 Mycobacterium sp. | reverse complement strand
CGCTCGAACTCGCCGGTGTCGCCGGCATTCTCGCGGGCCTGTCGTGGGCGCCGATCGGCATAGCTGCTGCCGTTGGACTGGCCCTACTTCTCTTGGGTGCCATCGGCTTTCACGTGCGGGCATCGGACAGCGCGTCCGACTCGGCTCCGGCGGTGATCGGACTGGGTCTTGCCGTCGCGACCGCGATCCTGCAGTCGATGTAATCAAGTAGCTTGTCATAGCCCGCAGCCGACTACTAAGCTGGGCTAAATGAATGCCGTCGTCATCGCCGGTGCAGGCCCGAATGGGCTGATGCTGGCGGGTGAACTCGGATTGGCCGGTATGCGGCCCGTCGTGCTGGAGCCGCTGGCCGGACCCAACCCGCAACGGCGCGCGAATGGGATTACCGGTCAAGCGGTTCGGCTGCTCGACCATCGCGGCCTCTACAGCGTCCTGGCCGGAACTCCCGATCCCCCTCAGCCGTCTCCGTGGGCGATGTTCGCGGCCATGGCACTGGATCTGACGGGAGTGCCGGATCCACAGCACTTCATGTTCCCCGTCCAACAACCCCGGCTGGTGCAGATTCTGGCCCAGCGAGTCCGCGACGACGGCGCCGATCTGCGCTGGGGACACCGACTGGTCGGATTCGACCAGCACGCCGACGGTGTCGTCGTGCAGGTGGACGGTCCTGATGGCCCCTATGAACTGCCCGCGAAGTACCTCGTCGGCGCGGACGGGGGTACTAGTCAGACGCGCAAACTCGCGGGCATCGACTTTCCGGGAATGACCTCCCATGACGCGGTAGCCCGGATGGCGTTCGGGGTGGTGCCACCCGACGATTGGGTCGACCCGGTCACCGGCGCACTCGAGATACCCGGCTGGGGTCGTGTCCCGCCCGCGCCGTTCTACCGTGCCGAGCACGGTGTGTTCGCCTGCCGTCGGATGGGCGACAGGGCGATGCTCATCACTTTGGAACTGGCTCGATCGGCTCAAGAGGACCGGATCGACGACGACGAGGACGACACGCCGGTGAGCCTGGCCGAGATCGAGGCCAGCGTGAAACGTGTACTCGGAGCCGACGTTCCGCTGCGACCGGTCTCGCCGGACGCGCCATTAGACCTGCGCCGCTTCTACGGCATCAACTCGAGGATCGCGTCGGCCTACAGATCGGGTCGGGTCTTCCTGGTCGGCGACGCGGCGCATGTCCACTCCCCGCTGGGCGGGCCGGGCCTGAACCTTGGCCTGCAGGACGCGGTGAACCTCGGCTGGAAGCTGGCCGCAGTCATTGCCGGTGGCGCTGATCCTAAGTTGCTCGACACTTATGAGGCCGAGCGCCGGCCGGCCGGCGAGCGTGTCGTCATGCACAGCCGCGCCCAGCTGGCTCTGGTGCGGCCCGGAACAGAAGTCACCGCCCTGCGAGGCCTCTTCTCCGGGTTTCTCGAGGATCCGAACAACGCTAAGCGGCTCAGTGATCTGTTGTCCGGCAACGATAATCGTTACGACGTGGGTGCCGATGCGCATCCGCTGGCCGGGCGATGGGTGCCCGATTTCGCTGTGCGGAACGGCGAAACGACACGACGGATGGCCGAGCTCGCGCGCAGCGGTCGTCCGCTGCTGATCGACCTCACCGAGGACGCAGTCGTCGCGGCAATGACTTCCGATGTCGCAGAGCGGATTACCGTCGCTGCCGGTAGCCTGGCCGCCGGTGACGTGTCGGCCGTGGCGCTGCTGGTCCGGCCGGACGGCTACGTGGCGTGGGCCTCGTCGGCGCCGAAACCCGAGGTTGACGAACTTCGTCGCGTCCTTCGGGACTGGTTCGGGATCACGCTGCCCTGAAGCCCAAAGTTGGCTATTTTGAACGATGTGGGCGTTCAATCCCACACGGTGCCAACGATTTAGGCGTCGACAGGTGTTGTGCGCGCGTTGATGAGGGTTGGTCGTTCGCGATCGGCAATACCCGATTCCACGAGCTTGATGACCTCATCGGTGGTGTGTGCTTCGTGGGCGTCCACGCCGTAGCTGGCCGCGGTGCCTACGACGTCCAGACCGGGCAGGTCCAGGCCGGGAACCCCCGCGGTCTTCTCCCACTTGCCGAACTCTTTGAGGACGCCGTATTCGGCGTTGGAGGCGACCACGATGGTCAGCGGGACGTGGTAATGCGCCGCGGTCCACAACGCGGTGATCGCGTAATGCATGGAGCCGTCGCCCATTAACGCCACGACGGGGCGATCCGGCGCGGCAAGTTGAGCGCCAACGGCGGCGGGCAGCCCAAAGCCCAGTCCCTCGCCGGCGGCGGTCAAGTGCGAGAGCGGGTTGGCGGGCCGAATGGCGGTGGTGATCGCGATCTCGTTGCTGCCGGCCTCGCTAACCCATAGCGTGTCTGCGGGTGCGGCATGACCGACGGCCGCCCATAGTGATTCGGGTTTGAGCGGTGTTTTCGCGTGCTCGACGGCGGGTATCGGGGCGCGTGGCGGTGGAGCGGACCGCTGGGTTGGTTTGGCCGCAGCAAGCAGGGCCTGGGCGGCGCTGCGCACGTCGGCGATGATCGCGTCCCCCACCGGTGCGCGGGCGGCTTCGTCGGGATCGTTGGTGATGTGAATCAGGCTTGTGCCTTGGGGCAGATAGGGTCCGGGGACTCGCGGGTAGTACCGGAACACCGGTGCGCCGATCACCACCACCAAGTCGCGGCCGGTTAACGCTTGGGAGACCCAGCCCGCACCGGGCGGCAGCAGGCCCTGATACAGCTGGTGATTCTCGGGGAATCCACTCCACCCGGTAATTGGGGCCGTCCACACGACCGACTGGGTGCGTTCGGCCAACCCGATCACGGCATCCCAGGCGTCGTAGCGGTCCACATCGCCACCCACGATCAGCGCCGGTGAGGTTGCGGCCTCGATGCGCGCACAGATCTGCTCGGCGAGCTCTGCCGGAAAGCCGACCGCGTGGGTAACTTTGCGGTCGCGCACCACAGCAACGTCCGCGGCCTGGGTGTCATCGAGGTCGGCCTGCATGTCGTCCATCGGCAACGACACGAACACCGGCCCCATCGGCGGGGTTGTCGCCAGGTGGATGGCATGAGCGAGCACAGCGGGAGCCTCGCTCGCGATTGCCGGTTCGGCCGCCCACTTCACGAATGGCTTGGGCACCGTCGTCGGGTCGATGTTGGTCAGTAGACAGTACTGGTTTTGCATGAAGCGGCGCTGATTTCCTGCGGTGACGATCAACGGGGTCTTGTTCACGAATGCGTTGTAGAGCGCGCCTTGGGCGTTGCCCATACCTGGCGCGGTGTGAACGTTGACCACAGCGGGCCGTCGGGTGATCTGGGCATAGGCGTCGGCCATCCCGACCGGCACCATCTCCTGCAGCCCCAGCACATAGCGGAAATCGTCCGGAAAGTCCTCCAGAAGGGTCAGCTCCGACGAGCCGGGATTACCGAACCATGTGGTCAGCCCGTGCGTGCGAAACAGGTCGAGGGTTGCTTGCCGAACGCTCTTCATGCCGGACCTTCTCTCGTCAGCGGGCGGGCCAGACTAACGGCAGAACAACGCTACGCGCAGGCGCAGGTCACAACAACGGTTCTTGATCCGCGCAGGCCGGTCGCCAAACGCTTCCTCTTGTCTCCTCATAATCGCCGCAGCGGCGGCTGCGCCGGGTCCACCCACGCCTGTCTGACCGGCCCCGTTCCGGTCACCGCGATGACCGCGGGTTCGGGGGCCCCGGCCAGCGCTCCGTCGTAATGCGGCGTTCCTGCAACCCGGCGCACGAAACCACCCGGGTAAACCGGGACCGCATTGCCCGGGTCGAAATCCGGGCCGCTGTTACACCACCACACCCCGGAGACGACGACGCACAAGCGGTCCGTCACGTAGGTGTGCGGCGCGCTCATCCAGCCGGGAAACCACTTCATCAGCACGAGGTAAGTGCCCTCTTGCTCCTCGGCGCCCACCAGGACGGCCTCCGCCACGCTGTCCGGCGGCGCCACATCTGGTACCTGCCAAGGGATCTCGTTCGGGAGCGTGATCAGCGTCTGGCGCGGGTCAAGTTTGGACATGGGTTTTCTTTCCTTGAGAAATATTCTCTTCGACCATCTCGCAGACATCGTGGCCTTTGCCGTGCAGGATCGCTCGGGCGGGAACCTCCATATCAGTGCTGTGAGGTCGAAATACGGTGGCGGCCTCGTCGCGAGGCAGGGTGTTTACCGCGTCGGCGCAATGACGGGGGTGGTGAGGGTGCCGTGTGTCAGGTACTCATCCAGATTGCGGAGGGTCAGCGCGGTCATCGCCGCGCGCGCTTGTGCCGTCGCGGTGCGCACGTGCGGCAGCACAACGACGTTGTCCATCTCGCGGAGTTGTTGCGGCACATCCGGTTCGTGGGCGACCACGTCGAGCCCGGCACCGGCGAGCCGTCCGTGCGCCAACAGTTCCACCAGAGCTTCCTCGTCAACGACGCTGCCTCGGGCGATGTTAATGAGGTAACCGTCGGGGCCAAGGGCTTCCAGCACGTCGCGGCTCACCAGGGGCGGGGCGTCCTTGCGGCCGGTTGTCGCCACCACCAGCACGTCGACGGATTTCGCCAGGTCCACTTCTGACGGCGCGTACAGGTAGCCCGAACCGGGCAGTTCGTGGCGATTGTGATAGGCGATGACACAGTTAAATCCGGTGAGCCGGTGGGCTATCGCTGAACCGATGTGGCCCAGACCCAGGATCCCCACCCGCGATCCGGTCACTGCCTGAGTCAATGGGTACGGCCCGTCAACGGACCAGCGGCCGGCGCGCGCGTAGCGCTCCGCGGCGCCGAAGCCGCGCACCGTCATGAGCATCAACCCGACCGCGGTATCGGCCACGCTGTCGCTCACCGCGTCGGCTGTGTTGCTGACGCCGATCCCCAGCCGACGCGCGGCGTCGATGTCAATCGTGTCGTAGCCGTCCATGTAATGGATGATCGCGCCGAGGTTGGGCAATGCGCCCATCAGTTCCGCGTCGACCGGGGCTTGGCCGGCATCGACAATCGCTTTGACCGAAGCACCATGCTCGGCGAGGAAATCCTCACGCCCCGCAGTGATCGGCAGCACCAGAGCGTCGTATTTCGCCGTCAGCGCCTCGGCGAGCGGCGGCGGAACGTCACCCACCTGGAGAACGGTCGTGCCCATCGCAAACTCCCTCCGTCTTGCCGGAAGTGATCACCTCATCGTCGCGGAGACGCCTCGTGCGGTCATTAGTTGCCCCAACAACGTCGGTACGCCAAAAATGTGACGACGAACACAGTCGCAGAGACAGGTTGAGACGAGAGAAGGAGAAGCGTGCCCCGATTTCCCTACCCCGACCGAAAGACGTTCCCTCAGGAGCTGCAGGATTTCCTCGCGCAGGTGCCCGAGCATTTGAACTTCGACATGATGTCGTATTCGCAGTCCACCATCGAGTCATTCATCCGTCAGGGGGAGGCGCAATACACCGGGCTCGAATTGCCGCACCGCTCGCGTGAGCTGGTCATCCTGACGACTGCCTCCGTCACCAGTGCCGAATATGAGTTCGTTCAGCACGTACCAATTTCCGAGGCGATGGGCGTGGACCCGCAGATCCGCGAAGCGATCCACAAACAGGACTTTGACTCAGCGCTGCTCTCGGCCGACGATCAGGCGATCACGAAATTCGTTGCGGCAGTTGTACGCAGCCCAACTGTCGACGACGACACCTTCGCCGCGGTGCGCAAGATCCTGAGCAATCGCGGGATCGTCGAGGTTCTGCAGGTTGTGGGATTTTATTGGTCGTTCGGCCGCGTTGCGACGGTTCTCGAAGTCGAGATCGAACCCGCGCACGGTACCGCGGTCATCGAGACCAGCGAGAAGGCCGCGACCGAGTAGCCCACCATCCCCAGGTGCGACTGGCGTTCACTGTCGGACGGGACAACCGGACTGGACGAAGGAGATTGGCGCAATGGGCCATAGACAACTGGTGCTGACCCGACTGGCTCCGGGGGCCATGATGCTCATCCTGCTCTACCCGGTTGCGGCGATCACGCTTCACCTGCTGCCCACGGGCTTTAATCCCGTCACGCATGAACTAAGCGACTATGCCAACGGCCCGTATGGCTGGTTGATGACTGTCGGGTTCCTGGGCCTCGGCCTCGGCAGCCTGCTCCTTGTGTGGATCGTCGCCAGAGGTCACGACGCTGGTCTTCTCTCACCGGCTACCCTCCTCCTGCTTGGAGTGTGGGGCGCCGCGCGCTTCCTGGCTGCTTTCTTTCATGACGACCTGCCGGCGGCTGTCCCCACCGTGCACGGACGGATCCACAACGTCCTTGGGGCGCTGGCCTTCTTCAGCGTCTCCATAGCCATGATCCTGGCCACCCGGAGTTTTCGGCGCGAACCGCACTGGTCGTCGCTCAGCAGGCTGAGCCTCGTTCTGGGCGTTCTGGCGCTCATAGCGACCTTGCTCTTCGTTGGTGGCGTCGAGAGCAGCAGTCCTACACATCCGGTGTTAGGGCTGTCAGAGAGGGTCTTCTACGTATGCGCGATCGTTTGGCTGCTGCTGCTTGGGAGTCGAATCGTCCGCGCCCGCACCTGACTCGCGGGTAGGCGCGGGAGGTACCTGGCCATTGGCTGCGAATGAGCGCAGCGCTCATTCGCGCTGCCTTGAAGCCCAAAGTTGGCTATTTCGAAGCGATTTCGTCCTGATATTTCTTGGTCATGTGCTCGACGGCCTGGTTCTGCGACTGCGCGAGACCTTCCCGCGCCGCGCTGGCGCGCGCGGCGGCGTCCAGCGTCGGCTGCGCCTGACCCTGAAAATGCGGCACCACTTCGGCGGCGAACAATTCCGCGGACCGTTTGGTCGCCGCCGGATTGGCCCACTCGTGACCCATCTGCAGCATGCAGCCGAACCCGCCCGATTGATCCCACATCCGCTGCACCTGTTCCCGCGCCCGCTCGGGCGTGCCGATCACGCCCGCGCCGTTGTCGTTGATGACGTCGATCATCTCGTCGATCTGCTCGCCCGGCATGGTCATCTGCGGGAACGCGGCCACCTTCTGGAAGTACCGGAACCATGACTCGAGGCCAAATTTCACGTCCTCGCGGGCTTGCTTTTCGGTTTCGGCGACGTGGAACGGCCCGACCAGGCTCCAATTCTTGCGATCGACTTGGGTGCCGAACGCCGCGGCGCGCTCTTCGACGATGTCCCAGTGATACTGGAGCGCGTTGAAGCCCTCGATCGTCAGCGTCGCCCCGATGGACAGCAAGCCGATGCCGTGCTTGCCGGCCAACCGCGCACCCGTCGGCGAGGCGACCGCAGCCACCGCCAGCGGGATACCGCCGTCGGAGTACGGAGAGAGTTGCAGCTTGGCGTCGAACAGTTGATGCGTGGCGGTTTTCGCGCTGACCGTCTCCCCCGCTAACAGCCGAACGACGATGTCGAGGTTGGTTTCCAGCAGCTCACGGGTGTCGGTCGGGGTCAGCCCGATCATCGACGAGTCGGTGGGCAGCGACCCCGGTCCCACCCCGCCAATCACACGGCCGTGCGTCAGGTGATCCAACATCATCAACCGGTCGGCGACCCAAAGCGGGTTGTGGTAGGCGAGCGAGATGACCCCCGTGCAGAGCTTGATCCACTTGGTCCGTTCCGCGGCGGCGGCGATGAAGATCTCCGGCGAGGCGATGAGCTCTGTGCCTGCCGAGTGATGCTCGCCAATCCACGCCTCGTCGAAGCCGAGCGCATCGAGGTGTTCGACGAATTCGAGATCTCTCCGCAATGCCAGTGTCGGGTTGGTGCCCGCGCGATGGAACGGTGCGATGAAATAACCAAATCTGAGCTTGGCCACGTGAGCTCCCTTAGCAGTCGCGTTGCGGAGAACCTTAAACCCGCCGGGCAACCCGCGGCCAGCAGTTCGCGTCAGGAACCCGTGACTAGTTCAACGGCGATGCTCGATCACGGCCAGCCGCCGCATCCGACGCCGGGAACGCAACCGTGGCCGCCGCCCGGTCCGCCTCCGCCGCTTGGACCGCCGGGGATGCTGCCCCAACCGCCACCGGGCCCGCCGCCACCAGTGGGACCGCCGGGGATGCTGCCACCGCCGCCGTTAGGCCCACCACCACCGGTCGGGCCGCCGGGGATGCTGCCACTGCCGCCGTTAGGTCCGCCGCCGCCGGTGGCACCGCCGGGCCCACCGCCGCCGGGTGCGTTCGAGGGTGCGGGTGCAGGCGCGACGCTCGACGAAGGGGTGGTGGTCGTTGTCGTCGTGGTGGTCGTCGTGGTGGTCGTCGGGCCGCCTTTGCCGCCGCCGCCGCAGCCAACCGCTAACACGAGCATGGCCGCACCGCCGAACAATGCCATTGTCGTCCGAGCTTCAGACTTCACGCGCAATACCCCAATCTCGTCAGGTGCACCTGCTGATACCCCGGACCGAGGTCAGCGAAACCCGTTGAATGCGTGCGGGAATTCAACTCCACCTGGACAACTGGGCACGTATCAGTGGAGCGATTTTCTCCGCCAGGTACGCATGTCCGGCGTCGTTGGGATGCACGCCATCGGGGCCGATCAGGTCGGGCCTGCCGGCGAACCAGCCCTCGCTGATCGGGTCGATGAATGTTGCTCCGACCCACTCGGCCTGGGTGTTGAGAGTGTCGCGGACATACAAAACGTCGAATGGCGGATTGGCGGTCGGCCACGGCGGGCCGATCACCAGCAACTTCGATGAGGGCGCGATGCGGCGCGCCAGATCGAAAGTGTCGTGTGCCATGCCCGCCATCTGCATGGGATCCACGCCTTCGTCATTGCGGGAGCCGAAGAAGACCACCAGCGCATCGTCGGGGTGGACTGCTCTGTTGGTCAGATCCTCGAAAACGCTGCCGTGGTCACCGCGCACGACATAGCCGGCTCTGCCCTCGGATGCCACGTCGGGCGAGATTTGAACTCCCTGGTGAGCGAGCGCCAGCCAGGTGCGCGTGGTCCAGGCGTTCGGGCCCTGCCCGCCCTCATCCGTGCCGGCGGTGTACGAGTCCCCGATCACCGCGACGTGTTCGATCGGGGTGCCTCGGGCCGCCGTCTGGTACGGCTGCGTCGGGGCCGTGCGGTGGCCGACGATACCGACGGCAAGGGCCAAGGCGATGGCCAGGGAGATGGCCAACGCAGCCAGACGACCCGTTCCTACCTGCAATGTCCACCCCTCGGCCGCGTGCCGCACCCGTCCGGGCGGCATCGTACGAATAACACGACGCATTGCGCCGCCGACGCGCGGGTGTCCGGTTGGACGCCGAACAGGAACCGGTCAGCGCAGGTTAAGGCCCCACTGCGTCGACGAGCACGGGACAGCCAGGGTCCCGTGCCACAGGGATCGTACTTGATCATGTGTGGCGCAGCAGGGTTCGCTTCCGGAGGCGATGCCTACCCTGCGCGCGCCGAGATCGACTTCGAACGCGCTTCCAGTGCTCGGTCGACCGATTGCAGCTTGCCGGCTGCCGCGTGAGCAGCCGGATCCGTCCGGGCATCGGCGTTCGGACCCCTGACGTCGACCATCCGTCGCATCCAGCGTCGGGCGGGTTCTTCAACGAAGTGGAACAGCACGATCGCGGCACCGATCGTGATCGTCAGCAGGCCGGCGACGATCAACTTCCCTACCGTGCCCTGCAGCGTGAGCTGGAACTGCTCGGCGGTCCATATCCACGCCGTGTGCACCAGCTCGTGGACCATGTAGACGCAAAACGAGATCTGCCCGCCGAACACCATCAACCGGGTGGACAGCAGCGCCGGCAAGCTGCCGGCGCCGATCGCCAGCGTCATCACCAGGGGCACGAACAGCACGTCGACCAGTCCGGCGGTGTCTTGGACACCGTGCAAAGGATGCGCGTCGAAGAGGTACAGCAGGCCGACGACGCCGGCGATCAGCAAGATCGAAACGTATCCGGCGACGCGTCGGCCACGATCGGTCGGCCGCAACCTCGTCACGGCGGCCGCGACCAGAGCGCCGGCGGTGAACTGCATGACGATGCGCGGCAGCCAACTCCAGGGCGTGTAGAACTGGCCGGTCACCAGCAGCGCCACCACCGGGGGTAACGAGGCGCCGACCGCCAGCCACATCAGGCTGCGTGCGCGGGTCGCGCGCGTCATCCGGAAGATCACCAACACCAGCAGCCCGAACAACAGGTAGGCCAACCACTCGGCGCTGATCGACCACGCCGGCCCGTCCCAGCTCGAATTATCGAAGAACGGTTGGAACCACAGCTGTACCAGCAGGACCTGACGCACATAGCTGACCGCCGTGAATCGGTCGATGTCCTGCGATGGCACGTGACCGACGTGCAGGGTGAAAATCACCCACAGCGCCGCGAGATGCAAGGTGACCAGGTAGACCGGCCATACTCGGGCCAGCCGCAGCCAGAGAAAGTGCAGCGTCGACCGTGTCGACCAGGACCAGCCCATTCGATCGAGGTAATTCCAGGTCAGCACGAACCCACTCAGCATGAAGAACAGGTCGACGCCCTGCGCTCCGCAATTGAGCACTGGCGCAAGCGCGTCGCGGAATCCGGGTGCCGCGTCGCGCAGCAGCGGACGGAAGTGAAAGAGCACTACCCACACGGCGGCGATGATGCGAAGTCCCGTGAGGGCCTTGATCTCTCCGCTGCGCACAACACTCTTTCCGTCAGGCCACTCGTGGTTCATTCGCCACTGCCGCATTTGTGCTGCTGCGCCGGCTGTCCGGGCGGTTTCACTCCACGCGACCTGACAAACGACGGCGATGGCAGGGTATCAGTGCGATCGCCCGACCGCGAGTTCGCGACGCGGTGTGGCTCGGACACAATTCGGTGACATGCAAGCAGTTCACAGCTTGTGTTTGCGTGTCTAGCGTCAGCATCACGACGGGCGCGCCCTGCCCCGGCGACCACGGGAGACCCGCCGCTATGGGAGGCACGAATGCCGCTGTTGTATGTCGACCTCATCGAGGGCCGCACGCCCGAAGAAATCCGGTCGCTACTGGACGCGATGCACGACGCCGTCGTGGAAGCCTTCGGGGTGCCGCCACGCGACCGCTATCAGGTGGTGAGCACCCATCAGGACCACGAGATCGTCGCGTGGGATACCGGTCTCGGGATCGAGCGTTCATCTCGGCTGGTGATTGTCCACGTCGTGAGCCGGCGCCGTTCAAGCGAAATGAAAAAGCGGTTCTATGAGTTGGTGGCCGCCAACCTCGCCGCGCGATGCGGGCTCGACCCGGCCGATCTAATTGTCTCGATCACCGACAATGGCGACGAGGATTGGTCTTTCGGTCACGGCCGTGCACAGTTCCTCACCGGAGAGCTCAAGTGAGTGCGGCCATGTCACCCAAGACCCCGAAGTCGCTGCAATCACTGCAAACCCGCCTCACCGAATTCTTCGACATCGAACATCCGATTCTCGCCGCGCCGATGGCATTGATTTCGGGGGGCCGGCTCGCCGCAGCCGCGACATCGGGCGGCGGGCTGGGCCTCATTGGTGGCGGCTATGGCGACTCGGACTGGCTGCAGCGTGAATTCGCCCTGGCCGAGGGCACGCGGGTTGGATGCGGCTTCATCACCTGGAGCCTGGCCCGCAAGCCCGAGCTACTTGATCAGACGCTGGAGCGGCAGCCGGCAACGATCATGCTGTCGTTCGGTGATCTGCAGCCGTTCGCCGACCGCATCCACGCCGCCGGCGTCCCACTGATCGCACAGGTCCAGACGCTCGACCAGGCGCGTCAGGCTCTGGATGCCGGTGCGGAAATCCTGGTGGCACAGGGCGGTGAGGCAGGCGGGCATGGAATGACTGTGCGTTCGACGTTCACATTGGTGCCCGACGTCGTCGACCTCGCAGCGCAACGTTCACCCGAAACGCTTGTGCTTGCCGCAGGCGGTGTCGTTGACGGGCGAGGGCTCGCGGCGGCGCTCACCCTCGGCGCCGATGGCGCGCTGGTCGGCACCAGATTTTGGGCCTCGCCTGAGGCGCTGGTATCGCCGCGGGCGCAGCAGCGGGCCCTTCGGGCCAGCGGAGACGACACCTACCGCACGCGGGTCTATGACGTTGTGCGGCGGCTGGATTGGCCGCCGCAATACAACGAGCGGACGTTGAGCAACCCCTTCGTCGACGGCTGGCATGGCAACGAGCCCGAACTGCTGTCGTCGCTGGACGATGCAGTGAGCACCTTTGAAACCGCTGTCGCGGCTGAGGACTTCGACGTCGCCGCGATATTCGTCGGCGAGGCGATCGGACGCATCGACAAGATTCGCCCGGCGGCCGACATCGTCGCCGAGATGGCGGCTGAATGCTACCGAATCCTGAACGGAGAGAAAGGTTTTAGTCCTCGATCAGTACAGGGGTGACCACGCAGAAGTCCGAAGCAAGCGGCTCTCCCACTGATCGCGATACTTCAGCGCTTCGAACATATAGGTGCCGGGTCCGCGGTGCTCGGGTGGGATATCCGTAGTCAGCAGATGCTTCAGGGCGGCGTAGTCGTTAGTCGCGTCAATCTTCTGCCACAGCATCGCCTCTCGGCGTTTGTGGCTGCCGTGCGCTACCTGGAAGCAGGCTTGGATTTCGAGCACTCGTCTCCCGGGCGGGGCTTTGGAAAGCACTCGGTAGTAGATCTCATCCCACGAGCGGATGTAGTCGTCCAGCGGGGCGTAAGGCCATCCGGTGTCCTCCATGAACAAACTCGGGGGATGCGTTGCACCGTCGGTGGGCACGGTCGTCAGGTCCACTTCTTGCAGCGGCGACCATTCGACCGGCAGCAGGATCTTGCCGTTGACCTCGTGGCGCAGATTGTCCAATTCGCGCATCCATGTGGCCAGATCGCCTCGTTGCGCCCGGCGGGCGAGGCTTTCCCACGCCGCGCCGTCGGCGATGCCGGTGACAGTGACCACGTTGTATGCCACTCCCGAGCCGTGAGCATGGTTGGTGTACCAAAGCAACCGAGCGTTCCCCTCTTGCGCGAGGGTGGGCATCCAGCCCTCGCGGTAGGCCGCCTCGAAGTCGTCCTCGCGAGCGCCGACGACCCGGTGGGTTTCGTGAAGGAACAGCACGGCGATTCCTTTCGGTCGCTTACGCGTTGTCTGCGATCAACAGGGAGAGTCGGCGGCGGTTGACCTTGCCGGTCTCGTTGTACGGGATGCGGTCGACGATCATGAGCCGCTCAGGCAGCTTGAAATAGGCGATGCGGTCACGACAGTGCGACCGCAGCTCGTCGAGCGTCACGGGGAGATGAGCCACCACCGCCGCGCCAACCCGCTGACCCATCTCCTCGTCGGTAATCCCGGCGACCGCGACGTCGCTCACCGCCGGATGGGTACGCAGTGCTTCCTCGACCTCGATCGGCCCGAACTTCTCTCCCCCACGGTTGATGGTGTCGATGAGCCGGCCGCTGGGGTAGATGTAGCCCTCCGCATCCTGATGGGCGAGGTCACCGGTATGTAGCCAGCCTTCGGTGACGTTCTGGCTGGTGTTCACCCACAACTCGCCGACAACATCCGCCTCGACGTCGGTTCCTGTGTCGGGGTCGACCACTCGGACTTCCACCCCGGGCAGTGGCCGCCCTACCGAGCCCACGCGATTGGGATTGCGGTGGTCCTCCGGCAACAAGGTGGTGTAGGCGCCGAGGGTTTCGGTCTGGCCAAACACGTTGGCAAACGCGACATGCGGCAGGGCAGCCATCGCCCGGCGCACCAATGCGACGGGCGCCGCCGCCGCCCCGTAGGCGATGGCGACTAGCGAGGTCAGGTCGGTGCCGGCGAAGTCGCGATGGTCGAGGATCCGCTGGAGCATGGTCGGCACCAGGAATGCGGTGCGCACCCCGTGCTCGTGCACCAGTCGCAACCACTCTGCGGCGTCGAACCGTTCCTGCACGACCGATGTGTTGCCTGAGTAGAGGCTGCCGAGAATGCCCAGCGAGCCGCCGACGTGGAAGAACGGGACGCACATCATCGCCACGGTGGGCGCTGAGTCCGGGCGGAACGGAAGCCCTATTCCCCCGATCCGAGTGCTCAGTTGCCCGTTGGTGATTCCGACCGCTTTCGGGAGGCCGGTGGTACCGCTGGTGAACAGCACCAGGGCGTCGCGATCATCGATCTCCTCCGCTGTCTTCGCCGCGGGAATCGGGTTGTCGCTCAATAGATCAGCGGCTGTCAATGCCTTGCTCGCGCCCGCTTCACGGAGCCGGTCCGCGTATGCCTCTCCCGCGACCCCGACGTCGGCGCATCCCGCATTGTGTATCAGGCTCCGCAGCTCTGGCGGTGTGAGCGCGGGGTTCATCAGCGCTGCCGCCGCACCGATGCGCGCTGCGCCGAGTACGGATGCGATGGAAAGCAGGCTGCCGCCGTCGACGACGGCGATGCGGGTTCCGGCCGTCACACCATTGGCAGCCAGTCCGGCGGCGCAGCGTTCGATGGCCGCTGCCAGTTGGCCGTAGCCGATGACGCGCTGGCCGATAATGAGCGCGACGCGGTCCGGGTCGCCGGCGGCGGCGGGATCGACGATCATGCCGATGTTCATGCGCGGCTCAGTAGAGGGGTGACCACGAGGAGGTGCGAAGCAGCCGGCTGGTCCATTGGTCGCGCAGGTCCAATGCGTCGTACATCCAGGTTCCCGGTGCGCGGTAGTCCGGCGGGATCTCGGTCCGAAGGAGGTTGAGCAGTGCTTCCGGCTGGCGGATGCGCTGCATCAGAACCACTTCGCGGCGCAGGTGACTACCCAACGCGGGCTGGAACGCAGCCTGGATCGTCAGCATCGATGCGGGCCGGTCGAGGCCCCTGGCGTACACCTCACCGCAGCGGTCGATGTATTCGGCGAACTTGTCCTCGTAGGGCCACATGGTGTCCTCCATGTAGAGAGTCAGCTCGTGTTCGCGTCCATCGACGGGCACCTCGTCGAAGGAGACGTCCTCAAGGGGCGACCACGGAAGCGCAACGAGGAGCTTGGCGTCGACGTCGTGGCGGAGCTCGTCGAGCTCGCGCATCCATTGCCGCAGAGCGCCTTTCTGGATCCGTAGGGCCAAGCGCTCCCACGCTGCTCCGTCGCGAATGGCCGTCACGGTGACGACGGTGTAGGCGGGTCCACTGCCGTGGGCCTGGTTTGCGTACCAGAGCAATCGGGCTTCGTCACCAGCACCGAGCGTGGCCATCCAGCCGTCTCGGAATGCGGCCTCGAACTCGTCCTCGGCGCGTCCCCGCACCGTGTGTACCTCGTGCATGAAGAGCATGCCGCGGGACCTCCTGCGCGAGCGCTGCACCGCGCCTTCGCCCAATGGACGGTAATCCGGGCATCCTGTCCTGTCCACGGGCCGTAACCTGGACAGTCGAGCCAAACATCTGGTTTGCTCGCATCCATGGCCAAGCCTGATTGCCAAACTCGTCCTCGGCCGTTCCGGCCGCATCGTCGCCGTGGCTAGGCTTGATGTGCCGGACGGCCCCGGTGGTGAGGCCGCAATGATTTGGACGCTGCGCCCGCAACTCGGCGACATGGTCGAGCGGATGATTCGCGGCGCGTACCAGCAGAGCATTCTGCCCCCGCACGAGCGCGAGCTGGCCAGGATGCGGATCGCGCAGATCAACGACTGCGTCGCGTGCTCCGACTTCCGCGCGGATTCGGTGCTCGAAGCGGGCGTCTCGCCGGAGCTGTATGAGAACGTCGCGGCCTACGCCACCTACCCCGGCTACACGGCGCGGCAACGTCTTGCCATCGAGTACGCCGAGCGATTCGCGAATGACCATGGATCGATCGACGACGCGTTCTTCGGGCGGCTGCGTGAAAGCTTCAGCGACGAAGAAATCCTCGATCTCACACTGTGTGTCGCGGTCTTCCTTGGCCTGGGACGGTCGTTGACCGTGCTCGGCGTCGATCAGTCATGTGCGATCGACCTCTGAGCACAGCAGGAAGGAGAGGTTGGACGGGATGGATAGGGCCACTGTCGACGAATTGCTGAGCACCACCCGATCGGTGCGCAAACGTCTGGACCTGACCCGGCCGGTCGGTCGTGACGTGATCCTCGAGTGCATACAACTAGCGATGCAAGCGCCGACGGCAAGCAACACGCAGGATTGGCGGTGGCTGGTGATCACCGATGCGGACAAGCGCGCCGCGATCGCGAAGATCTACAGCAGCATCGGCGCTGATTATCTTGCACTCGCCGCCAAGGACACGTCCGACCCGCAAACTCAGCGCGTGTACGCCAGCGCGTTCAGCCTCACTGACACCCTCGGCCAAGTTCCCGTGCATGTCATCCCCTGCCTGGAGAACCGCATCGATAACTCCAACATGCTGACCGCTGCGTCGGCTTGGGCGTCGATCATCCCGGCCGGCTGGAGCTTCCTACTCGCCCTTCGCTCCCGCGGACTCGGATCGGTCTGGACGACAATGCATTTGGCCAAGGAGCGGGAGGTCGCCGAACTGCTGGGCATTCCCGACACCGTCACCCAGGCCGCGCTGTTCCCGGTGGCCTACACGATTGGCACAGATTTCCGGCCGGCCGTCCGGCCGTCCGCGGAGACCGTTACTTACTGGGATACCTGGCAACAGCCGGTTGGAGAAAGCTGATGCAGTCCTACACCGTGCGATTTCACGTCGACGCGCCTCCGAAAAAGGTATGGCGGGTGTTGCATCCACCGGCGCCACCGAACTCGCCCAAGCCACGCGTGCTCGAGTGGCCGACCGGCAGCATGGAGATCCTCAACGAAGGTGACGAAGCCGGCGAGGGACTGGTCCGCACCTGTGTCTTCCCCGTGCCCAAGTACCTGCTGTCGGGCGGCAAGGGGCGTTCGTGGGAGACCGTCACCGAGGCGAGAGTCAACAAGCTCTCGCGCTATGTGGCGATCGGCAAGCCGCTGTGGTCGCGCGCCGAGGGTTACCACGAACTCGAGGAACAACCCGACGGCACCACCGTGCTGACCTTTCACGAGACCTATCACGCCTTCAACCCCGTGCTGCGATTCCTTCTCGAACGTCCGGTCCACGCGAAGATTTCTCGCGACAACCTTGAGATCTACGAGCACGCGCTCGGCTATGCGGGGTCGGTCAAACGGCTTGCCTAGGAAGCTACTGGGCGGTAACTGAAAAATGTTTCTTAGCAAAGTATTAAAGGCTGCACCCCAGTGACCTTAGAGTAGCCAATTAGCGTCTCAAACAAGTTGAGCTCATCCCTCAACCCGATGTTGCAGCAACCGCGTTTGAGAACTGGGGGGCCTCGCATGACCGATTCAAGTGACACCGCAGGTGCCTGCGTGTCCCCCCGTCACGCCCATCTCCCATTCGACTGCGACGGTGCCGCGGTGCGGGCACAGTGCCGCAGCCTCGGAACCGTCGTCACGATCACCGGCGCGGTCGACTCGACGAACGTCGACCAGGTCAGCGACTACACCAAGCGTTTCATCCTGCCGGACAAGCCGTTTGTCCTTGACTTGTCGACTCTGGATTCGTTTGCAGAACAGGCTGTTCGACTCCTCTACCGGATCGATGCGGTCTGCACCGCCGCCTTGGTCGAGTGGTCGGTGGTCCCCAGCCAAGCGGTGAACACGGCGCTGCTGGTCACCCAAGAGGAATCCAGCTTCCCGGTCTTCGTCACGGTGCACGAGGCGCTGCACTACTTCGCCGATGCGACCTCGGCGCGCCGCAGGATGCTGTTGCCGCTGCTCACCAAAACCGCCTAACAGCGCAATCGGGTTCGGGCGCGGGCCCCGCGAACCCCGTATGCTGCTATTCGTGAGGTCGAAGTCAACCGTTGTTGCCGCGGCGGCGCTCATTGCGCTGAGCTGGGGTGCGGCTGCCGGCCTTGCCAGTGCCGACCCACCGGCGCCGCCGCCTGGACCGGCTCCGGGGCCGCCGCCCGGAGCGCCGCCGCCTGGGGCGAAGACGACCATCGACCACGACGGCACCTACGCGGTGGGAACCGACATCGTGCCCGGCACCTACACCTCCGCGGGACCGGTCGGTAGCGGCACCTGCTATTGGAAACGGGTCGGCTCCGGTGACGACGGCAAACAGCTGGTCGACAACGCGTTGAGCAAAAAGCCGCAGGTAGTGCGGATCGACCCGACTGACAAAGCGTTCAAGACCGACGGTTGTCAGCCGTGGCAGAAGAACGACGCCGCAGTCCCCGACCCGGGAAAGACACCCGCGGAGGCAGGAATCCCGTTGAATATCCTCGGCGGCCTTCTCGGAGGCGGGGCACCACCGCCACCACCACCGCCGAAGCCGTGAGGGGTAGGCGGTAGGGCAGCCTGGAGGGTATGCAGACCGTCGAATACGCACCCGGTCGGCTGGTCGATGTCTCCGGCAAACCCGCGCAACGCACCGTGCTGTTGTGGCACGGCCAGCAGCCCGACGCCCGCGCCGCCGTCCGGCCGCTCGCCGAGCTACTGGTCGGCCATGGCTTGGGCGTCGTCGTCCCCGACTGGAACTCACACGCCGACGACGCCGGGCGCGCCGATCTGCTCAAGTCGGTGCATTTCGCCCGTAAGCGGGTCGACGACCCCGACGGCCTGGTACTGGTCGGCTGGTCGATGGGCGGCGTCGCGGCGGCCGGGCTGACGATCCGGGCCCGCCGGATCGGCGTTGCCTTCGCCCACACCGTCTGCCTGGCCGGCGCCTTCATGGTCACCGATCCGATCTTCGGCCGAGTCCCGGCCACCCAGCTCACCGGCGACGCAAAGCCCGGCCCGTTCACCTTGCTGCACGGCCTGGCCGATGACGTCATTCCAGTCGCGGTCAGCCGCGATTTCGCCTCCGCGCTCCGGCAGAACGACTGGCCGGTGCAGGTGGCCGAGTTACCCGCCGACCACGGATCGATAGCGGGAGCCAGCTACGACACTGTCGCCGACCGTTACTCGGCTGCCGAAGACCCCAGGACGTTGGCCGTCGCGGCCGACGTGGCAGCGCGCATCGCCGCCGTGCCCGGGGAGGGCGTCAGCCAGTCGCGGAGCTTCGCGTAGACCAGCGGATGATTCAGCAAGTCCAGGTGGTTCAACCCGGTCAGCGTCAGTCCGTGTTCGGCGTCAAAGGGAATGCGCCGCGATCTGCCGCGGCCTGCTGCGCTGTGCAACCGCACCAAGTGATCGCCGGCGATGATTCCGAGCAGCGGCGGCGTGACGGTGGCCGCGACGAAATGGTAGGTGGCACGCGGCAGGAACGGCGTCTCGTGGCAACGATCGCGTAGGAACTCGTCCGGATCGACGTCGCGCCAGTCCTCATCAAGGCAGGCGCCGAAGCGCAGATCTTTGACTCCGTCGCTGCGCGCGTTCAAAAAGGCTGCGATGGCTCGGGTTTCGGGCAGCCGGGCCAAGGCCCACGATGCGACGCTCACGCCCTTCTCCAGATCGGCCCCCAGATGCGGCGAGCCGAGGCACACTACGTGACTGACCGCGTCGGTCCATCGATGTTGTTGCTCGGCGCCGTAATGGCACGCGCTGCGCGCCACCAGCCCACCCATCGAATGGCCCACCAGCACAAGCTCGGAGATGGGGACCGGCCAGTCGGAGTGCAATCGGTCCAGTATTTCGGCGAGCGCTCGGCCGTTGACCGACACGTGCAGCCCGGTGTTGTAACGCAGGCGTACCGGGCTGAATCCCACGTCCTCGCGCAGCCGTTCGCCATAAGTCCGGCTGTCTTTTTCCTCAGTGTCCTCGGGTGGGCGCCGAGACCATGACCGCTCGGTAAGACACCAGCCGTGCACAAACAGCACGACCCGTTCGGTGGCCGACGGAAACGCCGCGGCAAGGCCGTCGGGTGTCGGCGGAACGACCTTGCCGCGGTGCCGGATGGCCATCGGGCTCGCGAGCGAGTTGTCGCGCTCGGTCAACTCATCCCCGTATATGCCATTGACGGCAGCGAGCACCGCAGCCGAGGTGGTGCGCGATTCGAGAGCTTCGTCGCCGTCGTCACCCCAGAGTTCAGCGGCCACCGCGCCGGCGGCCTGGGTTGCGCCGCGAATACCTCGGTCCACACCGCCATAGATCGCGCGCGTCAGCCCATCATGGATCAGTCTGGTCGGTGCTGCCGGCGGCCCGATCGAAGCGAATACCCGCCCGGCGATCCCGGCGTGCATCCCCCGCACCAGGGCTGTCACCATCGACGACGCCTCCCCCGCCAGATGGCCGACCGCTTGGATATCACTGCGCCGCATGTGTCCCTCTTCGGAAGCTCGAAGTGTGCGGCTGAGCTGCTGATTTGTCCACTCAGTGCACAAGCGTTTACTGTAGGGTGCCGGCCGACAGTACGGCAAGACAGTGCGGCCCAGATCACTGATAGGAGCGCTGATGGACGCCACCTTTTCGATGGAGTTATCGGAGGAAGTGGTCCACGTCCGTGACTGGGTGCACGAATTTGCCGAGTCGGTGATCCGCCCGGCGGCCGCCGAATGGGACGAGCGGGAAGAAACCCCGTGGCCGATCATCCAAGAGGCGGCCAAGGTCGGGCTGTACACCCCCGACCTGTTCGCCCAGATGGCGGCCGAATCCAGCGGCCTGGGCATGCCGACGGTATTCGAGGAAATGTTCTGGGGTGACGCCGGGATCGCGTTGTCGATCATGGCTACCGGGCTTGCCGCGGCAGCGCTGGCCGCCAACGGGACTCCGCAGCAGATTGGCGAATGGCTGCCGCAGATGTTCGGCACTCCCGGCGATCCCAAGCTGGCCGCGTTCTGTTCCTCCGAACCCGGTGCCGGCTCTGACGTTGGAGCTGTTCGCACCAGAGCGAAGTACGACGAAGCCGCCGACGAGTGGGTGCTCAACGGCACCAAGACGTGGGCGACCAACGGCGGAATCGCCAATGTGCACGTGGTGGTGGCATCGGTCGAACCTGACTTAGGCACTCGGGGCCAGGCGACGTTCATCGTGCCTCCCGGCACGAAGGGCCTATCGCAGGGGCAAAAATTCAAAAAGCACGGTATTAGGGCGTCCCACACCGCTGAGGTAGTGCTCGACGACGTCCGCATCTCCGGTGAGCTGATCCTCGGCGGCCGAGAGCGTTTCGAGCGCCGGATCGCCAAAATCAAGGAAGGGCATCGCACGTCGAGCCAGGCCGCGATGATGACGTTCGAACGCACGCGTCCCACGGTGGGTGCGATGGCCCTGGGTATCGCGCGCGCCGCCTATGAGTACGCGCTGGAATACTCGGGTCAGCGCGAACAGTTCGGCCGCAAAATCGCCGAATTCCAGGCGATCGCGTTCAAGTTGGCCGACATGAAAAGCCGCATCGACGCGTCCCGGATGCTGGTCTGGCGGGCCAGCTGGATGCAACGAAACAACAAGCCGTTCACCTCAGCCGAGGGCTCGATGGCCAAGTTGTACGCCAGCGAGACCGCGGTGTACGTCACCGATGAAGCGATCCAAATCCTCGGCGGCAACGGCTACACCCGCGACTACCCCGTCGAGCGGATGCATCGGGATGCCAAGATTTTCACCATCTTTGAAGGCACCAGCGAGATCCAGCGACTCGTCATCGCCAGGGCGCTGACGGGCCTTCCCATTCGGTGATGGTCGGCTTCGGGGTAGCCCGCAGTTAGTGAGCTGCCGCGTTAGCCTCTTCGCCGGCGCCGTTCACTGCCAGCGCTTCGTCCAAGCCGTTGACATGCTCCTCGACGGGGGGCGGCGGGTAGTCGACGTCCTGTAGCCCCGCCACCGTGCGGATCGCCGCAATCAGCTGTTGCACCAGCGGCGTCTCCTTGTCGGTCGGAGTTCCCCCCGCTTCGAGCTCGTCCGGCAGATCGGGTGAAAGTCCGACTCCGTAGGCCGCCTCCTGCGCCGTCAGCTTGGCGTGGATGCGTGCGTGGT
>DATFYT010000124.1:0-35262 GCA_035314925.1 Mycobacterium sp. | reverse complement strand
TCAGAACATGTTGGTCAAATACAGTTGCAGAGAGTTGAATACGCTCTCGAGTAGTCCGCTGCTGTCGACCCCGTGCTCAATTGCATCAATCCACGCGTCGAAGTTATTGATGTTGTCGGAGATGTCGACATATGTGAGGTCGCCGTCGGTCGACGTGGTCGCGTCGGCGATTTGCGTCGGTGTCAACCCCAGGTACACCAGGTGAGCGAGCGCACCGGGCAGCAGACCTCCGGCCGTGAAGTCCTGTTGGAAGTCGGCGACCCCGTCGCCGTCCAGCGTGTAGATCGTCGTCGGGTACAGATCATCCGGCGTCAAGTTTCCAAGGACGCCGTCAAAGCCGAGATCCGTGAGAATTGTGTTCGTCAGACTCGAGCCGAATATCGCGTCCAGGTCTGGTTCCAGATTGGGCCATAAGCCGCCCGGGAGGGAGGGGTCGCCGATGAACACGAAGTGCAGATCGTCGCTGGGGATGCCGGCTTCTTCGAGTCGGGTCATTGCGATCGACTCGGCGGTGGCGCTCTGCGAGTATCCGAAGATCGTTAGCGGGTGCTCGGCGCTGAAAGCGCCTGGATCCGCGTTGAATTCGTTCTCCACGGCGAGAACGACGTCGTCCGCGGCTGTGAAACTACTCGGGCCCTGCTGGATCAGTTCGGGCGTCGTTAGCACCTGCAGCGGCGCGCTGCACGGGTCGGTCCCGATCATGTCGCAGACCGTCGAGTAGGTCGCGCCATCGTCGAAACCCAGCGGGTGCAGATACAGATCCTCGGCGGCCTGCGCGAAAGCGGTCGACGGCGTCGGCTCGCTGGTTCCGCCGAGGATGATCGCCGTGTCGCTCCCAGATAGCGAGCCGTCCGCGGACAGCAGAGTCACGTCAGCGTGGGCGGCTTGGTTGATCGGCGCGCTAGCCACGCCAACGATCATCCCAACGGCGGTAACGCTCGCGAGCAACTTATATCCGTTCACCGCTGCGCTCCTCGAACCGCTGGTGGGCGATCGGAGCGCTGCGCTAAGTGAATCTCACGAACTAGCGCCGGTATCGAAAAAACTACGGTGAACGCGATACCCGCGAACATGGCGCTCATTTCGTCCCACCCCTACGGCGTGATGACGACCAGGCCGCTGCCGTCACTGGCGAACGCGCTCAGCATGTCGCCCATAACGGTGGCGAGGTCGAAACTGCCAACGCTACCGGCGAAGGCCTCGTCGTTGTTGCCGACGATGGAGGCGAAGTCGAAACTGCCGTCCAAGCCCGCCTTGACGTAGTCGTTGTTGCCGACAGCGGAGGCGAAGTCGAAAATGCCGCCGTCGGCCTCGACGACGTTGCTGGTGCCGTCGGCGAATGCGAAGTCAAACCCGGTACCCACTTCACCCGCGTCGGCGCCGGCACCGTTGCCGATGGCGATCGCAATGTCCCCCGGGCCCGCTATGGCGATCGCGGTGTTGCCCGCGAGGGGGAACAAATCTATCCCGCCGATTGAGACCTGCATATCCAAAGCTGATGTCTGGGCGGGGACTGATAGATCACCCAGATCCATCCCGCCGATCCACGAGAACGGGTCGGTAGACGGGTCGGCCGAGGCGACCCCCGGCGTGGCGGCCAGCGCCGCCCCAATACCCAACCCCACCGCCAGTAGGCCCAGCCAACCGAGACCACGAGAACGCAACATGGGTCTTCCTCTCTCAGCCCCTTATGCGTATTTTCTTAGTGACCGCCGCCAGGCACACGAGTAGTCCGGTACTGCATTTCCACCTGTCGTGTACCCAGCTCCATGTGGGGCCAACGGTGGTGGCCGATCTGTCGTTGTGAACGGAAGCTTAACTCCACATGAGTTCGATATGTGCGTGGCCGATGAGCTGCTCGACGAGTGGATCATCGCTTGCCGTCCAACAACTTAGACGTTTGGGCTGCCTGTGGCCGGATGCTGACGAGTCCACCAAGGCAGCTGTCGGGGCGGCGATCCGCACCCGGATCGGAACTGCTGCGGACGTGCTGCGGACGAATTGACCTCTCAGCGGTGCTGCGCTGCAGGTCAGGGTTACAAACCCAGCGACTTGGCGATGATCACCTTCATCACCTCGCTGGTTCCGGCGTAGATTTGCGCCATCCGTGCATCGGTGTACAGCCGTGCGATCGGATACTCCATCATGTAGCCGTAACCGCCGAAGAGCTGCAGGCAACGGTCCACGACGCGGCCCTGCATCTCGGTGCAGAACAACTTCACCCTGGCCGCATCCGCAACAGACAGCCGACCCTCGACGAGCTCGGTGACCGCACGGTCGACCACCGCCTGGCCGGCCTCGATCTCGGCGGACATCGCGGCGAGTTCGAACTTGGTGTTCTGGAACGAGGCGACCGGCTGGCCGAATGCCTTGCGCTCCTTGACGTAGTCGATCGTGGCGGCCACAGCCGCCCGGGCCTGCGCCACCGACCCGACCGCGACCGTCATCCGCTCCTGCGGCAGGTTGTGGCCGAGGTAGCCGAACGCCTCGCCCTCCTCACCCAGCCGGTTGGCGACCGGGACCCGGACGTCGGCGAACGACAGTTCGCCGGTGTCCTGCACCTTGCAGCCCATCTTGTCCAGTGCTCGGCCCTTGACGAAGCCGGGCATGCCGTCCTCGACCACCAGCAGCGTCAACCCACGACGCCGGTTGTCCGGGTCGGTCGAGGTGCGCGCGACCACGATGACCAGATCGGCGAGTATGCCTCCCGTGATGAAAGTCTTTGCGCCATTGAGGATGTAGTGGTCACCGTCCAGCACCGCAGTGGTACGGATACCGGCGAGATCGGAACCAGTGCCGGGCTCGGTCATCGCGACCGCAGTCAGCAGCGTTCCGGCGGCCAGACCGGGAAACCAGCGTTGCCGTTGCTCGGCGTTCGCGTAGTGCAAGAAGTACGGCAGGATCACTTCCAGTTGGGTGCGGACGGTCCCCGTGGTGACCATGGCGCGGGCCGCTTCTTCTTGCAGGACAACGTTATAGCGGTAGTCGGGCTGGCCTGATCCGCCGTATTCCTCGGGGATGGCCATGCCCATCATGCCCAGCGCCCCGAGCTTTTCGTAGGTTTCCCGTGGCATATGACCGGCCTTCTCCCAGTCGGCGTAGTGTGGGCCGATCTCTTTCTCCACGAATTCGCGTGCCAGCTCCCGGAATGCTCGGTGAACAGGTCTCTACGCATGAATTCCCCCGTCAGGCAACAAGTTCCACAAGCGTGGCGTTGGCAGTGCCGCCACCTTCACACATGGTCTGCAATCCGTAGCGAATCCCGTTGTCACGCATGTGATGCGCCATCCGGGTCATCAAGACCGCGCCCGACGCGCCGAGTGGGTGACCGAGGGCAATGGCTCCGCCCAGCGGGTTGACCAGGTCCGGGTCGGCGCCGGTTTCGGCAAGCCAGGCGAGCGGCACCGGGGCGAACGCCTCGTTGACCTCGAACACCCCGACCTCCGCCAGCGAGACGCCAGCCTTGGTCAGCACCTTCTCGGTGGCAGGAATGGGACCCGTGAGCATCAGCACCGGGTCCGCCCCGGTCACCGCTCCGGCCCGGTAGCGCACCAGCGGCGTCAATCCGAGCTCCAGCGCGGCCGCCGACGTCATCACCAACAATGCCGCCGCGCCATCGGAGATCTGTGAAGAGTTGCCGGCGTGAATGACGCCGTCGTCGACGAACGCGGGCTTGAGCCCGGCCAGTTTCTCCACGGTCGTCCCCCGCCGCACGCCCTCGTCTTTGCTCACCGCGGTGTCCCCGACGAAGACGGGGACGATCTGGTCGTCAAAGACCCGGTTGTCCTGGGCCGCGGCGGCCCGTTCGTGGGACATCGCAGAGTATTCGTCGAGCCGGGTACGGGAAAATCCCCACTTCTTCGCGATCATCTCGGCTGACAGCCCTTGGTTGAAGGAGAAATCGTCATAGCGGGCAAGCACTTTGGGCCCGTAGGGCATTCCGGTGGCCCTGGCCGAACCCAGCGGCACTCGGCTCATCACCTCGACACCGCCGGCCACGACGACGTCCTGCTGCCCGGACATCACTGCCTGCACCGCGAAGTCGAGGGCCTGCTGGCTGGAACCGCATGCCCGGTTGATCGTCGTGCCCGGGATGCTCTCAGGCCAGCCGGCGGCCAGCACCGCGTAGCGCCCGATATTGCTTGACTGATCCCCGACCTGCGACACGCAACCCCAGACGACGTCGTCGATGATCTCCGGGGCGATGCCGGTGCGCTGCACCAGTTCGTTGAGCACGAGAGCCGACAGGTCGGCGGCGTGCATGGCCGACAGCCCACCGTTACGCTTGCCGACCGGTGTCCGCACCGCTTCGACGACGACTGTTTCACGCATTTGTCTGCTCCGATCTCGATAACGCCCACCGACCAGTAAACGACGGGTCGCGCCGCTCGGCGAAGGCGGCATACGCTTCGCGTGCATCCTCGGTGGCGAAATTGACGCCCTGCGCACGGGCTTCGTTGGCCAACGCGTCACGCATGGTCCGGTCGGCACCCTCGTTGAGCAACGCCTTGGTTTGCGCCAGCGCGATCGTCGGGCCGGCGGCCAGCCGGTCGGCGAGGTCGGTGACGAAATCGTCGATCTCCGGGGCGGATACCACCCAGGTCACCAGGTTCAGCGCGTGAGCCTCGGCGGCGTCGATAGTCTCGGCCAGCAGCGCCAGCCGTTTGGCCTGTTGCAGGCCAACGATTTTCGGCAGCAGCCAGGAGCCGCCCAGATCCACCGACAATCCACGCTTGGCGAAGATCTGCGAGAACGTCGACTCCGGGGTGGCGGCAACCAGATCGCAGCCCAGCGCCAGGTTCCATCCGGCGCCGACGGCCACCCCGGTCACTTTGGCGATCGTCGGAACCGACAGCTCATGCAGCGCCAGGGCCACGTCGGTCAACCGCTGCAGCTTGTACACCGGGTGGGTGTCGTCGGGACTGGCGATGTCGGCGCCGGAGCAGAACGCGCCGCCGGCGCCCGTGATCACGACCGCACGCACCCCGCGGTCATTGCCCGCGGCGGTGAGCGCATCGGCCAATGCGATCCACAGCTCACGGTTGATCGCGTTCTTCCGCTGAGGTCGATTCAGCGTCAGCGTCCGCACACCGTTGCGGTCGCTGCACAGCAGCACGGATTCCTCAGACATCAGGGGTAGACCGGTCCGATCGCGCCTTGCGCTCGCAGCGCGACGATTTCGTCGTCTGCGATGCCGAGTTCGGCGAGCACCGCGTCGGTGTGCTGCCCGAGTCCGGGCACCGCGCCCATGGCGGGCTGATAGCCGGAGATGACCGGCGGGGGCAGCAAAGCCGAAATCGGGCCGGCCGGCGTGTCGACGTGCCGCCAGCGATCCCGGGCGGTCAGCTGTGGGTGCACCAGAACCTCGCTCGGCAGGTTGTAGCGCGCATTGCCGATGCCCGCGGCATCGGCAGTCTTCTGCACATGTTCCAAGTCGTGCGCCGCGCACCAGGCGCCGATGGCGTCGTCCAGGATGTCGCGGTGCGCGCAGCGACCGGCGTTGCCGGCGAACCTCGGGTCGTCGGCGAGGTCGTCACGCTCCAAGATCTGGCGCGAAAGCCGTTGCCATTCAGCATCATTGGTCGTACCTAGCACGACGGTCTGGCCGTCGGAGGTACGGTAGGCGCCGTACGGCGCCACCGCGGGCGAGCTCATGCCCAGCGGCTGCTGGTCGACACCGGAATGCTGGGTGAAGGTGAGCGGATAACCCATCAGATCGGTCATCGTGTCGAACAAGCTCACCCCGACCGTGTTGCCGTGGCCGCCGGAAGTCGACCCGGCGTCGCGCGAATACAGCAGAGCCAAAATCGACAGTGCCGAATACAGCCCGGTGCTGATGTCCGCCATCGGTGGGCCGGGCTTGGCGGGTTCGCCGGGACGGCCGGTCACCGCGCATGCGCCCGACTCCGCTTGGGCGAGCAGGTCGTAAGCCCGTTTGTGCGACAACGGTCCGCCGGGGCCGTACCCGTCGATTTCGACCGCGATCACGTCCGGGTGGCGCTGCGTCAGGTCAGCCGGCCCGATGCCCAGCCGGGCGGTCGACCCTGGGGCGAGGTTGGACACCAGGACGTCGGCATGGTCGAGAAGCTGATGCAGAACGTCAAGGCCCGCTTGGTTTTTCAGGTCGAGTGTTACCGACTCCTTGCCCCGGTTGGCCCAAATAAAGTGGGCGGCGAGTCCGTTGACGACGTCGTCGTAGTGCCGGGCGAAGTCTCCCCCTTTGGGGTTTTCCACCTTGACGACGCGTGCACCGAAGTCAGCGAGCACCCGTGTGCACATCGGAGCGGACACTGCCTGCTCCAGGGCCACCACGGTGACTCCCGTCAGCGGCCCCCTGGATGCCGACATCACATCACCATGCCGCCGTCCACCGGCAACACCTGACCGGTGATGTAGGAGGCGGCGTCCGAGGCGAGGAAGACGAAAGCACCCGCGACCTCCTCGGGTTCGGCCCAGCGCTTCAAGGGAATTCGGGCCATCATGTTGGCCGCGAATTTCTCGTTGGTCCGAATGGTCTCGGTCATCCGGGTCGCGGCGAGCGGTGCGAGCGCGTTGACAAGAATGTTGTTGCGCGCCATCTCGCGGGCCAACGACTTGGTGAACCCGATGATGCTGGCCTTGGCTGCCGAGTAGTTCACCTGGCCAAGCGTGCCCGTGATCCCGGCTGACGAGACGACGTTGATGATGCGGCCGGTGCCGTCGGTGGGCAGGAACTTCAGCGCGGACTGGGCGCAGTGAACGGCCCCCATCAGATGGATGTCGAGCACCCGCTGGAAGCTTTCGTCGGTGAGATCGGCAAACATCGCCGGCGCCGTTATCCCGGCATTGTTGACCAGGATGTGCAGCACACCCTCGGTGAGGCCGGCGGCGTGTGCCGCCGCCGCGTCGGCGGCAGCACGGTCTCGCACGTCGAGCGCGACGCCTTCAGCCTTGCCGCCGTCGGCGCAAATGCGTTCGGCGACAGCTGAAGCAGCGTCCGCATCCACGTCGCTGACGAGTACCGCTGCGCCGGCAGCGGCCAACGCATGGGCGACCGCCGCGCCGATTCCACTGCCGGACCCGGTGACCAATGCCGATCGTCCGGTCAGGTCGAACAGGGTCATCAGTAGCTCCTCGGCAGTTTCAGCACGTGCGAGCCGAGGAAGTTCAGGATCATCTCCTGGCTGACCGGCGCAATCTTCATCAGCCTGGCCTCCCGGAAGTACCGCGAAACGTGATACTCCTCGGAATATCCCATGCCGCCGTGCGTTTGCAGCGCCCGGTCGGCAGCGGTGAAACCGGCGTCGGCGCATAGGTATTTCGCGGTGTTGGCCTCGCGTCCGCAGGGTTTGCCGTTGTCATAGAGCCAGGTGGCTTTGCGCAGCATCAACTCGGCGGCGTCGAGCCGGGCGAGCGAATCAGCCAGTGGAAACTGAATGCCCTGGTTCATCCCGATCGGCCGGTCGAAGACATGGCGCTCGTTGCCGTACTTCACCGCCTTCTCCAGGGCGACCCGGCCGATGCCCAGCGCCTCAGCGGCGATCAGCATCCGTTCCGGGTTGAGGCCGTCGAGGATGTATTGAAAGCCCTTGCCTTCCTCACCAACTCGATCTTCGACCGGAATGTGCAGGTCGTCGATGAACACCTCGTTGGAGCTGACGGCGTTGCGACCCATCTTGCGGATCGGCCGGACTTCCACCCGGCTGCGGTCAATGTCGGTGAGGAACAGCGTCATCCCATCGGTCTTCTTGGTGACCTCGGCATAGGGCTGGGTTCGGGTGAGCAGCAGGATTTTCTTTGACTCGAGCGCCTTGGAGATCCACACCTTTCGACCGTTGACGACATAGTGGTCGCCGTCGTGCTTGGCGAACGTGGTGATGCGGGAGGTGTCTAGGCCCGCACCGGGTTCGGTGACTCCGAAGCACACGTGCAGTTCGCCCGTCGCCACCTTCGGCAGCGTGCGAGCCTTGAGTTCGTCGGAACCGTGTTTGACCACCGGCTGCATGCCGAAGATCGACAGGTGAATGGCGCTGGCGGCGTTCATCGCTCCGCCTGCTTTGGCCACTTCTTCGGCCAGCAGCGTTGCTTCGGTGATGCCGAGGCCGTGGCCGCCGTACTGCTCCGGGATCGTCATACCCAGCCAGCCGCCGCTGGCGATCGCCTGATAGAACTCGTGCGGAAACTCGTGCGCCTGGTCTTTTTCCATCCAGTAGTGGTCGTCGAACTTCGACGCCAACTCGGCGACCGACTTGCGGATCAGCTCTTGGTCGTCGGTCAGCTCGAAGTTCATCCCACCGCCGGGCACTGGTAAATCTCCTTCAATCAGTTCAGGCACCAGCTTTCAGTGTCGGCCCGCTGCGCCCGGCTTCGCCGCGCTTGCGACCGCCACGGGAGCGCATGCATTCCGGTGCCGCGTCAGTCCTTGTTGCCGGTCAGTTCTTTCGCGCTGGCGGCGAAGTCCGCGAACGACGAACCCGACCTGGCCTCCTTGTGGTGGCTGAGGGCTCGGATCGAAACGTCGTGGCCCTCCGCGGACTTGCGTAACGCGCCCACTGTTGCCTGCTGCTGCGTGATGTGGCTGAACGGGTCGAACGAGTACCACCGCATGGCGTTCTGGTAGGCCATTTTGTTGATCTCGTCGTCCGGCACGTTGTTGGCGGACAGCACTTCCCACAGCTCCTCGGGCGCGCCCGGCCACATCGAGTCGCTGTGCGGGTAGTCGGCTTCCCAGCAGATGTTGTCGATGCCGATCATGTTGCGCAGCGCCACACCCACCTTGTCGCTGATGAAGCAGGTGAGGAAGTGCTCGCGGAAGATGTCGCTGGGCAGCTTGCCGCCGAAGTTCTGGTGTGTCCAGGTCGAGTGCATCTCGTAGGTCCGGTCCGCCCGCTCGAGGAAGTAGGGGATCCACCCGGTACCGCCCTCGGACAGTGCGACCTTGAGGTCCGGGTACTCCTTGATCGGCCGCGACCACAGCAGATCCGCGGCGGCCTGCACGATGTTCATCGGCTGCAGGGTGATCATCACGTCCATCGGCGCGTCGGGTGCGGTGATCGCGAGCCGGCCCGATGATCCGATGTGCACGTTCATCACGGTGTTGGTGTCACACAACGCTTTCCACAGCGGGTTCCAGTATTCGTTGTGGAAACTCGGGTAGCCCATCGCGGCCGGGTTCTCGGTGAACGTCAATGCATGCACGCCCTTCTTGGCCACCCGTCGCACCTCTTTGGCGCACTCCTCGGCATCCCAGATCACCGGTATCGCCATCGGGATGAACCGTGCCGGGTAGGCGCCGCACCACTCGTCGATGTGCCAGTCGTTGTAGGCCTGCACGAGCGCCACCGAGAATTCCGGGTCCTCGGTGGCGAACAGCCGACCGGCGAACCCCGGGAACGACGGGAAGCAGATCGAGGCCAGGATGCCCCCGGCGTTCATGTCCTTGATCCGCTCGTCGACGTTGTAGCAACCGGGCCGGATCTCGTCGAGGCCCTGCGGCTCGAGGCCGTACTCCTCCTTCGGGCGTCCGGCCACCGCGTTGAGCGCGACGTTGGGGATCACGGTGTCGCGGAACTGCCAGCAGTCGGAGCCGTCCGCGTTGTGCACCAGCCGCGGCGCGTCATCGGTGTACTTCTTCGGCAGGTGGTCCTTGAACATGTCCGGTGGCTCGACGGTGTGGTCGTCGACGCTGATCAGAATCATGTCGTCTTTGTTCACTGGCCGTTCCTCTCGTTGGGGGTCGTTCGGCGGCCCGTTCTCTCAAGTATGAAAATTATCTTCTCTGATCGCGAGAATCAACATCTTCAAGGTACTCCGGCGGCGACCGGGGTCCGGTCGGCGCACTAGCGCGGCCCGCACCTGAGGATGACGTTTCCGCTGGTCGAATGCCAAACATTGACCAATCCGCGAGTTCATGGAAACCTATTGGTCAAATATGAGAATATGATTCTCGTAACTGAGGAGGCCGTATGCGTCTGTCCCCGTTGCCGGCGGACCAGTGGGACGACGCTGCCCGGCATGCGGTCTCCGGCATGCTGCCCGAGGAGCGGCGCAATCCTCGCGACGCCGGCAACGTGCTGTCGACCTTGGTACGCCATCCGAAGCTGACCCGCGCGTATCTCCGCTTCAGCAGTTACCTGCTCTACGGGTCGACGCTGCCGCCGCGCATCCGCGAGCAAGTCATCCTGCGGGTCGCACATCGGCGCGGCTGCGCCTACGAGTGGTCACACCATGTGGACATCGGCAAGGACGTGGGGCTGTCCGCCGCCGACATCGAGGCGGTGCAATCGGGCAATCCGAGCGACGAGTTCGATCGCGCGGTACTGGCCGCCGTCGATGAGCTCGACGAGAAGACCAACCTCTCGGACCAGACGTGGACAGCTCTCGGTGAGCGGCTCGACGAGCACCAGCGGATGGATTTGATCTTCACGACCGGTGGCTATATCGCACTTGCGATGGCTCTGAACACTTTTGGCGTCGAGGTCGAGCACGACCAGACAGCCCGGACAGAAAGGTAGAACATTGCCACATTTCGCCAAGCCGGCTGCCGGCAGCTGGACAGAAAACTACCCAGAACTGGGCACCGCACCAGTCGATTACACCGACTCGATCGATCCGGCGTTCTTCGAGGCCGAGCGCGACGCGATCTTCAAGCGGACGTGGCTCAACGTCGGTCGGGTGGAGCGGCTGCCGCGCACCGGCAGCTACTTCACCAAAGAGCTGCCGTCGGCGGGCCCGGGCATGTCGGTGATCATCGTCAAGACCAAGGACGGGTCCATCAAGGCCTACCACAACGTCTGCCGCCACCGCGGAAACAAGTTGGTGTGGAACGATTTTCCACACGAGGAGACCTCGGGCACCTGCCGGCAGTTCACTTGTAAGTACCACGCCTGGCGCTACAGCCTCGACGGCGATCTGACCTTCATCCAGCAGGAGGACGAGTTCTTCGACGTCGACAAGAGCCAGTACGGCCTGGTCGGCGTCCGCTGCGAGGTGTGGGAGGGTTTCATCTTCATCAACCTCGACCAGAACGCCAAGCCGCTCGCCGACTACCTGGGCCCCCTGGCCAAAGGCATCGAGGGCTACCCGTTCGGCGAGATGACGGAGTACTACTCCTACCGCGCGGAGGTCGGTAGCAACTGGAAGCTGTTCATCGACGCGTTCGCCGAGTTCTACCACGCGCCGGTGCTGCACCAGGGGCAGTACACCAAAGAAGAAGCCGCCAAGATCATGAAGCACGGCTTCGAGGCGCTGCACTACGAGCTGGCCAGCCCGCACGGGATGATCTCCACCTGGGGCGGTCAGGCGCCGCCCGCTGACATGTCGATGGTCAAGCCGATGGACCAGGTGCTGCGCAGCGGGCTGTTCGGTCCCTGGGACAAGCCGGAGGTCATCGAGAAGCTTGCTGAGCTGCCTCCGGGCGTCAATCCAAAGCGCATACCGCAGTGGGGAATTGACTCGTGGCACTTCTTCCCGAACTTCATGCTGCTGATCTGGGAGCCCGGCTGGTTCCTGACCTACCACTACTGGCCGACCGCCGTCGACAAGCACATCTTCGAGTGCACGCTGTATTTCGTTCCGCCGAGAAACGCGCGGGAACGCCTTGCACACGAGTTGGCCGCGGTGACGTTCAAGGAGTATGCGCTGCAGGATTCCAACACCCTCGAAGCGACCCAGACGATGATCGGCACCAAGGTCGTCAAAGACTTTCTGCTATGCGATCAGGAAATCCTGCTCCGGCATCTGCACAAAGTGACCGGTGACTACGTAAAGGAGTACCGCCACAATGGCCACGCCAAGTAAGCTGCCCGCCGAATTCGCAGACCTGGAGCCGTATCTGGAGTGGGATCTGGCCACTGAACCCGAGCGGTACGCCAGGCGGCTGGCCTCGTCGATGGCCGAGATGCAGGCTTTCTACGACGTGGCGTTCCCTCGCCTGAACGACGTGATCGACTACTGCGACAAGTACCCACTGGATGATCTGCCCGAGGATGCACAGACGCTCATGCACCTGATGCAGTCGCTGGTCATGGTGTCGTTTCCGATCGAAGCGTGGAAGCAGCCGCGCGTCCCCGACAGCGGTGCGGCCTGGGTCGAGCTGATCCGGGAGCCGGTGATTTAAGAGGTGCTGACGCTCAAGGCCGCTGGGCTGCTCGACGTCGACGCGGGCGAGATCGTACGACCGGGAATCCTGCGGATCGACGGCGACCGGATCGTAGGTGTCGGCGGCGAACCCGAGGGTGACCTGATCGACCTCGGGGACTCGATCCTGCTGCCCGGGCTGATGGACATGGAGGTCAACCTGTTGATGGGCGGGCGCGGGGAGAAACCCGGACTGTCCCAGGTGCAGGACGACCCACCGACCCGAATGCTGCGTGCGGTCGGCAATGCCCGCCGGACGTTGCGCGCGGGGTTCACCACGGTGCGCAACCTGGGACTGTTCGTCAAGACCGGCGGCTATCTGCTCGACGTTGCGCTCGGAAAGGCCATCGACGCAGGCTGGATCGACGGCCCGCGAGTGGTGCCCGCCGGACACGCGATCACTCCGACCGGCGGGCATCTGGATCCGACCATGTTCGCCGCGTTTGCCCCGCATGTGTTGGACTTGACGGTCGAAGAGGGCATCGCCAACGGAGTCGACGAGATCCGTAAGGCGGTGCGGTATCAGATCAAGCACGGCGCCGAGCTGATCAAGGTCTGCTGCTCGGGCGGAGTGATGTCGATGACGGGTCCACCCGGCGCACAACACTATTCGGATGAGGAGTTGCGGGCGATCGTCGACGAGGCGCACCGGCGCGGGCTGCGCGTCGCCGCGCATACGCACGGTGCCGAGGCGGTCAAGCATGCCGTCGAAGCGGGCATTGACTGCATCGAGCACGGGTTCCTGATTGACGACGAGGCGATCGCCATGATGGTCGAGCACGGCACCTTCCTGGTGAGCACTCGACGTCTGGCGGAGGGAATGGACGTCTCGCACGCCCCGCCCGAGCTACAGGCCAAGGCCGCCGAGATGTTCCCGAAGTCGCGGACCTCGATCCTGGCCGCCCACGAAGCCGGCGTGAAGATCGCCGTCGGCACTGATGCCCCGGCTATTCCGCACGGCAAGAACGCCGATGAGCTAGTCACCCTGGTCGACTGGGGCCTGCCGCCGTTGGCGGTACTGCGGGCGGCGACGACCACGGCCGCCGACTTGATCAACGCCACCGACCGAGGCAGGCTGGCCGAGGGCCTGCTCGCCGACGTCATTGCCGTGCCCGGAGACCCGTTGTCCGACATCGGCGTTACTCAGAAGGTGAGTTTCGTCATGAAAGGCGGCAAGGTTTATGCCAACACGAATTGACGACCTGGTCGAGATCCAGCAGCTGTTGGCGCGCTACGCCGTGACCATCACGCAACAGGACATCGACGGGCTGGTCAAAGTCTTCACACCTGATGGCACCTACAGCGCTTTCGGCGAAACCTATTCGCTGGACCGGTTTCCCGTGCTCGTCGACGCCGCGCCCAAGGGGCTGTTCATGACGGCCACTCCGGTGATCGAACTCAACGGCGACACCGCCACCGGAACACAACCGCTGTGCTTCATCGACCACGCCAGCCATGACATGCGGATCGGCTATTACAACGACACCTATGTGCGGACGGCCGACGGTTGGCGGCTGAAAACCCGTGCCATGACATTTATTCGGCGCAGTGGCGCGCACGACTCCGGTCGGCCACACGCGATAGGACGCCCGCCTGCATGAAGGTCGACCAGTTCCGGAGGGACCTGCGGGCCTGGCTCGACGAGAACGACCTGACCCCGGGGCCGGACCACTCGCTGGAAGGCCACATCAAGCAGCTCGCCCGCGTCCATTCCGCGCTCTATGACGCCGACTGGATGCGCTACGGCTGGCCCGAGCGCGTCGGCGGATTGGGCGGGCCGGCCATGCTTCGCGCGGTCGTCGGCGAGGAGGTGGTCGGCCGCCGTCTTGCCGAGCCGGGCCCCTACTCGATGGTCGAGGTGCTCGCGCCCACCATGATCGATTACGCACCGGCGGAACTGGCCGCGGAGATGGTGCCGCGGCTGCTCAGCGGTCGCGAGCAGTGGTGTCAGGGCTTTTCCGAACCGGGCTCCGGTAGCGACTTGGCGTCGCTGACCACTCGTGCCGCCCCGCACGGTGACGATTGGATCGTCAACGGGCAGAAGGTCTGGACCAGCTACGCGCAATATTCGACGCGGTGCATCCTGCTCACCCGCACCGCACCCGGCCACGATGGAATCACCGCCTTCTTCGTCGACCTGGATACGCCGGGCATCACCATCCGGCCGCTGCGCACGATGCACGGAGTCGACGAGTTCTGCGAGGTCTACTTTGACGACGTGGTGATTCCCGCGGCGCGCATGCTGGGACAACCGGGAGACGGCTGGCGGCTTGCGATGGACCTGCTGCCCTATGAGCGCTCCACCTGCTTCTGGCAGCGGATCGCCTACCTCTACGCACGCTTCGACGAATTCATCACCGAGGCAACCGATCCCGACGATTATGAGCTCGGCGCAGCATACTTGGCGCTGCACACGTTGCGGTGCCGGTCTCGTGCCACCCAGCACCGGTTGGCCGACGGAGAGCCACTTGGGCCGCAGACCTCGATCGACAAAGTCTTGCTGGCTACCGCCGAACAGCGAATGTTCGACACCGTGCGCGACCTGCTGCCCGGCACGATTGAGTTGGACGACACGCCATGGCGATCCGAGTACCTGTATTCGCGCGCGGCGACCATCTACGGCGGCACCGCCGAGATCCAACGCAATATCATCGCCCGCCGGCTGCTGGACCTGGGCAAGGAGTGAGCGTGGATACTGAGTCCTTGCGCCTCCTGGAAGACGGCTTGCGAAAGACCATGACCGCGGTATCGGGTCGCGAACTCGACGAGGCGTTGACGGAGTTGGGCTGGCTGGACATGCTCGACGAAATGCCGGAGACCGCAATTCCTTTGGTGTTTCGGCTCCTTGGTGAGACTGGCGCCCATGCGCCGGTGCTCAACGACGTCGTGCTGCGCACAGCAGGCCGCGACGGTGGGGGCACCGTGCCGCTGCCATTCACGGGCGGCTCCTGGGTGCTCTGGGAACGCACCGACCAAGTCGGCTCGGCGCTGGGCGACGACCTACCGATACACCGCGTGCCCCAGGGAGATCCGATACCTCTCGCCGCGGGCCGCCACGCTCTCGGCTGGTGGCTGGTGGGCGCCGGCCGCACCATGCTGTCACTGGCGCGCCAACATGCCCTGGACCGTGCGCAATTCGGCAGGCCCGTCGCGTCGTTCCAGGCGATCCGTCATCGGCTCGCCGAGACGTTGGTCGCCGTCGAAGGTGCGGAGGCGACCTTGGTCGCCGCCGCGGCTGAGCCCGACGATCTGGCCTTTCTGCTCGCCAAGGCCGCGGCCGGCCAGGCGGCGTTAACCGCCGCGCGGCACTGTCAACAGGTGCTGGGGGGTATCGGGTTCACCGCGGAGCATGAGCTGCATCGCCATGTGAAGCGTGCGTTGGTCTTGGATGGCATGCTCGGCAGTACACGCGAACTGACCCGGGAAGCCGGGGCGGTGTTGCGCGCCAAGGGATGTGCCCCGCGACTGACCAATCTCTAATTTCGCGGCAATCCGAGGATCCGTTCGGCGATGATGTTCCGCTGGATTTCGGACGTGCCGCCGGCGATGGTGGCGGCGAAGCTGCGGAAGTAGCGATCGAACCAGCTGCCGTAATGCGAATCCAAGTTCAGTGGCGCGAATGGGCCTGTGACGGCGGGGTGAACCAGGCCGCCAGATCCGTTGGCGCTCAGCGCATGCTCGGTCGCATGTTGCACGGCCTCCGAACCCAGCAGCTTCAGCACCGACAGGCTCGAGACATCCTCTTCGCCGCGGGCAGCACGTGACAGAGCGGCAGAACCGAGTAGCCGCAGCGCCTCGGAATCCATGACCAAAGTGGCGTACCGGTCGCGCTCCAGCACTCCTGACGGGGTGAAATCGATGGTCAGTTCCTGCAGTTGGTCCGCATATCCCATCCAGAGCATGGTGCGTTCGTGTCCAAGCGAACCGGTGGCGACCCGCCATCCCTGGTTGAGCGGACCGATCAGATTCTCAACCGGTACCCGAACGTCGGTGAAGAACACCTCGTTGAAATCGGTGTCGTCGCGATCAGAGGCCGACGCGAACGGCCGGCGCGTCACACCGGGGCTATCGGTCGGAATCAGTAATACGCTGATGCCCTTGTGTTTTGGCGCGTCTGGATCGGTTCGGACGAACGTCAGCAACACGTCGGCATCGTGGGCGCCCGACGTCCACACCTTTTGCCCGTCGACCACGAAGTGCTCGTCGTCGAGCACTGCACGGGTGCGCAACGACGCCAAATCCGACCCGGCGCCGGGTTCGCTCATGCCGAGCGACGCCGTCATCTCGGCCCGCAGGATCGGCACTGCCCAGTTCTGCTTCTGCTCCGCAGTCCCGAACGACAGGATCGACGCCGCGATGATGCCGACACCCTGCGGATTGAAACTGGGATAGATGCGCCGCCGCGACAACTCCTCGGCGTGCACGTATTGCTGCAAGACGGTGGCGTTGCGGCCGCCGAACTCGGGCGGGTTGCCCGGCAACAGCCAGCCGTGATCGAACAGCAGCCGCTGCCATCGCCGTGCCCAGGCCGGGATGTCGGATGACGAACGAGAGCGTTGGACCGTTTCGGCCTCGTCCGGCAAATGCTCGTCGAGAAAGGCCACGAATTCGGCGCGGAATGCCTCGACGTCGGCATCGAAGGCCAGTTGCATGGATGCTCCTCCGCCGCTCTTCGGCATTCTGCTTCCCTGGAGAGCAGCAAGAGAATAGTATTCTCGTGGCGAGAAAGTTACAATCTCAGACACGTCGTCCCGTGAGGGGGTCTAGCCCGCAATGACACGGCGTTCTCCGGTACAGTCCAATCATGTTCTCCCCTCGGGGCAATCGGCTGAGCCCACGGTGACCAGCCCAAGCGAAGAGCCGGCCTGGAAGCAACGGGCGGTCGAGCGGTCGATCAAGACGGCGAAACTGCGGGCAGGGCAGCGCGTCCAGCGCTTCCTCGACGCGGCCCAGTCCATCATCATCGAGAAGGGCAGCACGGACTTCACCGTGCAAGAGGTCGTCGACCGCTCCCGGCAGTCGCTGCGCAGCTTCTACCTGCAGTTCGACGGCAAGCATGAACTGCTGCTCGCCCTGTTCGAAGACGCGTTGAGCCGGTCGGCCGACCAGATCCGCGCCGCCACCGCCAACCACTCCGACCCCATCGACCGGTTGAAGGTTGCCGTCGAGTTGCTGTACGAGGCTTCGCGACCCGACCCGACGGCAAAACGGCCATTGTTCACCGACTTCGCGCCCAGGTTGCTGGTCTCGCATCCGGCCGAGGTCAAGGTAGCTCACGCGCCACTCCTTGCTTTGCTGACCGAGTTGATGGAAGCGGCCAGCGATGCCGGGGAACTGCGCGCCAGCGTCAATGCGCGGCGGATGGCTGCGATGACCATGCAGACCGTCATGTTCATCGCGCAGTCCAGCGGCGGCTCCGACGACGCGACCGTGCATCCCATCACGGCCGATGAAGTATGGGACTTTTGCTCACGCGGATTCGTCGGCGACTAGCCCGAGAACTGCGTTATCCACCGGCGAGAATCTGACTTGCCCGATCTCTGGATCGATCTGCTCGGTTGCCTGCAGTTGCGCGCCCGGGACGGCGAGCCGCCGGGCGCCCCAGACGTCTCGGTGTTCGTGGGCGCTAACCAACAGCTGAACTACCACCGGTTGTTCGGCGGCCAACTCCTCGGGCAGTTCATCCGGGCGGCCAGCGCGACCTGTCCCGACAAGGCCGTCAAGTCACTGCATGCGGTGTTCGCGAAAGAGGGCCGCGCCGACGAGCCGGTCCGCTATCAGGTGACCCGCCAGCACGAGGGTCGGTCGTTCGCCACCTTGACGATCACCGCCAGCCAGCCACGAGGTGTATTGGCCACAAGTTCTGTGTCCATGCACGCGGCCGAGGACGGCCCCGACCACCAGAGCACGGAGGCCGTTCCGACGCTGTTGGACGAAAAACACCGGTTCGAACTGGATCTCATCCCATGGGAGACCCGCTGCGCCGACGACCTCAACGCGCTTGCCGCCGGACCCCCACGATTCGAAGTGTGGATGCGAACCCCTGCTGTGGACGGCGAGTTCGCTCCCGCGCTGACCGCCTACGCCACCGACCTCACGTTGATCGGAACCGCGCTTCGCCCATTCGAAGGTTTCAACCATGGCGGTAACGGCACGATGTTCACCTCGGCGGTCACCTCCCACACCATCTGGTTTCACCGGTCATTTCGCACCGATCGCTGGCTGCTGCTTCGTCAGCACAGTCCGTTACTGGCGCACGGCCGGTGCTTCGGTCGCGGCGACGTCCTCACCGAGGATGGCTCGCTGGTCGCGTCTTACGCGCAAGAGGCGCTGCTGCGGTTTCGCAACGCCGGCGATCAGGTCGACGCTTGACCGTTCGCATATCGCACATCAGGCGACCGTTTGAGAATTAAGTTCTCTCTCCGCGAGAGTCCTAAGTAGCGAAAACGGATCCCACGTTGACACTCGCCGGTGGCTGATGACAGAGTTTGTCTCCGACGTCCACCGTGCGTGGCTGGGAGGCAATGCCGGCGGTTATCGGTTGAGCCAACACAAATCAGGAAATGAGGTAACGATGACGGGTCGAGTCGAAGGCAAGGTCGCGTTCATCACCGGCGCGGCCCGTGGACAGGGTCGCTCGCACGCGGTGCGGTTGGCGCAGGAGGGCGCCGACATCATCGCGGTCGACATCTGTAAGCCAATCCGCGCCGGCGTTGTGGACACCGCGATCCCGGCATCGACGCCGGAGGATCTGGCGGAGACTGCCGACCTCGTCAAAGGCCACAACCGCAGGATCTTCACCGCCGAAGTCGATGTGCGTGACTACGACGCATTGAAGGCTGCGGTGGACAACGGCGTTGAGCAGCTCGGCCGGCTTGACATCATCGTGGCCAACGCGGGTATCGGCAACGGCGGCGAAACTCTGGACAAAACCAGCGAAGAAGACTGGACAGAGATGATCGACATCAATCTTGCCGGGGTGTGGAAGACCGTGAAAGCCGGTGTGCCACACCTGCTCGCGGGTGGCCACGGCGGTTCGATCATCCTGACCAGCTCGGTTGGCGGACTCAAGGCATACCCGCACACCGGCCACTACGTCGCAGCCAAGCACGGGGTCGTGGGACTCATGCGCGCATTCGCGGTTGAGTTGGGACAGCACATGATTCGTGTCAACTCGGTGCACCCGACGCACGTCAAGACTCCCATGCTGCACAACGAAGGCACCTTCAAGATGTTCCGACCGGATCTGGAGAATCCCGGTCCGGACGACATGGCGCCCATCTGTCAGATGTTCCACACCTTGCCGATTCCGTGGGTGGAGCCGCAGGATGTCAGCAATGCGGTGCTGTTCTTGGCATCCGACGAGGCACGCTACGTCACGGGTGTCACGCTTCCCGTCGACGCGGGTGGCTGCCTGAAGTAGCGGGTTCAAATGACGCTCGCCGAATTGACCATTCCCAACGGCTGGGACGAGATCACACCGGCGTGGATGTACCGCGCGTCGGTCGCGCACGGTCTGGCGATCTGGATTGCCACCCTCAGCGGCGGCGCCTGGCAGCGGCCCGAGATCTGTCTGGCGTTCGCGCAACGGTACGCAGCGGCGTTCGTCGACCTGGACACCCGCGCGGCGCTGGATTCCATCACCGCGTAACGTCTCGCGCCATGGACGGATTCAACGGAAAGGGCGCCGTTATCACCGGCGGTGCGAATGGCATCGGGTTCGCCACCGCCACCGAGTTCGCCAGCCGTGGAGCACGTGTCGTGCTCGCCGACGTGGATAAGCCCGCGCTGGAACAGGCAGTGGCGCGGTTGCGTGCCGGGGGGTTTGACGCTCACCCCGTGACGTGCGACGTCCGCGAGCTCGATGACATGGTTGCGCTGGCCGACGAAGCGTTTCGCCTTCTCGGCCATGTCGACATTGTCTTCAGCAACGCGGGCATTGTGGTCGCGGGTCCGATCGCGCAGATGACGCACGACGACTGGCGCTGGGTGATCGACATTGACCTATGGGGCTCGATCCATGCCGTCGAGGCGTTCTTGCCAAGGTTGCTCGACCAGGGCACCGGCGGCCACCTCGCCTTCACCGCGTCGTTCGCCGGCCTGATGCCCAACGTCGGCCTCGGCGCCTACAGCGTCGCGAAATACGGCGTCGTGGGCCTGGCGGAGAACCTGGCCCGTGAGGTCAAAGACAACGGCATCGGTGTGTCCGTGCTCTGCCCGATGGTCGTCGAAACCAAGCTGCTCTCGAACTCGGAACGAATCATGGGCGCGGACTACGGGCTGTCGTCGACAAGTACTCCGGCGCAGCCAGACACGCTGAACGTCGACGAGGTGGCCCGCCTCACCGCCGATGCGATTGCGGCTAACCGCCTGTACGTGCTCCCACACTCGGCGGCCCGTGCGTCAATCCGTCGCAGGTTCGAGCGTATTGACCACACCTTCGACGACCAGGCCGCCGACGGCTGGACCCACTAGCTAGAGTATGGAGTCGGTCGGGTTGACTGTCATTGTCTGGCAGCCGTTCTCGCGCCGCGGGGGTTTGGCCGATGACACCGTCTGCTTCCAACTCGGCGATCTCGGCGTCACTCAGCCCGATTTCGGCGAGCAGTTCGTGGCGCCAACGGCAACGGTGGCCGACGGGCTTGATGTCAGGATCTCCGGGCCGTCGAACGTGATCAAAACCGCTTCCCGCCCGAACACCGCACCGACACCTTCTTGCCAGACGTAACCGGTGACAGCGAGCACCATTCCCGGCTCCAGCCGCTCCTCGGCAGCGGTCGCCGGCAGATGCTGCGAAACGACCGGTGGGTCGAAGCCCAGGCCCAAACCCCGCGCGATCGGCATCGGCGGCAGCTGCTCCCCCGCGGCTCGATAGGCGGCCAGCAGGTCGGTACCCGGCGCACCGGGTTGGCACGCGTCATACAGCCGGTGCCACAAGACATCCCATCGCCGATACAGATCGGCGGCACCGCTGGGGTCACCGACAGGCCAGGTGCGTCCGACCTCGCCGGTATAGCCGCCGTCCAGCACGCCCGCGGAGAAGGCCACCAGATCGCCCAGCTCAACCCGCCCGTCGTCACTTGCTCGTCGCCACGGGTGATCGCGCGCGGTCACCCATGCGGCATCCTGGGTCGACGGGGTGCTCACCCCACCGGCCGCCATCGCCTCCAGCAGAATCCCGGCCAGCGTCTTCTCGCTGACGCCCGGTCGCAGTTCGGCGACTGCCGCGGCCAGGCCGACCTCGGCGACCCGGATGGCCTCGCGGAGTGCCGTCACCTCTTCGGGGGTTTTGATACGCCGGGCGGCACGCATGGCCAGCTCACCGTCGACCAACTCGGCGGCGGGGAAGGCCATCGGTAACAGTTGAGCGAATCCCGGTGAAAGCGCATCAGTACCAACGCGTTTGGCAGTCGCGGCACCTTGGATTTCCTTCAGCACCGAGATCGTGTTCGTCGGATTCCAAGTGATGCCATACAGGTTCTCGTGCGGGATGTCTTCGGGAACACCCTCATCCCAGGTACTGAGCAGATGGATCGCCCCGGTCTCCCGGACGACCACACAGGTCGGCCCGAAGGGACGGGTGCCTGCTACCCACAGCTGAGGCGCACCGGTGACATAGCGCACGTTCGCCTGCCGGCCAAGAACCAGCACATCGAGATCGTGCTTCTCCATCTGGGCCAGCGCCCGCTCCCGGCGACCCGCACGCAGCGCACGGTCGTCGGGCAAAACCTCAGTCACCATAGGGGTGATAGGGGTAGTCGGTCAACGGAATCCAGCCTTCTTCGGTGATGACGACGATCTCTTCGCTGCGATAGCCACCGGTGCCGTCCTCCCACACCACCGGTTCCAGCACCACCACCATGCCCGGCTCGAAAACGAAGTTCTCGTCGAACTCGTCGCCGAGATCGGTGCCGATCATCGGCATCTCGGCGGCATTCACGCCGATTCCGTGCCCGAGATAGAAGTGCGGCAGCCACGGCCGACTACCGCCGTTGGCTTTTGTTGCCGCCCTGCCCAACTCGGCTGCGGTGGCGCCGGCGCGTGTCACGTCGAGCACCGCGTCCATGATTTCCCGCCACTTGGCGAATTGCGCCTGCTGGCGCGGTGTCGGGTCTTGGCCGACCAACCAAGTGCGGCCGAAATCGGAACAGTAGCCCGCGTAGGTGATGCTGACATCGGTCCACAGCACGTCACCGGCAACCAGTTCGCGCTCGGTCGTCAACAAGGGCAACGCCAGATCGCCGTGGGTGGTCCAGACACCGTCCGCCTTGCTCGGCGGCATAACCTGCCAGATCGGTTCCAGCATGCTGGCCATCGCACCCAACTCGAAGGCGCGGCGCATGAAACCGGCCGACAGCTCGATCTGGCGAATCCCGGGCGCCAGCGCGGCCTGCACATCGACCATCGCTTCATCGGTGATCCGGCACGCGGTACGCATGCAGGACAACTCGTCGGGAGTCTTGATGAGCTTGGCCGCACCGACAATCTGCGCGGCGTCGACGGGCTGCCCGGATCGGAAAAGCCGCGGCTGCGCGCGCCGCATCGCGCCGGTGAGTTCGTCGACCGCGACGACTGCCGTGGCCGGGACGAGATCCTCGAGCACCCGCGCGAAGCTCTCCACCCCCTCGTCGAACTCCAGATAGACCGGGCCGTGCAGATGGTCGGCCGGCAGCCCCGATTCCGAGGCGGCCCCCTCACGGAACGGCAGGAACAGATGCGGATACGGGTCGTCGGCGAGCACCACCGCGACCGGGCGCTCGACGTACGACAAACCGGCGTCGCCCAACGGCCAGCTCACCCCGGTGGCGTAGACGACGCTGTTGTTGCCGAGCAGGATCAGGGCATCCACCCCGCGGTCGGCCATCGCCGACCGCAGCCGCGCGCCGGTCTCGCGACGCATCCGATCGACATCGGGTTTGTCCGGGATGTCGAGCGCAGACGTTGGTGCGGCCAGGAACGAACTGGTCGAAGTCATCGAAAGCCCTTTACAAGCCCAAGAATTGGGTAATATTTCCGCTCACGATGCGCACGGCGTCCTCGGCGCCGACCGCCTCGACAACCGCGGCCAACGACTTCTCCGAATAACCGAATGTGCTTTCGTTGTGCGGATAATCGCTGGACCACATCACCTTGTCGATCCCGATCTGGTCGATCAACTTCAGTCCCAGCGGGTCGACCATGAATGATGCGCTCATGTGGTTGTCCCAGTAGTAGCGCACGTCGTGCTCCAGCGGCCGATTGAACATGTGCTGGTAGGACGCCACCAGATGCTCGGCGTCCTGCAAAGCCCAAGGCACCCACGCGATTCCGCCCTCGAACCAGCCAATCCGCAGACTCGGGTGATCGTCGAGGATCCCGGAGAAGAGGTACTTGGCGAACTGTTCGCGGAATCCGTCGATGTTGATCATCATGCCGACCACCACGCTGTTGAACTGGCACGGTGTTTTCGGCGGGGTCTCGCCGATGTGGTGGGCGACCGGAAGCCCGGCGGCTTCGATCTCGTCCCAGACCGGCTTCATCCCGGTGCTGCCGTAGTCGATGATGTTGCCCTCGTCGTCCTTGCCCGGGTTCAGCGGCAGCAGGAAAGTCTTGAGCCCCAGCGATTTCAACTCCGCAAGTGTCCGCCGAGTGCCTTCCGGATCCCACCAGTTGATCAGGCCCGCGCCGTAGAAGTGGCCGTTGGAACGCTCCTGCAACTCGGCGATGTACTCGTTGTAGATGCGGAACGCGAGCTCGCGAAGTTCCTTGTCCGGGTAGTGGAACAGCGCCAGAATTGCGTTGGGGAACGCCAGTTCCTTCTCGACGCCGTCCTCGCGTAGCTCCTGAATCCGGGCCTCGATGTTGGTACTTGCGGCCCCGGGCAGGTCGTCGTACTGCATCAGCACCGCGCTGAAGTCGCCCGGCAGGAACGACTGTCCTTTACGCCCGACTTGGTAGGCGCCATCCTCGTACCAGATCCGCGGCGCCTTGTCTTTCAGGGCTTCCGGGAAACGCTGGTAGAAGATGTCGTCGGCCAGCGAAATGTGGTTGTCCGCAGAGAAAACCACGGTTCCCTCCGGCAGACCGACATTAGTGCCGTTGGCGTGGCCGTGTCGATCCTTGGGTGCGCCAAATCCACCGGGCGGGTAGAGCGACACGGCGCTCGTTTGAGTCGACATCATTGACACTCCAATCGGATCCACACTTGTTCGAGAGTAGTTATCTCGGATCGCTTGGTGAGGTTATTCACCAGGTCACCGGCAATTCATAGACGCCGTAGGCGAGACGGTCGTGCTTGAGCGGGACATCCTCGATCGGTACGGCCAGCTCCAGCGTGGGGATCCGCCGAAGCAGCGTGTGAAAAACAATCTGCAGCTCGGCGCGTGCCAGCTGCTGACCGACGCACTGGTGCCTGCCGTAGCCGAACGCGACGTGCTGACCGGCGCCCGAGCGATGGAGGTATAGCCGCTCGGGTTCGGCGAAGGCCTTGCCGTCCCAGTTCGCCGGCGCCAGGTCGATGATGATCCCTTCGCCGGCCCGGATGACCTCGCCGGCGATCTCGATGTCCTCCGCCGCGATGCGGCGCTGCCCGTTTTGAATGATGGACAGGTACCGCAGCAATTCCTCGACCGCGTTGGCGATGACTTTCGAGTCGTCGGTGTCACGCAGCACGGCTGCCTGTTCCGGGTATTGCAGCAGCGCCAGTACGCCGAGGCCGATCATGTTGGCAGTGGTTTCATGCCCGGCGATCAGCAACCCGGTACCCAGCTGCGCGGCCTCCTTGACACTGAGCTCTCCGGCTTTGACGCGTTCGGCCAAGTCCGACACCGCGTCTTCAGCCGGATTCTCCATCTTGGCCTCGACCAGCTGAGCCAGGTATTTGTTCAGGTTCACCGCACCTTTGACGGTGTCCTCACCGGTCGCATAGCGCGCAAGGCCGATGTTGGCGTGGTGCTGAAACATTTCGGCGTCCTCATACGGCACGCCCAGCAGTTGGCTGATCACCAACGACGGCACCGGCAGCGCCAGCGCCGTCACGACGTCGGCCGGCTGCGGCCCTGCCAGCATCGCGTCGATGTGCTCGTCGGTGATCTGCTGAATCGCCGGCCGCAGTCCTTCTACCCGCTTGAAGGTGAACGGCTTTGACAACATTCGCCGAAACCGGGTGTGCTCCTCGGCGTCAGAGGTGAAGACCGACCTGGGGCGCTTGTGCACCGTCGACAACATGCCCTCGTTCCAATGTGGAAAGCCGGGCCGTCGGTCGTCGACGCTCACGCGGGAGTCGGAGAACAACGTCCGCACTTCCTCATAGCCGGTGATGAGCCAGGGCGTGCTGCCGTCCCAGATCCTGACTCTGGACAGTGGCCGCGCCGCTCCGAGCTCCATCACCTCCGGCGGCGGGGCGAAGGGGCAGCCGGACGCCCTTCCCATGGGGTATTCCGGGACGTTGGAAACCGCCTCGGTAGCGGTGCCGGCGAGGGTATCGGACACGTCTCACTCCTCGATGTGGATGGCCAGTGCGGGGCAGCCCGCGGCGGCCTTGCGGGCGTTGTCAGCCTCTTCGGCGGGCGGGTTCTCGTTCAGCAGAACGACGACACCGTCATCGTCGCGCTGATCGAATAGGTCGGGAGCGTGCATCACGCAGTTTCCCGACGAAGCGCAGATGTCTTGGTCCACAGTCACTTTCATTGTCAGCTTCTTCACTCGTGCGGGGTGACCGGGGCCAGCCAGAGTCCCACGACCGCGTCGATCAGACCGGTGCCGGCGGCCTGCCACGACGAACCCGGCACGGATGCGCCTGCGGCCATTGCCCTTTCACGCTCGGCGCAGGTGTGCATCAGCAGGTTCCGGGCCATCAGGTTGCGTTCCACCCGAACGTCGATCGGCAACTCGGGAAGGCACCGATTGATGCCATCGATCACCTGGACCAGTGATTCAGATGTGAGCGCATCCTTGACCACGATGTTGTAGTAGGCCGGATCGGTCATCACTTGCGCGGCGAAGCGGGCGTACCAGGTCGGGTTGCCGAGGGCCGCCAGGTGATCGGTCAACGGACGTACCAGACAGGCCACCCAGCTCCGCATATCGTCGCCGGCGCCTGATTGCAGCATCTCGGCGACCATGCTTTCCCGCAGCTGTTCGATGGCCACCCGGTGCCGCTGCTCGATGGCCCGCACCAAATCGGTTTTGGTGCCGAAGTGGTAGCCGACCGCGGCATTGTTGCCCTGGCCGGCGGCCTCGCTGACCTGCCGATTCGAAACGGCGAAGACCCCGTGCTCGGCGAATAGCCGCTCGGCCGCGGTCAGGATCGCCTCCTGGGTCGTGCTGGCCCGGTCCCTGCGCGCGGCCTTCGCGGTGGTCACCTGGCCAAGTCAACGCCTTGATGCTGATTAAGTCAAGCGATTGATTTAATCTTTCTTTTCACTACGACGGCGCATTACTTTTCCGGCGACGGTGCCCCCGTCGACCGGCAAAACGGTCCCGGTCACATACCGGGCCCGGTCGCTGGCCAGGTACAGCACCGCCTCCGCGATATCAGCGGTTGTGCCTTCCCGTTTCAGCGGCCGGTCGGCGCGCATCTGCTCCCGGATCGCATGCTCGAAACGCGCGAGCTCTTCTGGCGACTTCTCCGACGTCGTCGTCTTAAGCAGCGGCGTCGGTATGTTGCCCGGCGCGATGGCGTTGACACGAATCTCGTAATGCGCCAACTCGATTGCGGCGGACTTGGTGAACATGATGACCGCCGCCTTGGAGGCGCGGTACGTCATCACTCCGCCACCGGCCTGGATGCCGCCGATCGACGACATGTTGACGATCGACCCGCCGCCGCTGGTCGCCATCTGCCGGGCAGCGTCCCGGGTACCCGCCATCACGCCCAAGACGTTGACCGCCATGACGCGCCGGAAGTCGGCGAGGTCGTCGTCGAGGAAGCTTCGGTGCATCTTGCTGGAGACTCCGGCGTTGTTCACCATCACGTCGAGGCCGCCGAAGGTCTCGACGGCAGCTGCGACCAGCGCACCAACCTGATCCGGATCGGAGACATCGGTCAATCGGAAGACCGCGTCGGCGCCCAGTGTGGCCGCGAAGTCCTCACCGCGATCGCGCTCGATGTCGGCAATGACGACCCGCGCACCCTCCGCCAGGAACCTCTCGACGATGCCGGCGCCGATGCCTGATGCGCCGCCGGTGACGATCGCGACCTTGCCGGCCAGTTCGTTGACCATGGCAATGAGTTAATCGGCGCGGCATCGGTTAAGTCAAGCGATTGATTTAGGTAAGGGTCGCAGACCGTATCGGCGCGGCGCTACGTTCGCGTTGGTGACGCGGTTTGTTAACTTCGAGTCCTCATGGCGTTGGCCCAGAGCAGCCACGCTCCTCACTATCCCGTGGTCCGGCCTGGCCTGTTGGCGCAATGAAAGAAGTCATCAACCCGACTGTTCAAAGGAACAATTTTGAGAATCAACCAATTTGGTGCTGCGCTGAGTGTGTTGGCCACCGGTGCGCTGATGCTGTCCGCGTGTGGAAATAACAACAACGTCAATGGAAGCGGTGCGACGTCTGGTTCGTCGTCGTCTGGTTCGACTGGTTCGTCGGCGGCCAACGTGAGTTGCGGCGGAAAGCAGACGCTGAAAGCCAGCGGATCCACCGCCCAGGCGAACGCCATGGCCCGATTCGTCAATGCATTCGAGCAGGCGTGCTCAGGTCAGACCTTGAACTACACAGCCAACGGTTCGGGCGCTGGGATCAATGAGTTTATCGGAAACCAAACCGATTTCGGCGGCTCGGACGTGCCGTTGAGCGCCGACGAGCACACCAAAGCGCAGCAGCGGTGCGGTTCGCCGGCGTGGGACCTGCCAGTGGTGTTCGGCCCAATTGCGGTGACCTACAACGTCAGCGGCGTGTCGTCGCTGAATCTGGACGGGCCGACGACGGCGAAGATCTTCAACGGGACCATCAAGACGTGGAACGACCCGGCCATCACCGCGCTCAACGCCGGCACCGCGCTGCCCGATCTGCCGATACACGTCGTGTTCCGCAGTGACCAGTCGGGAACGACGGACAATTTCCAGCAGTACCTCGACACCGCATCCAACGGTGCTTGGGGGAAGGGAGCCGGAAAGTCGTTCAACGGCGGTGTCGGTGAAGGCGCCAAGGGCAACGACGGCACGTCAGCGGCCATCAAGAACACCCCCGGTTCGATCACCTACAACGAGTGGTCGTTCGCCCAGGCGCAGAAGCTCAATGTGGCCAAGATCGTCACGTCGGCGGGCCCCGACCCGGTGTCGATCAGCGCCGATTCGGTCGGTAAGACCATCGCCGCCGCACAAATCAAAGGCCAGGGCAACGACCTGATGCTCGACACGGTGTCGTTCTACAAGCCGACGCAGCCGGGCGCCTATCCGATCGTGCTGGCGACCTATGAGGTTGTCTGCTCGAAGTATCCCGACAGCCAGGTCGGCACGGCCGTGAAGGCGTTCCTGCAGGCCACCATCGGTCCCGGCCAGAATGGGTTGGCGGACAACGGATATATCCCCATTCCCGATGCGTTCAAGTCGAGGTTGTCGACCGCGGTCAACGCCGGCGCTTGATCGCCTAGAACCCTAGAATTACTGTGTCGACCGCGACAACGCCGGCGCTGAGGGCCCGCGACGAGGCCAAGGCACGGCGGGGCGACCGGCTTTTCAAGTCGGTCGCCGCCGTCGCCGGTTCGTCGATCACGATCGCCATCGGTCTGATCGCGATCTTCCTGCTGGTCCATGCCATCCCGTCGCTGCGCGCCAACCACGCGAATTTCTTCACCAGCGCCCAATTCGATACCGCCGACAGCAACCATCTGGCGTTCGGTATCAGTGACCTGTTCATGGTGACGGTGCTGAGCTCAGTCTGCGCCATGGCCTTGGCGGTACCGGTTGCGGTCGGAATCGCCGTGTTCCTCACCCAATACGCGCCGGCAAGGCTGTCACGCCCGTTCGGCGCCTTAGTCGATCTGCTCGCCGCAGTGCCGTCGATCGTCTTCGGGTTGTGGGGAATCTTTGTGCTGGCACCGCAGGTCTCGCCGATCGAAGCATTCCTCAACCGCCACTTGGGCTGGCTGTTTCTGTTCAAGGCCGGCAACGTTTCATTGGCCGGCGGCGGCAACATACTCACCGCCGGTGTCGTGCTTTCGGTGATGGTCTTGCCCATCATCACCTCGGTGTCGCGGGAGGTGTTCCGGCAGACCCCCAGCCCGCACATCGAAGCCGCGCAAGCACTGGGCGCGACAAAGTGGGAGGTGGTGCGGATGACCGTGCTGCCATTCGGTCGCAGTGGTGTCGTCGCTGCGTCGATGCTGGGGCTGGGTCGCGCTCTGGGCGAAACCGTGGCGGTGCTGATCATCCTGCGCGCGGCGGCCCGCCCCGGGAATTGGTCTGTTTTCGACGGTGGCTACACCTTCGCGTCCAAGATTGCTTCTGCGGCAAATGAATTCAGTGAGCCCCTACCGACGGGAGCCTACATCGCGGCTGGATTTGTGCTGTTCGTCCTGACATTCCTCGTCAATGCGGTCGCCCGCGCGATCGTGGGCACGGCGGTCAAGACATGAGCGCCCCCACCCTCGACCTGCCGGTCAAAGCTGCAGCGGTTGTGCCGATCAGCATCAGGCGGCGGATCAAAAACAACATTGCAGCAATGCTTTTCGTGACTTCGTTCGTCATCGCGTTGGTACCACTGATCTGGCTGCTGTGGGTCGTCGTCCAACGCGGCTGGTATGCAATCACCCAGCCCGGATGGTGGAGTCACTCACTGCGCGGAGTGCTCCCGGAGCAGTTTTCCGGCGGGGTTTATCACGCGCTTTATGGCACCGTGGTGCAGGCTGCCGTGGCGGCCTTCCTGGCCGTACCACTGGGATTCATGACCGCGGTGTACTTGGCGGAATACCGTTCCAGTCGGCTGGCGCGGTTCACCAGCTTCATGGTTGACGTGCTGGCCGGGCTGCCGTCGATCGTGGCGGCGTTGTTCATCTTCAGTATGTGGATCGCGACGATGGGATTCCAGCAGAGCGCCTTCGCGGTGTCACTCGCGCTGGTCTTGCTGATGCTGCCGATCGTGGTGCGGTCGACTGAGGAGATGCTCAAGCTGGTGCCCGACGACCTGCGAGAAGCCAGCTACGCCTTGGGTATTCCCAAATGGAAGACGATCATGCGCGTCGTCGTACCTGTCGCGATGCCAGGCATCATATCCGGCGTCTTACTGTCAATCGCGCGTGTTATGGGCGAAACCGCGCCGGTGCTGGTGCTGGTCGGATACAGCCGCTCGATCAACTTCGACATCTTCAACGGCAACATGGCATCGCTGCCGCTGCTGATTTACAGCGAACTCAACAACCCGGAACACGCAGGCTTCCTGCGGGTTTGGGGCGCTGCCCTGACATTGATCATCGTGGTAGCGGCGGTCTACCTGGTGGCCACCGTGGCCAACCGTTTGATCGCAATCCGCCGCCGCTGAGCGGTGCTAGCCGGGGCATCCGGCAACGACGAACTTGATCGCTCTGTCGTTGCCGCGGTCGGCGACGTACACGTTCCCGGCGGCGTCGACCACCACCCCTAGCGGGGTGTTGAGGCCGGTGAGGGGTACCTCGGTCGGGGCATTCGATCCGGCCGCCAACTTCATTACCGTGTTGTTGTCATGTTCTGTCACAAACACGTTGCCGGCGTTGTCCACCCCGATCCCCCAGGGCACGCTGACGCCGGTGAACGGCAGCACGGTCTGGGTACTCGACCCTGCCGCCAACTTCAGCACCCTGTTGTTGTCGGTGTCGGTGACGAAGACGTTGCCGGTGCTGTCCACCGCCACACCATCTGGGTCTTTGAGGCCGTCGAACGGCAGCACGGTCTGGTTGTTCGACCCGGCCGTCAACTCCACCACCCGGTCATTGCCCCGGTCGGCGACATACACATTGCCGGCACTATCCACCGCTACGCCCTCCGGGTAATTGAGACCGGTGAACGGCAGCACGGTCTGGTTGTTCGACCCGGCCGCCAACTTCACCACCCTGTTGTTGAAGTCGGCGACATAGACGCTGCCGGCGCGGTCCACGGCAAGCCCCTGGGGCTGGTAAAGGCCGGCGAACGGCCACACCGTCGTGGTGTTCGACCCGGCCGCTAACTCCACCACCCGCCCGTACATGCCCTCACTGCTGACGTACACGTTGCCGGCGGTGTCCACCGCCACGCCGCCTGGGGAGAGACGGAAGTCGATTCCGCTGAACGGCAACACGGTTTGTCCGCATGCGGGCGTCGCCGGGTGGTGCGGCCGCACCAGGTATCCGAGGGCGGCGACGAGCAGGACCACGGCAGCGCCGACCAGGAGCCATAGCTTGCGGTTGCGGCGAGGCTCGGGCGCTGCGGGCTGGAAATCAGGGTGCTGTGCGCCGATCGGTGGACTGAACGACGGTGGACCCGCAGACCTGCCGGAGGACCGGATCTCGGGTTGGCCGGGCCAGCCGCCGCCGGCAACGGGAGGCGGCGCCCAATGTTGGGCGCCGGCGCCGGGAACCGCGGGACGAACCATTGTCTCGGCGGCGGCCGCGTCCTCGCCATGCTGCAGAATCCTGACGGCCTGATGCTGCTCGGATGCGGTCAGCGCGTCGAGGGCGCTGTTGGCCATTTCACCGGCGCTGCGATAGCGCTCCTCGGGTTTTTTGGCCATGCCTTTGGCGATCACCTCATCCAGGGCCGCCGGAACCCTTCCAGGTCGCAGTTCGCTGGGCCGGGGCGGAGGCTCCAGCAAATGCGCGGCGATCATCCGTTCGATGCTGTCGGCCTGATAGGGCGGTGAGCCTGTCAAACACTCGTTCAGCACACAGGCCAGCGCATAGACGTCGGAGCGATACGTGACTTCATCGGCGGTGAACTGCTCCGGGGCCATGTACTTGTAGGTTCCCATCGCCGTCCCCGTCTGCGTCAGTCCCGGATCGGTGGCGGCGCGGGCTATACCGAAATCCACCAGATAGGCGAAATCATCGTGGGTGACCAGGACGTTTTCCGGCTTGACATCGCGGTGGGTCACGCCGGCGGAGTGCGCGGCGTCCAGTGCGGCTGCGATCTGGCGCACGATGGCCACCGCCCGGGCGGGGCTCATCGGCCCGGTACGTCGCAACATGGTGGACAAATCGGTGCCCTCGATCAGCCGCATGTCCAAATACAGCTGCCCGTCGATCTCTCCGTAGTCGTGGATCGGCACCACATGTGGCTCGGTCAGTCGGCCCGCGGCGTCGGCCTCGCGTTGCATCCGTGCGCGGAACGTCGGGTCGCCGGAGAACTGCCCAGAGATCAGCTTCAACGCCACCACCCGGCGCTTGCGGGTGTCTTCCGCCTCATAGACCTCGCCCATCCCGCCGCGGCCGAGCAGTCGCAGCAACCGATAGGGCCCAAACCGCGACCCCGCCCGCAAATCCCGCTGGGCATCGCTCACCGTCGACGCTCCCTTCGCCCGGCGACCAGATCTTGCCAGCCGCAACCGGCCGCGGCTCCTGCCGCCCACAATGCGCCGCGATCGATGGCTAACGACAACACGTTAATTCTCTGATGAGCTGGCCACAGCAAAATGGTGTCCCTCGGGCCGGATTACCGGTTGCAGGGAAATGATAATTTTCCGTCATGAGATAGCATTCACCGCCGTTTCTAGTTTCGATTGGAACGAGCTCGGCAGCGGAATGGATCCATATTGGTCTAAACCAGCTTGACCTGGACCAATTGCGGCCTGCATAAACGCCTTTACGGCCGTGCCGGTCGCGGAATCCGGATACTTCGAGCACACGATCTCATATGTTGCCTCCACGATTGGGTAGGCACCCGGCTGCGTCGGCTTGTAGAACGACGACAAGTCCAACACCAGATCATTGCCCTGCCCAATGATCTTGGCGCCGGCTATCGTTTTGCTGACCGAGTCGGTAGTGATCGACACCGAATCCGGACCCGCTGACGTGATGATCTGGGCCATGCTCAATTGCTTCCCCACCGCAAACGACCACTCGTTGTAAGTGATCGACCCGTTGGTGTTCTGCAACATGGCCGACGTGCCATTATCCCCAGCGGCGCCGTCACCGACACCCCCATTGAACGTCTGCCCGTCGCCTTTACCCCACGCACCGTTGGACGCGGCATCGAGGTACTGCTGGAAGTTGGATGAGTTAGCGGATTGGTCGCTGCGGAAGATGACGTGAATGGGCATCGCGGGCAAGTTGCTGCCCGGGTTGAGTGCGGTGATCGCCGGGTCGTTCCAAGTGGTAATGCTCCCGTTGAAAATCTTTGCGGTCGTGGGCCCGTCCAGCTTCAGCGAACTGACTCCGTCGATGTGGTAGGTGACTGCGATCGGTTCAAACACCGCCGGCAGGTCCCACGCCGGCGAACCGCACCGCTGCGCTGCGTGATCGGGCTGACCCTTCGACGGGTTCAACGGGTCGCCGGAACCCGCCAGATCGGTCTGGTTATTGACGAAATCCGTTACGCCGGAGCCGGAGCCGTTCGCGTTGTAATCCAGCGTGTAGCCCGGGCAGGCATGGACGTAGGCATAGACGAATTGTTCCATCGCGTTCTCTTGCGCGGTCGCGCCGCTGGCTTTGAGTTTCTTCTTGCCACCGCACTGCACCGGCGCCGAGTTGGCGCCGGATCCAGACGGCGAGGTGTTGGTGTTGGTGTTGCCACCGCATCCCGATACCACCAAGGCGCCGGCGACCAGCAGGCTCAGCGCGGCACCAGATCGGGTGAGCATCACAACTCCTCTGACGGGTCAGGGCGACGAACACACACTCCGCCACCTGGTCGAGCCGAGTCGCGGAACCACGTTCCGCCGTTGGATACGTCGCTGGTCGGCAACGAATGTGTTAACCCAATGTGAATATACAAAGCTTTGAAGATGGGCGAAGGCTTAGCGACAGCTTTGAACATCCGCAGAGGTTAGCGGCGGTTGACCCGGAGTGTGACGTCACGACGTAGCATCGGAGGTTAATGGAATGTGAACAGCTCAGCGCCGAAACTGGTGCTGTTGATACTAATGGTGCCGCTCCGGTCATGAGGGCGGTGGACCTCACCCTGGGGTTCGGCGCCAAAACCGTGCTCGACGCGGTGAGCCTCGACTTTCCCGCGCGTGCCGTGACGTCCTTGCTGGGACCGACGGGCTCAGGTAAGACGACCTTCCTGCGCACGCTGAATCGGATGAACGACAAAGTCTCCGGACACCGGTACAGCGGTGATGTGCTGTTGAACGGACACAGCATCTTCAAGGACCGCGACCTGATGGAGTTTCGCCGCAGAGTCGGCATGGTGTTCCAGCGGCCCAATCCGTTTCCGATGTCGATCATGGACAACGTGGTTGCGGGCGTGCGCGCTCACAAGATGGTGCCACGCAAGGAATTCAAAAACGTTGCTGAGGCTCGACTCATCGAGGTTGGGCTCTGGCATGCGGTTAAGGATCGGCTAGGTGATTCGCCGTTCCGGCTCTCCGGTGGTCAGCAACAGTTGTTGTGTCTGGCCCGTACGCTTGCGGTGAATCCGGAAGTGTTGCTGCTCGACGAGCCCACCTCCTCATTGGACCCGACGACGACCGAGAAGATCGAAGCGCTGATTCGATCCCTCGCGAACCGCCTGACCGTGATCATGGTGACGCATGATCTCGCCCAGGCCGCCCGGATCGCAGACCGGACGGCCTTATTTTTCGACGGCAGGCTGATCGAGGAAGGGCCCACCGAGCAGTTATTCCTGTCACCGAAGCATGCGGAAACCGTCCGTTATGTCTCCGGATTGTTCGGCGATCGCAGGCTCCTCGGCGTCGTCGTTGGGGCCAGCGAGGCGAATGGCGAAAACGTGGAAAAGAAAGATAGAGAAAGGTGGGGCGCGTGAAAATTCGTTTGCGCACGCTGTCGGTGGCGGTGCCGCTGGTTCTTGTCGCAGCGGCCTGCGGTTCGCACTCAACAGGCGGTTCGTCCAACCCGGGCGCCAGCGCCGGTAGCGTCGCCACCACGCCTGCTAGCTCGACTGTGGTGTTGTCGGAGACCGGCGCCACGGAGCTATACCCGCTGATGAATTTGTGGCGCGACGGCTACCACCAGAATTACCCGAACGTCACGATCAACACGGCGTCCACCGGGTCAGGTGCCGGGATATCCCAGGCCATTGCCAGGACAGCCGA
>DATFYT010000123.1:0-6380 GCA_035314925.1 Mycobacterium sp. | reverse complement strand
CTAGTGGTCCGTGTTTGAAGTTGGTTGACGGTTTGCTTTCTTTAGGATTTGGTCGGGGGTTTTGGTCCAGACGAAGGGGTGGGCTCGGCCGTTCCAGCCGGCGATGAACTTCTTGATGGCGGTGGTGAGTTCACGGACGTTGCCGAAGGTGCCGCGATGGATGGCTTGGCGCTCGATGATCCCGAACCACACTTCGACGAGGTTCATCCAGGACGCTGAGGTCGGGGTGAAGTGGACGTGGATGCGCGGGTTGGCGGTGAGCCAGTCACGGATCTCGACGCGTTTGTGGGCGGCGTAGTTGTCCATCACCAGGTGCAGCTGCCGGTCGGGGTAGGCCCGTGCCAGGTGTTTGAGGAACCGCAGGAATTCCTGGTGGCGGTGGCGGTCCTGGCAGATGCCGGTGACCTGGCCGGTCGCGATCTCCAACGCGGCGAACAAGGTCGTGGTGCCGTGGCGGACGTAGTCGTGGGTACCCCGCTCGGGTCTGCCGGGCTGCATCGGCAACATCGGCTGGGTGCGGTCCAACGCCTGGATTTGGCTTTTCTCATCGACGCACAACACGACCGCGTTCGCGGGCGGGTCGAGATAGAGGCCGACGACGTCGGTGACCTTGGCGACCAGTTCGGGGTCGGTGGAGAATTTGAACGTCTCGGATCGCCACGGTTGGATCCCGTACTCCCGCCACGCCTTGGCCACCGCCGAGAAGCTGATCCCCAAGTGATCGGCCAACAACCGTGAGCTCCAATGCGTCACGGCCAGTTTCGGCGGCGGCGGCGTCAAAGTGGCCGACACGATGTCGCCGTGATCAAGCCGGCGTGGACGCCCAGAGCGGGGCCGGTCCACCAGCCCGCTGATCCCGGACACCTCATACCGTGCCCGCCACGCGATCACCGTCGGACGTGACACGCCTGTGCGAGAGGCGATTTCAGTATTCGACACCCCATCGGCGGCGAGCAACACAATCCGTGCCCGCTGCGCTGACCCGGCCATCACCGTCGAGGACCGCGTCAACGACACCAACGTCTCCCGGTCACCATCGCGTAATCCCAGCGGAGCAATTCGCATGCACGATTATCCCAAATCCAAACTGTCAAATCAATTCGTACACGCTGCACTAGTTAAACAACAGGCTGGTGCTTGTCAATCTTCGTTGCATCTCGACAATTTTCGTGCAGTTCTGGCGTGTCGTGTCGCGAGATTCACAATCGGCGGTTGACATACTGCTGATGCTGTCGTACAAATAAGACATGGCTGCGGTTATGTCTCACGACGCGCCAGTCAAATTCCAGCTCGCCAACGCCGACACCTGGCCGAATCCCTGGCCGATGTACCGCGCGCTGCGCGACCACGACCGGGTGCACCACGTCATCCCCTCCAGACACCCCGAGGACGACTACTACGTGTTGTCCCGGCACGCCGATGTCTGGTCGGCGGCCCGCGACCACGAGACGTTCTCCTCCGCACAGGGGCTCACGGTTAACTACCGAGACCTGGAACTGATTGGGCTGCAAGATAACCCACCGATGGTCATGCAGGACCCGCCGGTGCACACGGAGTTTCGCAAACTAGTGTCGCGCGGTTTCACCCCCCGACAGGTCGAGGCGGTGGAGCCCACAGTGCGCGACTTCATTGTCGAACGCATTGAGAACCTACGCGCCAACGGTGGCGGCGATATCGTCACCGAGCTGTTCAAGCCACTGCCGTCGATGGTGGTCGCGCATTATCTTGGTGTGCCCGAAGACGATCGGGCGCAGTTCGACGGCTGGACCCAGACAATCGTCGCGGCCAACACCGCCGAAGGCGGCATCGCCGGCGCACTGGGCACCGTCGGCGATGCAGTCGGGTCGATGATGGCCTACTTCACCGGGCTGATCGAGCGGCGCCGAACTGAACCCGAAGACGACACAATCTCCCATCTGGTCGCCGCCGGGGTCGGCGCCGACGGCGACATCGCCGGCACGCTGTCGGTGCTGGCGTTCACGTTCACGATGGTCACCGGCGGCAACGACACCACTACCGGAATGCTCGGCGGCTCAATGCCATTGCTGCATCAGCGTCCCGACCAACGGCGGCTCCTGGTCGACAACCCGGGACTGATCCCTGATGCGGTCGAGGAATTACTGCGGCTGACGTCACCGGTGCAGGGACTGGCGCGCACGGTCACCCGCGACGTAACGATCGGTGACACCACCATTCCGGCCGGGCGCAGGGTATTGCTGCTCTACGGGTCAGCCAACCGCGACGAACGCGAATACGGCCCCGACACAGACCAACTCGACGTGACCCGTTGCCCACGCAACATCCTGACCTTCAGCCACGGCGCACATCACTGCCTGGGCGCAGCCTCGGCCCGTATGCAATCGCGGGTCGCGCTCACCGAGCTGCTGGCTCGTTGCCCGGACTTCGAGGTCGACGAGTCCGGCATTGTCTGGGCAGGCGGCAATTATGTCCGGCGTCCGTTGTCGGTGCCGTTCCGAGTGAAGTCCTGATGTCGCGCCCGACTCCGGGGAAGGACTGGCTGGCCGAGCATCGTACGGAGGCTGCCGCGGACCGAATTCTCGACGCCGCTGAGGAGCTCTACACGCAGCGCGACTCGGATTCGATCGGCATGAGCGAGATCGCCAGGGTCGCAGGCTGTTCCCGCGCGACGCTATACCGGTACTTCGAGAACCGGGAGGCGTTACGAACCGCTTACGTGCATCGCGAGACGCACCGGCTGGGTCGCGCGATCAAACTGCAGATCGACGGCGTCGACGACCCGCGCGAACGGCTGGTCGCGAGCATCATCGCCACCCTGCGGATGGTTCGCGACAGCCCCGCGTTGGCGTCGTGGTTTGCCACCACCCGCCCGCCGGTCGGTGGCGAGCTGGCCGACCAGTCCGAGGTGATCGCAGCGCTGGCCGCCGCGTTCCTCAATTCGCTGGGTCCCGACGACCCCGCCATCGTCGAACGCCGGGCCCGTTGGGTTGTGCGGGTGATCATTTCGCTGTTGATGTTTCCCGGCCACGACGAAGCCGGCGAGCGAGCGATGATCGAGGAGTTCGTCGTCCCGATCGTGACGCCGGTCGCCGCCCGCAGCCGGGTTCAGGCCACCCAATAGGCCTGCGCTTTGATCGATTGCCGCGGTATGCCGAAGTCCTCCCGCAGCACTCTGGCGATCGAACGCGTGGTGCGGGCGTCGAAGGCCGCCGCCCGCACCGTCTTACCGGATTTCTTCCGATCCACCCAGCTGAGGTCGGCGCTGGACGCCACCGGCAGGTCTTTGTCTCCGACGGCTTTGCGGTCGTAGCCCGCCTCCAGAAACACGTGGGCGGGGGCGTCTCCGACAAACCGAAGAAGCGAATTGATCGCCGGCAGTGAGGCGCCGTCGCCGACGATGACGTACCCGGTGGGTTTCCGGGGCGCTGGGCTCAATTCCGTACGCGCGTGACGCGATGCAGCAGCCAGGCCAAGGGGATCGTCAGCACCAATGTCGCGATGAACAGGTTCAGCATCGACCCGGTGTAGACGTGCGACCGAACCACACAGTCCATCGCGAACTCCATCGTCACCAGATGGACCAGGAAGATCTCGTAGGAGATCTCGCCCAGCCACACCATCGGCCGGCTGCCCAAAAGGCGCCAGTACAGCCCCTGGTCACCCAAGGCCAACGGCGCCACCGCCAGTGCGGCGATCACGGCATAAAAGGTGGTTTTGACCAGCGCCTCCGTCACCGATCGCGGCGACGTGGTAGGTGCTCCCCCGATTGGAGTGGCGACGATGAAATAGCTGATGATCGCCAACGGAATGGCCATGAACGCGTAGCAGCGCACGCCCATCGCCTGTAGCACCGCCAACAACATGCCGCCGAGGAACCAGGCCAAGTAGGTAGGTAGCCACAGCCGGGCGCCGTCGGGAAACCAGCGATGCAGATGCACCAAGAACAACCATGCCGGGCTGATCAACGTCATCCCCGCCAGAGTGCCCACCAGCAACTTCGGCCGCCACGACCGCTGACTGATCAGGACCAGCAGCAGGTATGCGAGCAGCGGTAGCACCACATAGAACGCGGCCTCTACCGCCAAACTCCACATCTGGGTAAGACCCTGGTGCAGATACTTTCCGAGGTAGCCATTGGCGTAGATGTGCGTCAATGTCAGGTTGCGGAACAGTCCCAGCCAGGTATGCCCGGGGTTCGGCCCCGCGGCGCGGAAGTGGTACAGCACGTAGGCGAACAACACGGTGATGATGTAGGCGGGCATGATGCGCCGAACCCGGTGCCGCGCATAGCGGCTCAGCGAGGGTGGCGGGCCTCCGGTGGCGGCCGATTTCACCCACGGGCGGAAGAGCAGGAAGCCGGACAGCACGAAAAAGATCGGAACGCCGATCTCCATCCGGGCGCCGACCAGGCCCCAGTAGCCGTGTGTGTACTTGCCAGTGGTGTAGGCCGCGTGAGTGCCTACGACAAGGATTGCGGCGACCGCACGGATACCGGTTAGCGACGCGACCCGGTCCACGTGGGAGGTCTGTTCGAGTCCCCCCCGTGCGTCTTGTTCCTCGGACAGGGTCATCCAGGGTGTTTCCCGCGTGCTTTGCCACCATCGCGACGGGCCTTTTCGGGGGGCTGCCCGGCCGACCGGGCCTTGTCTGATTTCCGCTCTGGCCGAAGGTTGATCAGCACGCCCGAGATACGGGTTTGCTCAAGCTTTTTGAAGGTGGCGCCGGGTAGCTTGGCCGGCAGTTCCACCAATGAGAAGTCCGGCCCGATGGCGATGTGGCCGAAATCGCTGCGGTGTAGACCTCCCTCGTTGGCGATGGCGCCGACGATCGCGCCCGGGCCGATCTTGTGCCGCTTGCCCACGGAGATGCGGTAGGTTGCGAAAGCTCTGTTCTGCCTCGGCTTTTCGGGACGGTCCCGACGTTCGTCATGGCGGTCGGACCGCTCGCGTCGCTGCGGCGGCGGTTCGGGTACCATCAGGAACGCTTCGCCATCGCGGGCCTGCAACGCCAACGCGGCTGCGATGTCGGCCATCGGGACGTCGTGGTCGCGTTCGTAGTCTTCGACCAGTCTGCGAAACAGCTCGATTCCCGGGCCGCCGAGTGCGTCGGTGATGGAATCAGAGAATTTGGCTACCCGCTGCGCGTTGACGTCCTCGACACTGGGCAGTTCGGCCTCGGTGAGCGTTTGCCGCGTCGCCTTTTCGATCGCCTTGAGCAGGTGACGCTCCCGCGGTGAGACGAACAACAGCGCGTTCCCCGACCGCCCGGCTCTGCCGGTGCGTCCGATCCGGTGCACGTAAGACTCGGTGTCGTGCGGGATGTCGTAGTTGAGCACATGCGATATACGTTCCACGTCCAGCCCTCGGGCGGCCACATCGGTGGCGACCAGGATGTCTACGCCTTTGGAGCCGCCGTCTTTGAGTGCGGCTATGGTCCGCTCGCGCTGCGCCTGCGGAATATCGCCGTTGATGGCCGCCGCGGAAAACCCTCGGGCACGCAGCTTTTCGGCAACTTCCTCGGTCGCCTGTTTGGTGCGGACGAAGACGATCATCGCCTCGAACTGCTCGACTTCCAGGACGCGGGTGAGCGCGTCCATCTTGCGTGGACCGGCGACCTGGATGTAGCGCTGCGAAATGTTCTCGGCTGTCGCAGTTTTCGCGTTGGACGCGACTTCGAACGGATCGTGCAGATACTTTGTGGTGATCTTGCGGATCCCGGGCGGCATGGTCGCCGAAAACAGGGCAACCTGCTTGTATTCCGGGGTGTTGGACAGGATGCGCTCGACGTCTTCGGCGAAACCCATGGCGAGCATCTCGTCGGCCTCGTCGAGCACCAGGTAGTCCAACCTCGACAGGTCCAGGGTTCCGCGGTCGAGGTGGTCGATGACCCGCCCGGGCGTGCCGACCACCACCTGGGCGCCGCGTCTCAGTCCGGCCAGTTGCACCGTGTAGGACGATCCGCCGTAGATCGGTAGCACGTTGATCTGCGGCAGATGAGCCCCGTAGCGGCTGAACGCCTCGGCCACTTGCAGCGCCAGCTCACGGGTGGGGGCCAGCACCAGCGCTTGAGTTGCTTTGTTGGTGACATCGATTTTGGACAGGATCGGGATCGCGAAAGCCGCTGTCTTCCCGGTGCCGGTCTGCGCCAGTCCCACCACATCAGTGCCTGCCAGGAGCGCGGGAATCGTCGCCGCCTGGATAGCAGTCGGAGACTCGTAACCGACGTCAGCAACCGCCCGCAAGACCTTGGGATGAATCTGCAGGTCGGCGAACGTCGTAGAGGCAGCTTCAGGTGAGCTGTCGGGGAGGGTCATTGCCTTGGGAGTTTAGTGGCGATCGCAAGCCCGGCGGATGCCGGGCGCGGCGGGTCACCACCATCAGGCCGCCAACTCCGCCGGCGCG
>DATFYT010000122.1:0-12836 GCA_035314925.1 Mycobacterium sp. | reverse complement strand
GATGAACACCTGATCGCGGTGCCGTGCCGCGCAGTCCTGGAAAACCTTGCCGATCGAGGTCTTGAACCACTGACGAGTCAAGAAAGCGGTCAGCACGCCGCGCACGATGACCGGCGCATCGACGAACAGACCCGGCAGCCGGCTGGCGATATCGGTCAAGCGGACGGTGTCGTCATCCATGCGTTCTCTCCGCTTGTTCCCGCCACATCCGCCGGCTCCATCAGCGTTTGCGTCGGATGGGTGCGCAGTCCACAAGCCCCGACTTCATCAGCGCATCGTCGATAAATCGCTGCGCCGGCACGCAGCCATCCTCGATCAGGATCTCAAATTGTCCACGTCGCAGCTAGCCCCACTCATAGCGAGGCCGCGACCTCCCAGAGCCGTTGCCGATCCCCTTCCACGCCGCGCAATGGACTCAGCACGAGATCCGTCGCGCCCGCATCGCGGTAGCGCTGCAACTGCGTACGCACCACGTCAGCCGGTCCCACTGCGGCAAGTTCCGCGACGGATTCCACGCCTTCTCGCGCGATGACCTTCTGATACGACGGGATTGTCGCGTAGAAGCCGAGAGTGTCTGCGGCGGCAGCGCGGCCCGCGTCGACCTCATCGGTCATCAGCACCGGCACCGCGGCGATGACGCGCGGCGCCGGCCTGCCTGCGTCCGCGGCGGCCTTCGTGATGGTCGGTACGATGAACTCCGCGACCGTGCGCGGCCCGGCGAGGTAGGGCAACGTGCCGTCGGCCAACTCGCCGGCCACCCGTAAGGCCTTGGGCCCCATCGCCGCTACGTACACCGGCAGCGGCATGCCGCCCGGCAGCGCGACGGGCCACTCAGGGGCCGCAGTGAATTCCGTGCCATGGAAGTCGACCTCGCCGGTGTCGATGATCGACCGGAGCACTTGGAGATGTTCCCGAAGCCGTTCGTGGGCCACCGATGGGGTTGTGCGGCTCGGCCCTGTAGCTGGGCCGCGCGGAATTCTCAGCCAACATGGCGTGAGGAGTCTCCCTACCGCTATTAAAGCGGGTGCCCAAGCGTCTAGCGTGTATGTCCTAAATGCGCCGACCGGCGACATCGGACCCCCGCTGGGGAGGAGTCCACATGTCAATAGCGTGCATGGCTTATTCGATCCTCGCTGCCGTGATGAGGATCCACGATCAAACGCTTCAGGAAGCCACAACCCGCTGAGGAGAACGAAGTGAGCACGAGCACGAGCCAGCCGGAAACCACGAACACAACCCCGCCGGGAGACGACACAGGTCCCGATCTGCGCAGCTGGTTGGCCACGCTCGACGCGGCGGACCAGTTGCGCCGCATCACGACTTCCGTTGACTGGGACGAGGAGATCGGCGCGATCACCCGCGCCAATCTCTCCCTGGGCGGCCCCGCGCTGCTGTTCGAGAACATCATCGGCCACGAGAACACCAGGTGCACAAAGCTTTTGACTTCGGCAATCGGCAGTCGCCGTCAGATTCAGCTGATGCTGGGGCTGCCCGAAGACACCAGCGATTCGGCTATCGTGAGTCACCTTCGAGAGGCCTTCAAGAAACCCATCCCGCCGCGCGTGGTCGACACCGGCCCGGTCAGGGAGAACATTGTCGAAGGCGACGACATCAATTTAGGGGAGTTTCCGGTCCCAAAGTGGCACGGTGGTGACGGCAGCCGCTACATCGACACGTTCTGTGGTGTGGTCACCGAGGATAAGGTGACCGGACGCGACAACATCGGTTGCTACCGGGGCCAGATCGTCGACCGCGACAAGATCGCCAAACTGTTGGTGCCCAGTCAGGGTTGGGGCGGCCATATGGAGGAGTACAAGCCCGAGCCGATGCCGGTTGCCGTCGTCTACGGGTGGCACGATGTTCTGCCATTCTGCGCCGGCAGTCCGTTCCCGAAGAACGTCTGTGAATGGGACATGATGGGGGCCGTGCTCGGCCGCCCGGTCGACCTGGTGGCGTGCGAAACGGCGCCGTTGCATGTGCCGGCGACCGCAGAAATTGTCGTCGAGGGCTTCATCGACCCCGACCCCTCGACCTTCGTCACGGAGGGCCCGTTCGCGGAGTACCCGGGGTTCATTGGCGGCGCGGCACCGGCGCCGGTCCTGCGGATCACTCGGATCACCCACCGCAACGACCCGATTCTGCGCGGCACCCTGGAAGGGATTCGGCCGGGGATGCTCAACGAAGACAGCATCACCAACTATGCGCGGTCGGCGATTACCTGGAACGTGCTTGACGATCTCGGGATCGGTGGCATCACCGACCTATGGATGACCGAGGTAACAAACGGCCAAAACACTCTCGTACAGATCCAGAAGCGCTACCGCGGCCATGCGCAACAGATCGCCTCGGCGCTGTGGGGAACCGGTGGATCGGTGTGGTTCCACAAGAACGTCATGGTCGTTGAGCAGGACATCGACATCCACGACCCGGTCGCACTGGACTGGGCCATGTCATACCGGGTCAACGCCGGCCTTGGCGATATCGCGTTCTTTGGCCCGGGTCTCGGCTCATCACTCGACCCGTCGACCCCGCCAGAGAAGAATGACACCAACGAGTACGGCGCCGGGCAATGGACGCGGGTGCTCATCGACGCCACCCGAAGTTGGGAGGTCGAACCCCGGGCGGAATGGGGCGGGCGTCGCTACCCGCCCACCGACAGGCTCGCACCTGAGCTGGAGTCCAAGATCGCAAGCCGCTGGGACGAATACGGAATCGGTATCCCGTACCTCGACGACGACGAGCGTGAAATGCTGACGCTGCAGAAGCTGAGTAAACGGATGCCGGAGGTGTAGTCCTCCATCGAATCCGGCCCTCTCCGAGAGGAATTCAGTTGTGACCGGGTACGTCCTTGAGTCGGCAGCGGCCGAATTTGTTCACGCCGTGGCCCATGCGCCGCCAGTGTATGAACTGACCCCAAGCGCGGCACGCACCAGTTTGGAGGACATCCAGTCGGGTCCGTTTGCCCACCCAGACGTAGACAGCGCCGAGAGGCGTTGTCTCCGCGGGCGCGATCAGAAAGGACCAAGCGATGACTGATATTGATGTAAGTGTCGCGCTACCACCGTCATTCGAGTCAGCCCAGCACATTGCCACGGCGGAGAAACTGGGCTATCGACGGGCCTACCTCTACGACACTCCGTTCGAAGGTGATGACGTTTGGCTAGGCTTGCACCGCGCCGCCGAGCTGACCACGACGATTGAGCTGGGTCCCGCAGTGCTGATTCCGACGATGCGTCATCCGTTGGTCAACGCCGCCCAGACCGTGTCACTGCATCGACTCGCGTCCGGACGCGTTCTTACCGCTTTGGGCACCGGGTTCTCCAGCCGCGCAGCCATCGGCCAGCCGCCGATCCGATGGTCGTACATGGAGGCCTATATCCGCGCCTACCAAGCACTATTGGCCGGAGAGGTCGTCGACTGGGAGGGCGCGGCCATCAAGCTGATGCTCACCTCTGCGCAAGCGGATGCTCTGCCCCTGCGAATCCCGATGTTAATCGCCGCGAACGGGCCCAAAGGTTTTGGCGTCGCAAAGCGGGTCGGCGCCGATGGACTGATCTCTATTTCGAGGGTGCTCCCTGAGCAGCGCGACTATGGGCGCGCCGTGGTAGCCGTAATGGGGACCGTTGTCGACGAACAGGAAGACCCAGCCGGCGAACGGGTCCGCCTGGCAGTCGGAGCCCCGTGGGCGGCGGCAACGTATCACCTGGTCTATACCAGCCAGGGTGCCGATGCGGTCCGCCAGATGCCCGGTGGGACCGCGTGGCTGGACGTGATCGACAAGTTCCCCCAACGTGAGCGCCACCTGCATATTCACCAGGGCCACATGGTGGAAATGAATGACGCCGACCTGGCGGCCTGGCGTGCCGGAGGCCACGTCTCCGTTCCATCAGCCACGCTGACCGGGTCCGCCGACACGGTCGGAAAGGCCGTGGCCGCAATGGCCCAAGCCGGTGGCACCGAGGTCATGTATGAGCCCTCAGGCCCTGATATCGCACGCGAACTCGAGGCGTTCCTCTCGGCTGTACGCGGTTAGCAGGCCCGTATCGATCAGGATCCACTGGTCGCACCGGCTGCCGCCGCGATTGTTTCGATCGCACGCTGGTCGCTGTCGTCAGGTGCGCTAGTGGAGTATGTCCGAACGACGGCTTCTATTGCCGCCGCGGCACATTCGGCAGGACTCCCTGGCACCGGGTTGGCGCCACCGAGCGGGATCAACGCGGCCAGTTGGTCCAGCTCGATCAACTCGGCGTCAATCTCGACTTGCTGGAGCTTGCCACGCAGCCGCGTGGTGAGTTCGTTGGGTGCGGGCGTGGGACCCGTCTTGAGCCGTTGCCGCACGGCACGCAGCGGACGCACAACCTCGCGATGCCACGCGTCTACCCGGGACCGGGCCGCATCCAGGCAGGAGGTGGTTAGCGTCTGCCGTCGCCTAGCACCGATGAACGCGGCGAATAACACTAGGTTGACGTCGAGCAGGTGTCGGTTCTGCAAATAGAGGCATGCCGCGGCCACGCCTTCGCTGCCATAGAGCTTCAGCGCAAACTGCTTGAAGCAGCCCGCAGTGCCGGTGTCATCGATCATTTCTTGCCGCGGTCTGCTCCGGCACAGATGTCAGCCGACCGCCTGGCGCGCCGTCCCAGCGTCGAAACAGCTCATGAGTGATGCCAAATTGATCGAGGATTTTGCCGGCGGTCTGGTTGAGGAGATCGTCGATTGTCTTGGGTTGATGGTAGAAGGCTGGGGTTGGTGGGAGCACGATCGCGCCGGCGAGGGTGACGGTTTCCATGTTCCGGATGTGGATCAGGCTCAGCGGGGTTTCGCGCGCGACGACTACGAGCTTGCGGCGTTCTTTGAGGCATACGTCGGCGGCGCGGGTGAGCAGGTCGGTGCTGCTGCCCGCGGCGATCGCAGCCAGGGTTTTCATCGAGCAGGGCACCACTACCATGCCGATGGTGTGAAACGATCCCGAGGAGATGGCCGCACTCAGGTCTTCGGGGTCATAACAGACGTCGGCGAAACTTTCGAAATCGCTTCTACCTAGTCCCATTTCGAGCTGAATGGTCTTGTCGGCCCCCCGGGAGATGACCAGGTGAGTTTCAACGTCCGGGTGGTGGTGCAGCGCGCGCAGGGTCGCCCAACCCAGTTGTGGCGCGCTGGAGCCGGTGACGCCGATGATCAGTCGTTGCCGTTGCATGGGTTGTGCTCCTGAGCGCGGATTTCTTAATGCCTGACCACACAGTAGCGGGCGGCGGGTACCTACCATTACTAACCGGATAACTCACGAACTCAGGAGGCATCATGCCCATCTACCAGTGCATCAGCCCAGAGGGACTGCTTGATGAATCCCAAAGGGGGAACATCGCTGGAGAGATCACGCGCATTCACTGCGACGCGACTGGTGCTCCGCGCTCGTTCGTCAATGTCATTTTCCAGGACATGCCAAACGGCAGGGTCTTCACCGGCGCCAGCCGGTCTACCCACTCGATAGTGTTCGGCGACATCCGCGCCGGCCGGGATGTCGCGACACGGCAGGCGATGCTTCGAGATTTGTCGCAAATGTGGACACGGCTTACCGACCAGGCAGAGGAGGAGGTTCTCATCGCGCTGCGGGAAGTCAAAGCCGAAAACGCAATCGAAGCCGGCGTGATCCTCCCCGAACCCGGTCAGGAACAACAATGGCTCGAACAAACGAAATAACGCTGATCCATAGCGCCGGCCCTTAGGGTCCCAGCATCTGAGATTTGAGCGCGGTGGCTTCGGCGGAGGCGGCGTCGCCGTCGCCGCCTGGGATAACGATCACCGGTACTGATTTCACCGCCGCGCGTCGACATGGGCTGGGATGGGCCCCTTTGCGACAGTGGTGCACGGCGATTCGAGAGGAAAATCCTCGTCCGTCGAACGGATCCGGGTAGACCGGACGATCGAGGCGAGCGCGAGGGTTGTTACCAGCATCGCGAAGTGTTCACCGATGCACGAACGTGGCCCGGCGGCGAACGGGATGAACTGCCAGCGGTCGCGGTTCGTGGAGTTCTCCGGGCTGAACCGATCGGGGTCAAAGACCAGCGGGCGCTCCCACAAGGCCGGATCCCGGTGCAGGGCATTAATCCCCACGGCCACAATGCTGCCCGCTTCGACTCGGTACCCGTCCACCGCGATGTCACGCAGCGCCACCCGGCCGACCCCCGCGGCCGGCGGGCACAGTCGCAACGACTCGTTGAGCACCTGGGCGGTGTATTCGAGCCGGGGGACATCGTCGGGTGTCAGTTCTCTATCGCCGATCTTGGCAGCCTCGGCGGCGACCCGGTCCTGCATGTCGGGATGGTGCCCCAGTTCCCACAAGGCGTAGGTCAGCATCGTCGCCGTCGTGTCGTGGCCGGACAGCATGAAGATCAGCAGCTCGTTGCAGATGTCGTCGTCGGAGAGCGGCCGGCCGGTCTCTGGGTCGGTGGCCGCGATCAACGCTTGAACCAGCGGTGCATCGCGGGTCGGATCTGCGCGGCACGCCTGCAGGATGTCCATGGTGACCTGGTGCATCGTCGCAACCGCGGCGCGAGCGCGACGGCGTGACGGCGTCGGGAGCCATCGCGGCGCACGTATCGGCCGCAGTGCACGATCGGTCGCATAGGCCGATGCCACGTGCATGTTCTGTGCGATCTCGTTACCGAATTCGTTGACGTCGACACCGAGAATCGAGCGGCCGAGCGACCGCATGGCGAGTCGGCGGCACTCAGCGTCGAGGTCAACTTCACCTACCTCGCGCCAGTGATCGGCGAACGTTTGCGCCGCCTGCGTCATGTGTCTGCCAAAGCCGTCGACGTTTTGTTTGGTGAACACCGGTTGTAGTGCGCGTCTGCGCGGAGCCCATTCTCTGTTGGGCAGGCTAAAGAGGTTGTCGCCCGCCACGTTCCGCACTTCCTGGTGGATCTGGCATCGCTCGGTGAGTCCGTCCGCGCGTCCCAACACATCGCGCACCCCGTTGGGCGAGGTGACCAGCACAAGGGCCGGGGCAAACAACTTTGGCAGCGGTACGAAGCGGGTCACCGGTCCGCCAGCCTCGCTCAGCAATGCTAGTCCGGTGTGCAAAACCCGCGCCGCTGACAGCACCTGCCGAATGGGCAGCGGATTTTTCGGCGCCAGCGGAAGTGTGGCCACATCGAGTCTGTCGATCGTCGCGGTCATTGCACCAAGAATTGTGCCGTGCCTAGCGGATTGCAACAATTTGTGCCGACTCCGTTCTCGGTCTTGAACTCGGTGTGCGTGAGTGGGCGGCACGTGATGGCGATGTGCACGCTCACCTGACCCGGGCGGACACCAGACGCATCGCGTGGTGATCTTCGCGGCGACCGCCTTGTCCATCGTGGTCAGCTCCCCAGCGCGTTTGGCGATGGCCCTGGGCGAAGCCGGCGGCATCGGCGCGGCGCAGCGACCCGAGCAGTGGGCTATCGCTGACCGACAGGTCTTCTCCGACGCAAGGTGCTCGACATCGCCCGCGAAGTCTTCCATGCGCTACACCCCCCAGCAGACCAGCCGCTGAATTCGTTGCTTGAGCATAAGAGCATTTGGTATCAAGCGGGGGTATCACAGCCCGGTGGAGCTAGACCGCGGCCCAACCGCCGTCGACCGACAGCGTCGCGCCGAGGATATTCGCCGCGTCGTCGCTTGCCAGAAACACCACGGCGGCTGCAACTTCGGCCATGGTGCTGGCGCGTCGCGACGGAACCCGGGCAAGCACCGGAGCGACGTACTCAGCGAATTCCTCGGATCGCTCGGTGAGGCTCGGGCCCGGCGCGACGGTGTTGACCCGGACGCCCTGCGGACCGTATTCGTCGGTCCAGGACTTGGTGAGCGAGTGGATGGTGGCCTTGGTGGCACTGTAGAGCGCGGATCCGCCCATGCCGAGCAGCCCGTTGATCGAGCCGATGTTGATGATCGAGCCGCGTCCACGCTGCGCCATCGCCGGCGCGATGCTCCCAGTGAGCAGGAACGCCGCGGTGACGTTGACCGCGAATGCGTCACGAATCAACTGCTCGGGCACATCGGCTGTCGGCGACGGCGCAAGCAGCAGCGCGGCGTTGTTGACCAGGATGTCGATTTGGCCGCCCGCTGCCGCTGTCGCCTCCGCAGCCAGCCGGCGCACCTCATCGGTGCCGAGGCCCAGGTCGGCACTGACGAGCGCCGCTGCGCCACCTCTTGATTCGATACCGGCGACGACGTCGTTCCCGCGCTCCGCATTGCGACCGCTGACGACGACGAATGCTCCCTCCGCCGCGAGTGCGGCGGCGAATGCGGCGCCGAGGCCGCCAGTTGAACCAGTCACCAGGGCGGTGCGGCCTGCCAGCCGCGTATTGTTTGGACTCATGAGTCCATATCCTCCGTCGAAGAAAATGGACTTGCAAGTCCAGAATTTGACGACCAAGGGTCTGGCGACGCGGCGGCGCATCATCGAGGGCGCCGCCGCCGAGATCCGTGAGCGCGGCGTCGCCGTCACCACCCTCGACGATGTGCGGGCGCGGACTCAGACTTCCAAGAGTCAGGTCTTCCACTACTTCCCGGGCGGCAAAGAACAGCTACTGCTGGCGGTCGCACAGCACGAGGCCGAACTGGTGCTCAGCGACCAGCAGCCGTACCTAGGGGCGTTGACGTCGTGGGAAGCCTGGCAGCGCTGGCGCGATGTGGTCGTCGATCGCTACCGCCGCCAGGGTCAGCAATGTCCGCTCGCCGTCTTGATGTCTGAAATCGGCCGCACCACAACGGGATCCCAGGCCGTAACGACCGCACTGATGCGCCAGTGGCATGCGGAGATCGCCGCGGGGATCCGGCACATGCAGCGAGAGGGGAACATCGCTTCCGGCCTTGATGTGGATCGGTCGGCGGCAGCGCTGCTGGCCGGCATCCAGGGCGGCGTCGGAATCATGCTGTCGACCGGCGACCTGGGCTATCTGGAAGCGGCGTTGGATATCGGCATCGACACGCTGCGTCGCGGGTAGCACAGTTCGTGGGCGTTGTCTCACAAAAGACGACATACGAGGCTCTCAAAAGTCTGTGTCGGAATCACCCTGAATGCCGAGGGCTCCTTGCGGAATGTCTGACCGCCTATTCTTAGAGCATCCTGGAACCGCTGGGGCCCGGGATCGGCGGAGGGTCGCATGACGGCCATAGCAGTGTGCCTGACGTGTGGCACTGAGCCGCTAGAGAACGCCCGGTTTTGTCACGGTTGTGGCTCACCAGTCCAAGACGGCGACACCCGGGCGGAATACAAGCAGGTCACGGTTCTCTTCGCCGACGTGGTGCATTCGATGGACATTGCTGCGGCGGTGGGTCCGGAGCGGCTGCGGGAAGTCATGGTAGAACTCGCCGACCGGTGCGCGGCAGTGGTGCAGCAGTACGGCGGCATGGTCGACAAGTTCACCGGTGACGGCATCATGGCGGTGTTCGGTGCGCCGGTGGCGTTGGAGGACCACGCCGTTCGTGCTTGCCTCGCTGCATTGGGGGTGCAGGAGGAGGCACAGCGGCTTGCCGTCGACGTCCAGGAGCGCGACGGTGTGGACCTCCAGTTGCGCGTGGGCCTTAATTCCGGTCAGGTGATAGCCGGTGAGATCGGTTCGGGTGCTTTGGGTTACACCGCAGTTGGTGAGCAAGTCGGACTGGCGCAGCGGATCGAGTCGGTGGCTCCGCCGGGTGGGGTGATGCTCAGTGAGTCCACCGCGCGGCTGGCCGCGGGGGCGGTGCTGGGAGAGCCGGAGTTGTTGCGCGTCAAAGGTGCCGAGGAACCGGTGCCTGTCCGTCGGTTGCTGGGCATGGGCGAACGGCATCGCGCTGCCTGGCGTGCTGAGTCCAATCTGGTCGGGCGGCACTGGGAGATGGCTGCGGTCGAGGGCTTGCTGGAGCGTGCCATCGATGGCGACGGCGCGGTGGTCGAGGTGGGGGGATCACCGGGTATCGGCAAGAGCCGTCTGGTGCGCGAGGTCGCCGCGATGGCGGCGGCCCGGAGTGTCGACGTGTTCACCGCGTTCTGCGAATCGCACGCCAGCGACATCCCGTTTTACGCCGTGGCGCGGCTGCTGCGCGCAGCCACCGGCGTGGGTGATCTGGACGCCTCAGCCGCCCGCGCGCAGGTACGGGCCCGGGTGCCCGACGCCGATCCGGAAGACTTGGTGCTCTTCGAAGACCTGCTGGGCATCGCCGATCCCGAAGCGGAGTTGCCCAAGATCGATCCGGATGCCCGGCGGCGACGGTTGACCGCGCTCGTCGCTGCCGCGTCGCTGGCCCGCCGAGACCCGGCCGTCTATGTCATTGAGGACGTGCACTGGATCGACGAGGTCAGCGAATCCATGCTCGCCGACTTTATGGCTGTGACGCCGCAGACGCCCTTTCTGGTGCTCATCACCTGCCGCCCCGAATATCGGGGCGCATTGAGCCGAGTGCCCGGTGCCCAAAGCATCGCCCTTGCGCCGCTGAGCGATTCGGAGACCGCAGCACTAGTCACCGATCTGCTGGGGCCGGACTCCTCGGTCGGGGGGTTGACCACCACGATCGTCGAAAGGGCCGCTGGCAACCCGTTTTTCGTGGAGGAGATGGTCCGCGAACTGGCCGAGCGCGGTGTCCTGCGCGGAAACCGCAGCGCCTACATTTCGACGGTCGGCGCTACCGAGGTCAGCGTGCCCGCCACCGTGCAGGCGGCTATTGCCGCCCGCATCGACCGCCTTAGCCCGGCGGCCAAGCGCACCCTGAGCGCCGCGGCGGTCATCGGCTCACGGTTCGACCCGGGCCTGCTCGAAACCCTGGGCATTGAGCCCGTCCTCAAGGATTTGGTGGGCGGCGAATTCATCGACCAGATCACCTCTACCGAAGAACCCGAGTATCTGTTCCACCATCCGCTGATCCGCACGGTGGCCTACGAAGCACAACTCAAGTCGGATCGTGCCGAGCTGCACCGGCGGCTGGCCGCCGTGATCGAAGCCCGGAGCCCGGCATCGGCTGACGAAAATGCCGCGCTGATCGCCGAACATCTGGAGGCCGCCGGTGATTTGCACGCCGCCTACGGCTGGCAGATGCGGGCCGCCGCCTGGGCGACCAACCGCGACATCGCCGCGGCACGGCTGAGCTGGGAGCGTGCCCGAAACATCGCCGACGCATTACCCACCGACGACCCCAACCGGGCCGCCATGCGCATCACCCCGCGGACCATGCTGTGCGGGATCGCCTTTCGAGTCCAACTGAACGTGGCCGGCGCCCCCTTTGATGAGTTGCGGCAGTTGTGCACCGCCACCGGGGACAAGGCGTCACTGGCCATCGCGATGGCGGGGCTGGTGATGGATCACGTGTATCGGGACCGGCTGCGCGAGGCGTCGCAGCTGGCCTCGGATGCCATGGCCCTCATCGAGTCGGTCGGCGACCCGACGCTGACGGTGGGGCTGTCCTTCGCGCCGACCTACGCCAAAGTTGAGAGCGCCGAGTGGTCTGACGCGCTGCAATGGTCACAACGGGTCATCGACCTGGCCGACGGTGACCCGGCCAAAGGTAACTTCCTTTTCGGCTCTCCGTTAGCGATCGCCCATACGAACCGGGCTATGGCCCGGTATTGCCTGGGTCGTCCAGGATGGCGCGACGACCTAAACCACGGCCTGGCCCTGGCCCGCAGCGCCGACTCCCTCTCCTTCGCCGCGGTTGTCGGCTGGGTCTACTTCGCGGGAATTTCGTTTGGCGTGCTGGCCGCGGATGATCCGACAGTGCGCGAGATCGAGCACGCCCTACGGATTGCCGAACGATCCGGCGATGATCTCGCGTTGGCCTTAGCCCGGATGACGCTGGGTACTGCGCTGGTGCACCGCCCAACGGCTGCGCAGCGTGACCGCGGACAGAAGGTCCTGGCGGAGGTCGGCGAAGTGTTCCGGTGCCGGGGCCACAACCTGTGCGAATTGCCGATCGTTGATGTCTACTCCGCGCGTGAGAGCGCTCGGTCCGGAGATCGCGATGACGCCGTACGGCTCATCCGCGCCGCCGTCGACCATCTGTTTCGCGACGAACACCTGCTGGCCTGGGGCATTCCTGCGACGGGTGTATTGGTGGAAATGCTGCTCGATCGCGGGGCCGCCGCCGATGCGGCCGAAGCCCGGGCCGCGATCGAGCGGTTGGCAGCCGCACGAGCCGATGAGGGTCTGGTGATGCGTGAAACATGGCTGTTGCGGCTGCGCGCACTGTTGGCACGAGCCCATGGCGACGACACCGCCTATCGCGACTATCGGGACCGCTACCGCGACATGGCGAGAACGCTTGGCTTCGAAGGACATATCGCGTCGGCTGAGGCAATGCCATAAAGACGGTCGGTCGGGAGTCCTTGTTTGGCCTGATCTCGAAATAGACCAGTTCCGAGAGTCTCGAAAGTCGGTCGTGATTGGCCAGATTGAGGAGGGCTCTGTGTCAGTTCCTTTGGCGGTGGGGCCGCCTTCGGGCGCTGTGACGTTTTTGTTCATCGATATTGAGGGTTCGACCCGTCGGTGGGAAGCTGACGCGAACGGGATGCGGGTCGCGCTGGCCGCCCACGACGAGGTGATGACTCCGGTGATCAACACCAGCGATGTTGGCTCGGCGGACGGCGAAGAGCCCAAGCCGATTGCGGCGGCGGGCACCCTGCGGGTCGAGTCCCGCGCGATGGTGGTGCTCCAGGCGTCGGCCGAGTAGGGCGTTAGCCGTTAGGCACCCTGCCCTGCGCGCCTGCCCCAGCAGGCGTGCAACAGTTCCCTCAGCACCCAGGTCGATGGGTCCGCAAAAGTGGCCACGATCCGCTCGTGCTCACGCTGCTGGACCTCGCTCGCCGCGCCCCCGCCAAGTGTGTT
>DATFYT010000121.1:0-47973 GCA_035314925.1 Mycobacterium sp. | reverse complement strand
TACGTCGCGGTGTCGATCGTCGGTTGCGACGAGCTGCCTGAGAGCGGATACCTGCGGGCGAAAGTCGCCCAGGAAAAGCTCATCGAAGCGGCGGGGATCCCCTACTCGATCATCCGCGCCACTCAGTTCGCGGAGTTCACCGACGCAATCACCGCATCGCTGACGGTCGGCGACGAAGTCCGCGTGCCGGACGCGTTGATCCAGCCGATCGCCACCCAGGATCTCGCGGACGAGGTCGCGCGGGTGGCAGAAGGCAAACCACTGGCCGGTATCGAGAACATCGGCGGCCCGGAGAAGATCTCGTTCGAGCAAATGGCTCGCGAGGTGTTGGCCCGGCAAGGCGAAACCAAGACCGTCGTCGTCGACCCGCATGCTGCTTACTTCGGGACGCCGTTATCGACGAATAGCTTGGTTACCCCGTAGGCGGGAACCGGCGGCACCAACATCGGCCAGATGCTTGGTTTTTAAATCGCTAGACCATGGTCGGGGTGGCGGGATTCGAACCCACGGCCTCTTCGTCCCGAACGAAGCGCGCTACCAAGCTGCGCCACACCCCGCTTGAAGCCACGACAGCGTATCGCACCGACCCGGCGACTCGCCAAAGTGGATAGCGGCATCGGTGCTGCCCAGATCACATCCGGCTCGGTCCGGGGATTTGCACCACAGATCGGCGTGGAATAACCGGGATGTCGGCGACCTTAAATAGACTAGGTACGCGCAGGTCGGTGCAAGGGAAGCGAGAGAATCATGACGGTGTTAGGCGCCGTGGTGTTCGGCGGATTCCTGGTTCTGGGAGTGCTTTGGCTGCTGGTGACCGCACCGGGCAGCGACGTTGACGAGGCTTGGGCTCAATCCCAGTGGCCCGAGCGTTCGAATTCGGTCAGGGCGGCCGCGGGCGCCGACGTGTCCAGCTCTTGGGTCTTGACCCACTCGTCGCAGAAGTAGGTGTCGGCGTAGCGGTCACCGCTGTCGGCCAGCAGCGTGACCACCGAACCGCTACGGCCATCGGCGATCATTTCAGCGAGCAGGCCGAAAGCTCCCCACAGATTGGTGCCGGTCGAAGCGCCCACACGACGGTTCAGCACCGCGCTGGCATGGCGGGCCGCCGCAATCGACGCGGCGTCGGGAACCGACACCATCCGGTCTACCACCTCGGGCAGAAACGACGGCTCGACACGGGGCCGGCCAATGCCCTCGATCCGGGACGACGCAGCAACGACGATGTCGTACCGGCATTCGGCGTAGGCCGGATAGAACGCGGAGTTCTCCGGATCGACCACGCATAGCCGGGTGGCATGTCGCTGATAGCGGATGTAGCGGCCGATCGTGGCGCTGGTTCCTCCGGTGCCCGCCCCGACCACGATCCAATCCGGAACCGGATGCTGCTCGTCGCGCATTTGGACGAATATCGACTCCGCGATGTTGTTGTTGCCGCGCCAATCGGTGGCTCTTTCGGCGTTGGTGAACTGGTCCAGGTAGTGCCCACCAGTCTCCTTGGCGACGCGTTCGGCCTCGGCGTAGAGGTCGCTCGAGCTCTCGACGAAATGGCAACGGCCACCTTGCGATTCGATCAATGCGACCTTGGACGCGCTGGTCGACGCGGGCATCACCGCGATGAACGGGAGACCCAGTAGTGCGGCGAAGTACGCTTCCGACACGGCCGTCGATCCCGACGACGCCTCGACCACCGTGGTGTCCTCTTCGATCAAGCCGTTGCACAGCGCGTAGAGGAACAGCGAGCGGGCCAACCGATGTTTGAGGCTGCCGGTGATGTGCGTCGTCTCGTCTTTGAGGTAGAGCTCGATACCGGCGTTGTCCGACCAGGCTGACGGCAGCGGGTAGCGCAGCAGGTGCGTATCGGCGCTGCGATGCGCGTCGGCCTCGATCAGTCGGATCGCATTGCTGCTCCAGCCGCGTGGTCGGCCATGAACTGCGACCCGGGCCGGTGGACTCAACGCGCTGAATACGTTGGCTGCGAGCGGCCCCGATCGCGGTATGAATCGCGGCCGCCGATCGGCGCTGCAATCAACGTCAGCAGGGTGGCTTCGGGCCGGCAGCAAAACCGCACCGGCGCATACGGCGAAGTGCCGATCCCGGCGGACACATGCAAGCGCATGCCGGCACCCCACCGCGACGGGCCCTTGGCGCGGGACCGGTCCAGACCCGAGTTGGTCACCAGGGCTCCATAGAACGGCAAGCAGAGCTGCCCGCCGTGGGTGTGGCCGGCCATCACCAGCTGGTAGCCGTCGGCGGCGAAGCGGTCCAGCACTCGGGGCTCCGGCGAATGGGTCAAGCCAAGCCGCAGGTTGGCGGCCGGGCTGGCCGGCCCCGCGATCGCCTCGTAGCGATCCCGCGCAATGTGCGGGTCGTCGACGCCTGTGGCCGCGATGTGCAGTCCCGCCACCTCGAATTCGCGGCGGTTGTGGGTGAGGTCCATCCAGCCGCGCTCAGTGAATGCCGCCCGCAGGTCCTGCCAGGGCAGCGGCTGACCGTGCACCCGATGCCCTGGGGCGGTCAGGTAGTTCAGCGGATTCTTCGGGCGTGGTCCGAAATAGTCGTTGCTGCCGAAGACGAAAATGCCTGGCACCGAGAGCAGCTCGCTCAGGCTCTGAACGACCGCGGGCACCGCCTTGGGGTGTGCCAGGTTGTCGCCGGTGTTGACGACCAGGTCGGGCTCCAAGTTGATGAGTTCGCGTAGCCATGCCTGCTTGCGGCGCTGACCGGGCCGCATGTGAATGTCGCTGATGTGCAGTACCCGCAACGGCGACGAACCCGGTGCCAGTACGGGCATGGTCAGCTCTCGCAGCACGAACGCATTCCGCTCGATGATCGAGGCGTAGCCGACTCCGGCGACGGCCGATCCGAGCGCAATGGCTCCGGTACTTTTCAGAGCAGAAATGGCGGAGGGCATGCACGCCAGGATACTGCCGTACGTCACCCCGCATCCGGTCACACGCTGTGAACCGCCTACGGCGGCGGTGCACCCGGCGGCGGCGCCAGAATCGGGATCGTGATCGGCGGGAGACCCGGGATCTCGATGACCTGGGAGCCCACCGGCGCCGGAGCTCCTGGGCCGCCTTCTGGCGGCGGGGGCGGCGGTGGCGCGATGCCGTTACTGGTTTGAATGGTGATCACCGCACCCGGGATCGTCTGGCCGTTCGGCGAGGTTCCGACCACCTCGCCGTACTTCGCGCTGCTGTTGACCGAGGCGGTTTGTTCGGCGACCTGGAAACCGGCATCTTTCAAGCGTTGGCGCGCGTCGTTGACCTCAAGACCCGCGACGCTCGGGACGTGAGAACCGGCGCCGCCTTGGACGTACTCCGGGTCGGTCGGCGGCATGTGCACGTCGCCGAAAAGGGTGGCGATGGGCTTCATCGCGGTGAACCAGGTGCGGGCCGGCTCGTTACCGCCGTAGAGGTTGCCGTCGCCGCAGCGGCGCAGGGGCGACGAGCACAGGTCGGACGGCGACGTCGAGTCGTCGTAGATGTAGTTGGCCGCGGCGTAATGATTCGTGAAGCCGACGAAGCCCGACGACCGGTGCGCCTCAGTAGTGCCGGTCTTGCCGGACACCGGCAGGCTCCACCCCGCCGCACCGGCGGACCCCGACGCGGTGCCGCCACCCAGCGCGTCCTTGCTCATCGCGTTGGCCAGCGTGTTGGCCAGCCCTTCCGGTACCACCTGGTCGCAGGCCTGGGTATTGACGGCGACTTGGTTGCCGTTCCGGTCGATCAGCTTGTCGATGGGGCTCGGCGGACACCACGTGCCACCCGAGGCCAGTGTCGCCGCGACGTTGGACAGTTCCAGCGCGTTCAGCTCGAAGGGGCCCAGCGTGAACGACCCGATGTTCTGCCGCTTGATGAAGTCGGCCAGGCTCTCGTTGCTGTCGGGGTCGTAATCGCGGGCGCTGCCGGGATCGGCGTAAGACCGCAGTCCGAGCTTGATCGCCATGTCGACCGCGCGTGGCACCCCCACCAGCTGGATCAGCCGGGCGAACGCGGTGTTGGGTGAGGTGGCCAGCGCATCGGTCACATTCATCGACCCGCGATAGTTACCGGCGTTGATGACGCACCAGGTCTCCTTGGGGCAGCCCTTGGCGCCGCCGCTACCCATGCCCTTGGCCTGGAACCTGCCGGGAACCTCGAGTTGGGTGTTGATGCCCATGCCCATCTGCATCGCCGCGGCGGTGGTGAAGATCTTGAAGATCGATCCGGCGCCGTCGCCGACCAGAGAGAAAGGCTGCGCCCGCATCGTCTCGCCGGCCTCGCTGTTCAACCCATACGTACGGTTGCTGGCCATCGCCACCACTTTGTGCGCATTCTTCCCCGGCCTGATCACGCTCATCACGCTGGCGATGCCCTCAAGGGTGGGGCTGGCGTAGGTGTCGATCGCGTGCTTGACCGGCTCCTGCACATCGGGATCCAGCGTGGTGCGGATCAAGTAGCCGCCCCGGGCCACCTGTTCCTTGCTGATGCCGGCACGGGCCAGGTAGGCCTGCACGTAGTCGCAGAAGAACGCCCGATCGCCGGCGGCGATGCAGCCACGCGGTAGCTCTTTGGGCTGCGGCAAGATCCCTAACGGCTCGGCCTTGGCGGCGCGCAGCGCATCGGCCTCATTGGGCAGGTTTTCGACCATCGTGTCCAAGACGAGGTTTCGGCGGGCCAGCGCCCCGTCCGGATTGGTGTAGGGATTCAGCGTGCTGGTCGACTGGACCAGGCCGGCCAGCAGGGCCGCCTGCTGCCAGTTCAGGTCGGACGCGTTGACGCCGAAGTACGTTTGCGCCGCATCCTGCACGCCGAAGGCGTTGTTACCGAAAGACACCAGGTTCAGGTAGCGGGTCAGGATCTCGGGTTTGGTGAAGGTCTTGTCCAGGGTCAGCGCCATCCGGATCTCGCGCAGTTTGCGCGCCGGCGTGGTTTCGATGGCCGCACGCTTCTCGGCGTCGGTCTGAGCGATCACCAGTAATTGATAGTTCTTCACGTACTGTTGCTCGATCGTCGAGCCGCCGCGGGTGTCGACGTCGCCAGATGCGTAGCCGGCCAGCCCAGTCAGGGTGCCTTTCCAGTCGACGCCGTTGTGCTCAGCAAACCGCTTGTCTTCGATCGAGACGATTGCCAGCTTCATGGTGTTGGCAATCTTGTCGGTCGGCACCTCGAACCGCCGCTGCGAGTACAGCCAGGCAATCGTGTTGCCCTTCGCGTCGACCATCGTGGTCACCGCGGGCACTTCGCCCTCGAGCAGTTGCGCCGAGGCGTTGCCGACCACCGCCGAGGCCCGGTTGGATACCAGCCCGAGGCCGCCGACTACCGGAAACAGCAGGGCCGCGACGACGACGCTCGCCAACAGACAGCACCCGACAAGCTTGGCGATGGTGATCGCAGTCGTGGGGCGCTCCGGCATGGTTACTAGATTAGCGGCGCTGCGACGCAACTTGCCTCGAGAGGTGTGTTGGCGGTATTTTCCCCCGCATAGCCGCTCAGGTTTCTCTCAGTTGCAGCTCAGGGGCATTTCAGCCGTTGGTTCGGCCCATTTCAGGGGCACTTTCATGATCGGATTGCACGGTCGTCCCAAAAAAGGGGGTATGAGACTGTTGCGTAATTGATACCTGACCACGTAGCTTATGCACACAGTGAGATACAGGTAACACCGAGGTGCACAGTGTGGCGCAGATCGCATCGGCCGGTCTGAACAACACGAGCCGCCTCACCGGTGGCAGGAGCGAAGGGGAATCGCTGGTGTCAGGTACACGAACTGCGGTGCGCAAGACGAGCGCAGCGCCCACATGCAACATCCTATTCGGGGCGGACGCGGAGTCGAGGATCGCTTGGGTTTCCAAGGCCCTATGTCGGGCGGCTGATCCCGACGAGCTGTTCGTGCGGGGGGCCGCGCAACGCAAGGCTGCGGTGATCTGCAGACACTGCCCGGTGATGCTGGAGTGCGGCGCTGACGCGCTGGACAACCGCGTCGAGTTCGGTGTGTGGGGCGGCATGACCGAACGCCAGCGCCGCGCGCTACTCAAACAGCACCCCGAGGTGGTGTCCTGGGCGGAGTTCTTCTCTGCGCAGCGCAAGCACCGCAGCGTTGGCTAAGTAGCCGCGCGACTAGCCTGCCGCCGTCATCTGGTCGGCGATCGCCCGCAACGCCTCCAGATCGGAGACGTCGAACGGCAGCGACGGCACCCCGACAATCGCCACGTGCGGATTGGCGCCGGTGAACCGCGACAGCAGCCGGATCTCGCGCTTGGAAGTCGCCGCGCGGTCGGCGTGGATCTGCAGAACCGCCATTGCCAACCCTTTGGTGCCCGGTGCGTCGGTGGCTTCCGGCTCGCCCTCGAGCGTCGTGGCTCCGTCAATGGCCCGCTCAACCGGCAAGGAACACAACATCGGATGGGTTCGGTTCAGGATGAGCCCGGCCAGCGGCATCCGTTCCTCGGAAAGCCGGTCCACGAAGAACGACGCCTCCCTCAGCGCATCCGGCTCGGCGGCCGACACCACCACGAACTGGGTACCGCGGCGCTTCAACAACGCATAGGTCCGGTCCGCCTTCTCCCGAAAGCCGCCGAACGTGGCATCCAGCGATTGCACGAAACTCGCAGCGTCGGAGAGCATCTGCGAACCGAGGACCGTTGACAGCGCCTTCATCGCCAGGCCGACTGCGCCGGTGACGAGTCGCCCGATCCCACGCCCGGGTCCTAACAGCAGCCGCCATAACCGACTATCCATGAAGCTGCCCAACCGTTGTGGCGCATCCAGGAAGTCCAGCGCATTGCGCGACGGCGGGGTGTCCACCACCACCAGATCCCAGCGGTCCTCGCTCAGCAACTGGCCGAGCTTCTCCATCGCCATGTATTCCTGGGTGCCGGCCAGTGACGTCGCGACCGTCTGATAAAACTGGTTGTCCAAAATCGCCTGCGCCTTATCGGCTCCCGAATACTGGATCACCATCTCATCGAACGTGCGGCGCATGTCGAGCATCATCGCGAACAGCTGGCCGGGCACCTCGGGAGCCAGCGGTACGCGTTGCGGGGAATTGCCAAGGTCGCTGATTCCCAACGCTTGTGCCAGCCGCTTGGCCGGGTCGATCGTCAAAACCACTACCGTGCGGCCGTATTCGGCTGCGCGCAGCGCCATCGCGGCGGCGGTGGTGGTTTTGCCGACTCCGCCCGCGCCGCAGCACACCACCACACGGTTAGAGGTGTCGGTCAGGATCGAGCCAATGTCCAGGGTCGGCGGTGTGGTACTCATCGAACCCCCTGCTGCGCAAGGGATTCGGAAAGTTCATAAAGGCTGCCGAGGTCGACGCCGTCGGCGATGGTCGGTAGCTCCAGGCGTGACACCTTCAGCTCGTCGAGCTGCTCCGCGTTTGCGGCCCGCGCGGTCATCCGGGTGGCGTGCTGGATGGTCTCGGTCAGCAACCCCGCGAAGTCGGCATCGGAGAGTTTGATCCCGGCGGCGGCCAGGCCCGAACGCACCGCGTCGGCATCGACGTCGCCCTCCGCGGCTTTGGTGAGGTCATCGGGTTGCAGGTATGCGGCGATATTGCGGTTGACGATCACGCTGCCGATCGGCAGTCCCAGCCCCTGCAGCTCGTCGATTGCCTCCATCGTCTCCTGCATCGGCAGCGCCTCCAGAAGGGTCACCAGGTGGATGGCCGTTTGATCGGAGTGCAGGATCTTCACCACACCCTCGGCCTGCGAGTACACCGGGCCGCCCTTGGCGAGATCCGACACCGCCCGGGTGACGTCCAAAAAGCGTGCGATACGGCCGGTCGGCGGCGCGTCGACGACGATCGCGTCGTACACCGGCAGTCTGTCTTTGCCGACGCGGATCACGGATTCCTTGATCTTGCCGGTGAGCAAGACGTCGCGCAGACCCGGCGCGATCGTCGTGGCGAACTCGATCGCACCGATGCGCCGCATTGCCCGGCCTGCTATGCCGAGGTTGTAGAACATGTCGAGGTACTCCAGGAACGCGGCTTCGATGTCGATCGCCAGCGCGTTGACCTGGCCACCGTGTTCGGCCGTCGCGATCTTGAGTTCTTTGTAGGGCAGCGGCGGCACATCGAAGAGTTGCGCAATCCCTTGGCGCCCTTCGACTTCGACGAGCAAAACCTTGCGCCCACCGGACGCGAGCGTCAGCGCCAGCGCGGCGGCAACCGTCGACTTGCCGGTACCGCCTTTGCCGGTCACGAAATGCAGACGGGCCTTCGACAATCGCGATGGCCAGCCGACGTTGCTGCCGCCGCTCGGTGTGGTTGCCACCAGTGCATGCTAACCAGAACGGCCGACGGCGCTGCCGATAAGCTCGGGATATGAGCCAACCCACCACATGGGAGTACGCCACGGTCCCGCTGTTGACCCACGCCACCAAGCAGATCCTCGACCAGTGGGGTGCAGACGGGTGGGAGCTGGTCTCGGTGCTGCCCGGCCCAACCGGTGAGCAGCACGTCGCATATCTGAAACGCCCGAAATGAGTGCATCTGCCCGGCTCAACGAGCTGGGGATCGAACTCCCTGAGGTGGCCAAACCGTTGGCCTCCTACGTGCCGGCGGTGCGCAGCGGCAACCTGGTCTACACGTCAGGCCAGTTGCCGATGCAAGCCGGCAAACTGGCTGCGACCGGCAAGCTCGGAGACGATGTCACTCCCGAACAGGGCAGGGCATTGGCGCGGATCTGCACGCTCAACGCGCTGGCCGCGGTCGATTCGCTGGTGGGTATCGACGCAGTAACCCAGGTGGTGAAGGTGGTCGGGTTCGTCGCGTCCGCGCCTGGATTCAACGGCCAGCCGGGCGTGGTCAACGGCGCATCGCACCTGCTTGCCGAGGTGTTCGGAGATCACGGCAGCCACGCCCGCTCGGCGGTCGGCGTCGCCGAGCTGCCACTGGACTCGCCGGTGGAGGTCGAACTGGTGGTGGAGGTCGGCTAACGACCGTGACCGACGCCGCTGAATCGCTGACACATCCCGCTTACGGCCGGCTGCGCCCGGTCACCGATACCGCATCGGTGCTGCTGGCCAACAATCCGGGCCTGATGACGCTGGAGGGCACCAACACCTGGGTGCTGCGCGGAGAAGGCAGCGACGAGATCGTGATAGTCGATCCCGGGCCCGACGACGACGAGCACATCGCGAAAATCGCCGGCCTGGGTCGCATCGCCGTGGTGCTGATCAGTCATCGGCACGGCGACCACACCGATGCCATCGACAAGCTGGTCGACCTGACCGGCGCGCCCGTGCGCTCGGCGCGCAGCGGGTTCTTGCGTGGCCTGAGTGCTGAGCTGACCGACGGTGAACTGATCGGCGCTGCGGGCCTGCGGATCACGGTATTGGCCACACCCGGGCACACCGCAGATTCGCTGTCGTTTGTGCTGGACGACGCGGTGCTGACGGCCGACACGGTGTTGGGCCGCGGAACGACCGTCATCGACACCGAAGACGGCAGCCTGGCCGACTACCTCGAGTCGCTGCACCGGTTGCGCGGGCTGGGCCAGCGCACGGTGCTACCCGGCCACGGACCGGACCTGCCCAACCTGGAGGCCGTGGCATCGGGATACCTGGCACACCGGGAGCAGCGGCTTGAACAAGTGCGCTCGGCGCTGCGTGACCTCGGCGACGACGCCACCACGCGCCAGGTTGTCGAGCACGTCTACGTGGACGTCGACGAGGAGCTGTGGGACGTCGCGGAATGGTCGGTGCAGGCGCAGCTGGACTATCTGCGTCGCTGACGCGCGCTTGGACTTGATTGCCCGACTTCTCCTCGCGCCGTTCCGGCGCGCATCGTCGTCGGGCTACCGCGCTTACCTCGCTCGGCGGGCGAGCCTCTCCGAGTCCGAGATCAGCACGCTCTTGCCCTCCAGGCGAATCCAGCCCCGGTGAGCGAAGTCGGCCAGCGCCTTATTCACCGTCTCGCGGGACGCGCCGACCAGCTGGGCGATCTCTTCCTGTGTCAGGTCGTGGGTGACCCGCATAGCGCCACCTTCCTGGGTGCCGAAACGCTGAGCCAGCTGCAACAGCTGCTTGGCGACGCGGCCCGGCACGTCGGTGAAGATCAGGTCGGCGAGGTTGTTGTTCGTGCGCCGCAGCCGGCGGGCGAGCACCCGCAGGAGCTGCTCGGCGATCTCGGGTCGGTCCGCGATCCACGCCCGCAATGCGTCACGATCCATCGACACCGCGCGCACCTCGGTGATCGTCGTGGCACTGGAGGTCCGGGGCCCGGGGTCGAAGATCGACAGCTCACCAAACATGTCGGACGGACCCATGATGGTCAGCAGATTCTCCCGACCGTCCGGTGAACGGCGGCCGATCTTGACCTTTCCGGAAATGATGATGTACAGCCGATCACCCGGCTCGCCCTCCGCGAAAACCGTATGTCCGCGAGGGAAGTCGACGGGCTGCAGTTGCTTGGTCAGCGCGGCGACGGCGCTTGGTTCAACCCCCTGGAAGATTCCGGCCCTCGCCAGGATCTCGTCCACGTTGCCCCTTAGCTATTCAACTGACTGTGGTCGGCACAGGCTTAGTGCCTGGGTCGGCGTACCGGCCGACCCGCAGTCTAGAGGTCAGCCATCTACTCGACGTGCCAACGCTACACACGATTGGCATGCTGAGGCGGGCCAAATTGCCGATTCGCCTGCGAATGGTTATGCCTCAGTCTCGGTAAGCCAGGCGGTTCAGGGGTGTAAATAAAGGCGGCCGCCAGCAACGGATCGGTGACCGGGTCGGCGTCACCGAGGCGGTAGGGCGATTCGTCGCTGAGACGGCCCATGCGGCGGTGCAGGGAGTCCAACGCCTCTGGCATTCCCTCTCGGGCCAATGTGCGCACGTCGATAGGCTCGGCCTGCCGGAGAAATTCCGCGACGTCGCTCGCCGTCACCGTGTCCTTTTCTAAGCCCGCTTCCAGCCGTTCAAGCCCGAAAGTCGCCAGCATCAGCAACCCCGGTATGAATGCCACGAGCAACCAAGACACAAGGCGTAAGTAAACACGGCTAAGGTCTCAGCGGGATCACGAAATTAGTACTCTGTAGAGAGTGATAATGGCCAAACCATCTCGCGCCGCCGCCCGAGCCTCCGGCGCCGCCGACGCGGCAGTCGCCAGCCGTTGGTCTTCGGAAACCCGATTAGGCTTGGTGCGACGAGCTCGCCGCATGAATCGCAAACTCGGACAAGCGTTTCCGCACGTCTACTGCGAGTTGGACTTCACCACACCGTTGGAGCTGACGGTGGCCACGATCCTGTCGGCGCAAAGCACGGACAAACGGGTCAATCTCACCACCCCGGCGCTGTTCGCCCGTTATCGCACCGCGGTCGACTACGCACAGGCAGACCGCGAAGAGCTTGAAACCCTGATTCGCCCCACCGGTTTTTACCGGAACAAGGCGGGGTCGTTGATCGGCCTGGGGCAGGCATTGGTCGAGCGGTTCGACGGCGAGGTGCCGGCGACCATGGACGAGCTCGTGACGCTGCCCGGGGTGGGACGCAAGACCGCCAACGTCATCTTGGGCAACGCATTCGACATCCCGGGCATCACCGTCGACACCCATTTCGGCCGGCTGGTTCGGCGCTGGCGCTGGACGAGCGAGGAAGACCCGGTGAAGGTCGAGCATGCGGTCGGCGAACTCATCGAGCGCAACGACTGGACGGTGCTGAGTCACCGGGTGATCTTCCACGGTCGCCGGGTCTGCCACGCTCGCAAACCGGCGTGCGGCGTGTGCGTATTGGCGAAGGACTGTCCCTCGTTCGGCACCGGGCCCACCGAGCCGCTGATCGCCGCCGCCCTGGTGCAGGGTCCCGAAACCGAGCATCTCCTGGCGTTGGCAGGGTTGTAGCAGCGGCTGCAAACGGGACGCCCTTGACCACTTTCACCGCCCGAACCACCCGCTGGACTATCGCGGTCCTGGCGGTCATCGCGGCGTTGCTGGTGGCGTTGCTGGTCGAGCTGCGTCATACCTCCCACTCGTCAACCGCCCCGTCGACCGCCGCCGAACGCGAGCACCGCGACGCCGATACGGCGGCGGCGCTGTCGGGACCCCGCAAGCGTGCCAACCTTGCGCAGTGTCCGCGCCCGGGTGCGCAACCCGGTCCGCCGGCCTTGCGCGGTGTGACAGCGGAGTGTGCAGCCGACGGATCGGTTGTTGACGTTGGCCCGGCATTGGCGGGGCACCGCGTGGTTCTCAACTTGTGGGCGTACTGGTGTGCACCCTGCGCCGCCGAACTTCCTGCGATGGCCGAGTACCAACGACGGGTCGGGCCCAACGTGATCGTGGTGACGGTGCACCAGGACGAGAACGAGACGGCCGCCTTGCTGCGGTTGGCGGAGCTGGGTGTCCGGTTACCGACTCTGCAGGACGGTAGCCGTCGGGTCGCGGCGGCGTTGGGGGTACCAAATGTGATGCCCGCGACAGTGGTGCTGGACTCGGGCGGTAGCGTTGCGCAGACCCTGCCACGCGCTTTCGCTAATGCCGACGAGATCGCAACTGCGATCGGAGATCAGACGCGATGACGCGCGGCGATGATGGGGGCGATTGGACGCGCCCGGCGACGATGCGGGCCACGGAGTGGCCCGAGGAGGAGCCGGGCAATGCGACGAAGGGGGCGCGGGTGAGCGCAGGGGGCACTCCGCGATCGCTCGGTGCTGACCTCACCCACTCGCCAGGGTCGATTCCGTTGACACCGGAGCTCGGCCCGTCCTGGCTGCGTCCACTGGTCGACAACGTTGGTCAGGTGCCCGAAGCGTTCCGTCGTCGGCTGCCCGCCGACGTGCTGGCCATGGTGACCGCCGCCAAGGCAACGGCTGCGTTGCGCAAGAACGGGCGCGACGCCGCGGTGCTGGTGTTGTTTTCCGGGCCGCCGTCGGACCAGGCCGACGGCGCTAGTCCCGATGCCCTTCCTGAAGATGTAGACCTGCTACTCACAGTGCGGGCCTCCACATTGCGCCACCACGCGGGCCAAGCGGCGTTCCCCGGCGGCGCATCGGATCCGGAGGATGACGGCCCGGTGGGCACGGCACTGCGAGAGGCCCGCGAGGAGACCGGCATCGATACCGACAGGCTGCATCCGCTGGCCACGATGGAGCGAACGTTCATCGCGCCGTCGGGTTTTCACGTCGTCCCGGTGCTGGCATATTCAGCAGATCCGGGGCCGGTGGCCGTTGTCGATCAGGCCGAGACCGCAATCGTGGCCCGGGTTCCGCTCCGAGCTTTCATCAATCCGGCCAATCGGCTGATGGTGTACCGCGACTACCTCACCCGGCGGTTTGCCGGTCCGGCCTTCCTGTTAAATGAAATGCTGGTTTGGGGATTCACTGGCCAAGTGATTTCGGCAATGTTGGACGTAGCTGGTTGGGCTAAGCCCTGGGACGTCAGCGATGTCCGCGAGTTGGATGAAGCGATGGCCCTGGTCGGCGACGAGGATGATGCCCGATGAGCTCCTCACAATGGCTCGATATCGCTGTGCTCGCAGTGGCTTTCATTGCGGCGGTCTCAGGTTGGCGTTCGGGGGCGCTCGGTTCCCTGTTGTCGTTTGTCGGTGTGTTACTCGGAGCGATCGCGGGTGTTCTGCTGGCTCCGCACTTTGTCGCGCACATCAGCGCGCCGCGCGCCAAACTGTTTGCCGCGCTGTTTCTGATCCTGGGGTTGGTCGTCGTCGGCGAGGTCGCCGGTGTGGTGCTGGGCCGCGCGGTGCGAGGCGCGATCCACAGCAACTCGGTCCGGTTCTTCGACTCGCTGATCGGGGTGGCAGTGCAACTGGTGGTGGTGCTGGTGGCGGCATGGCTGCTGGCGACCCCGCTGACGTCGTCGGCGGGTCAGCCCAGCCTGGCTGCTGCGGTGCGAGGTTCGCGGGTGCTGGCCCAGGTCAACGACTTTGCGCCGGAGTGGCTCAAGACGGTGCCCAAACGGTTGTCAGCGCTGCTGGACACCTCGGGTTTGCCACAGGTGCTGGAGCCATTCAGTCGCACGCCGGTCGTGGCGGTGGCAGCCCCGGACTCGACGCTGGCCAACAACCCGGTGGTGGCGGCCACTCAACCCAGCGTCGTCAAGATCCGCGCGATTGCACCAGGTTGTCAGAAAGTGTTGGAGGGCAGTGGATTTGTGCTCTCTCCAGACCGCGTAATGACCAACGCACACGTGGTGGCCGGCGCGAACAGCGTCACCGTGGAGGCCAGCGGCAACCCGTATGACGCGACCGTGGTGTCCTACGATCCGACCGTCGACATCGCGATTCTCTCCGTGCCGAACCTGCCGCCCGGACCGCTGGCTTTCGCTAACAACCCGGTGACCTCGGGCACCGAGGCGATCGTGATGGGCTATCCCGGTGGTGGGGGCTTTGTGGCGACTCCGGCCAGAATCCGGGAAATCATTGAACTCAGCGGTCCCGACATCTACCGGAGCGCGACCGTAAACCGTGAGGTCTACACCGTCAGAGCGAGTGTGGAGCAAGGCAATTCGGGCGGACCGCTAATCGATCTCAACGGGCAGGTGCTCGGTGTGGTGTTCGGCGCGGCAGTCGACGACAACGACACCGGTTTCGTCCTGACGGCCAAGGAGGTGGCGGCGCAGCTGGCACACATCGGCGACACCACCCCGGTAGCCACCGGGCAGTGTGTCAGCTAAGCGGCGACCTGTACACCTGGTTGAGGAAGCGCGTCAGGTGACCGTTGACTTCTTCCGGCATCTCTTCGTGACTGAAATGTCCTGCGCCGGCGACTGATACGTAGCGACCGTGTGGCGCATAGCGCTGCGTTCGCTCTACCGGATCGTCCAAGACGTACGGATCGGCGTCACCGTGAATGTGCAGCATCGGGATTCCGAACGGCCGGTTCATCGACCGCATGAAGCGCCTGCCCTCTTCGCGTAGCTGGCTGCGCACTGCCCAACGCTGATACTCCAGCGCTGAGTGCGCCGCGGACGGAATTTGGATCGCCTGTCGCAGATGGTCGATCGTCTCGGAAAAGTCTTCAGAGGCAATCCATTTAGCGCTGGCACGGCTACGGACCAGATGCTCGATCTCCGCGCCGTTATGCCGAGTCAGCGCGCGCTCCGGCCAGATCGGCACCTGGTAGCGCAGCAGCGACGGCAACAGCGCCCGGCCCTGATCACGACGGGTCAACGCCGACCTGCGCAGCGCGGCGGGATGTGGCGAACTGACCACCGCAATGGCGCGGACCAGCCGCGAATGCAGGACCGAAGTTGCCCAGCAGACCAGCCCGCCGTCGGCATGGCCGACCAGGGTTGCCGACGAGTGCCCAAGCGCGCGAATCAGTCCGGCGGTGTCCCCGGCGAGCGTCCAGCCGTCGTAGCCGCGGGGCGGTTTGTCGCTGCCGCCGTACCCGCGCAAATCCACCGCGACCACCCGGGCTCCGCTCAAACCGCGTAGCTGGTGGCGCCACGACCACCAGAACGAGCCGAAGCCGTGCAACATGATCACCAGCGGCTGCGCTGTCGAAGGGGTGGCGACACCCCGATCCGTGGGCGCCGCCTCGACGACGTGGAAGCGAATGCCGTTGGCGTGCACGTCCAGATGGCGCCAAGGCCCGTCGATACGGGTGATCGACGGATCTGGTGGGGCCATCTACCAACCCGAGGGATCGGCGGGCGTCCCGCCTTGGGAACTGATCGCGCGACCGGAGCCCTTGTCATGGCGCGGCGTGAAGGCGGTCCGAGTCTCTTTGACCGACTCGATGGTCTGCTGCGGTCCGCGGATGCGGCGCACCTTCAAATAGCCGAATAACGCCAGAACCCCGGTAACCACGACCATGATCCCGAACACGATCAAAAAAGCGACCCAGCGCCACAGCCAGGTATCAAGCAGTTCGGCGAGGAAAAAGAAGAAAAAGAAAGTCGAGTAGAACAACACCACCATCGCCGCGATGAAGAAAATGCTGCCGGTGAGTCCTTCCTTGACATCGCGGGTGATTTCAGAGCGGGCCAATTCGACCTCGGCGCGCACCAATGTCGACATCTGCGCCGTGGCGTCCTTGACCAACTCACCGATCGACGGTTCGACGGACAGCGCGTGCGGGTCGGTCAACGGAATCGTGGTCAGCGTGCGAGGAACCCCGTCCTTGCGGTCGGCATTCTTACGATCTGGTTTGCTCACAGACGGTCCTCCCGGCTGAATCTGATTGTCCGGCTCCTCCTCATCGCGCTTCGCGCTCTGCATCGTTACCGGACGCGCTGTCGTCGCGGTTCATGTTGCCATGTGGTCCGGTGCCAGACGAGGTCAACCGCCCGCGGAGGCGGCGGTTAGGGATGGACGCCGGCGGGCATTGATAACGCTAGACTGGCGCCGCCGCTTCGGGTACGCGTTCAAGTTTGTCGACAGGAGTACTGCTGTGCAGACCACGCACCGTCGGCTGCTCGCTGTCGTGGCGGCGTTGCTCATTGTGGCATCGGTGGGCCTGCCCGGGGTGCCCGCACGAGCTGACGACAAACTTCCGCTCGGCGGCGGGGCAGGCATCGTGGTCAACGGTGACACACTGTGCACACTGACCACCATCGGCACCGACGGCAAGGGCGAGCTGATCGGTTTCACCTCGGCGCACTGCGGAGGGCCGGGCGCGGTGGTGACCGTCGAGTCGGCGAAGGACCGCGGCACGGTGGGAACCATGGTGGCCGGCAACGACAATCTCGACTACGCGGTCATCCAGTTCGATCCGGCCAAGGTGATACCGGTCGCCAACTTCGGTGGCTTCACGATCAACGGCATCGGACCGGATCCAGCGTTCGGTCAGATCGCTTGCAAGCAGGGCCGCACGACCGGAAACTCGTGCGGCGTCACCTGGGGCCCGGGTCAAGACCCGGGCACGATCGTCATGCAGGTGTGCGGACAACCGGGTGACTCAGGCGGCCCGGTAACCGTCGACAACCTCCTGGTCGGGATGATTCACGGCGCCTTCAGCGAAAACCTGCCGGCCTGCGTGATCAAGTACATCCCGCTGCACACGCCGGCCGTGGTTCAGTCCATCAACGCGATACTGGCCGACGTCAACGCCAAGAACCGTCCCGGCGCCGGCTTCGTGCCCGTCCCCGCCTAGCTACTCGGCGGCCCGGATCGCGTCGAACACACCGGGATCAAGCAGCGTCGACGTGTCGCCGAGTTCTCGATTCTCGGCGATGTCGCGCAGCAGGCGTCGCATGATCTTGCCGCTGCGCGTCTTCGGCAGTTCGGGCACCACGTGCAGTTCGCGGGGCCGGGCAATCGGTGAGATGACCCTGGCCACTTCCGCGCGCAGCTCGTCGATGATCTCGGCGCCCGTCGTCTCGGCATGATCGGCCTGCAAGACGACGAACGCGCAGATCGCCTGACCGGTGGTGTCGTCGGTCGCCCCCACGACCGCGGCTTCGGCGACCCCGGAATGTCCGACCAGCGCCGACTCCACTTCGGCGGTGGAGAGGCGATGGCCGGACACGTTCATCACGTCGTCGATGCGACCCAGGACCCAGATCGCGCCGTCGGAGTCGTAGCGAGCGCCGTCGCCGGCGAAATACCAGCCCTGCTCGGCGAACTTCGACCAGTACGTCTCGCGGTAGCGGTCCGGATCGCCCCAGATGCCGCGCAGCATTGACGGCCAAGGCTGGTCGAGCACCAGATATCCGGTGACGTGCTCGCCCTCGTCGGTGGACGGCGGTGAAAGCTGGTTGCCGTCGTCGTCGACGATCCTCGCCGAGATGCCGGGCAGCGGCCTCATCGCCGATCCCGGTTTGGCCGCGGCGACGCCGGGTAGCGGGGAGATCATCGCGGCGCCGGTTTCGGTCTGCCACCAGGTGTCCACGATCGGGATGCTGTCGGCGCCGACGACTTTGCGGTACCAGCGCCAGGCCTCCGGGTTGATCGGCTCACCGACCGTTCCTAGCAGCCGCAGGCTGGACAAGTCGCGGGCGTCCGGGATTTCGCGGCCCCACTTCATAAAGGTGCGGATCATCGTCGGCGCGGTGTAATAGATTGTCACGCCGTACTTTTCGATGATCTCGAAATGCCGGTGCTGGCTGGGCGTGCTTGGGGTTCCCTCATAGATAACCTGGGTTACGCCGTTGGACAGCGGGCCGTAGACACCGTAGGTGTGTCCTGTGACCCAGCCGATGTCGGCGGTGCACCAGAACACGTCGGTTTCCGGCTTGATGTCGAAGACGTTGTGGTGGGTGTAGGACGCCTGGGTGAGATAGCCGCCGCTGGTGTGCACGATGCCCTTGGGCTTGCCGGTGGTGCCCGAGGTGTACAGCAGGAACAGCGGATGCTCGGCGTCGAACGCCTCGGCGCTGTGCTCCGGCGACGCCGAGTCGACGACGTCGTGCCACCACACGTCGCGTCCCTGCCTCCACGGGACGTCGATGCCAGTGCGCTGGACCACCAAGACGTGTTCGATCGTGCTGGTGTCGGCGACCGCCTGGTCGGCCGCTTCCTTCAACGACTCCCGCTTGCCGTGGCGGAACTGCCCGTCGGCGGTGATCAGCAGCTTGGCCTCGGCGTCGGCGATCCGGGCGCCCAGCGCGGTGGCCGTGAACCCGGCGAACACCACGCTGTGCAGCACGCCCAGCCGCGCGCAGGCCAGCATCGCGACCACGGCTTCGGGAATCATCGGCATGTAGATCGCGACGCGGTCACCGGCGACCAGGCCCAGATCGCCCAGCGCGTTGGCGGCCTTGCACACCTCGGCCTGCAGGTCGCTGTAGGTCAGGGTGCGATTTTCGCCGACCCGCTCACCTTCCCAGTGGATCGCGACTCGATCACCGTTGCCGGCTTCCACGTGGCGGTCGACGCAGTTATAGGCGACGTTGAGTGTTCCGCCGGTGAACCACTTGGCGAACGGGGCATTCGACCAGTCCAGCACCTGGTCGAATGGCGTTGACCACGACAGCCGGTTGGCCTGCTTGGCCCAGAACGCCAGCCGGTCTTGTTCGGCCTCGCTGTACAGCTCGCCGCCGGCGTTGGCTTGCGCGGCGAAATCCTCTGACGGTGGATATGACGACAATGCATCGGTGTGCGTCTCGGTCACGCGCACGAGCCTAGTCAGTGCGATCAGTTTTCGAGTCGCTCCAAGCAGTACAGCCTCGCCGGGGTTGGGTAGGAGATCGGTTTGGTTCCGGCCGGACACAACGCCACATCAGCGCTACCGTCGACGCGTTTGGCGACCCTGATCACGGTGGCCGAGCCATTGCAGTCGGCCGCGTCGAACTGTGGGTTCTCAGCCGTGCCGCTGGCGGTGTAGCAGTGACCCTGCTTGAGATTGAGCATCAGGCACAGGGTCGTGGTCCCGTCGAAGAGATACGCGTAGAGGGAATCCTGACGCTTGCCGTCGGGGCAAAGCGCCGAGCCGTCTCCTTTGGCTGCGACCTCGAATATCGAGTCCGGCTTATCGCAGTCCTGCCCTGGCGCCGGGGTCGAGTTGTTTTCCCGCATATTGGATTCAGCGATGCACTGACCGACATTTGCCGAACGAGCCGAGCGTCCCGCTTGGAAGGCCGCCCAGCCGAGGTGGCCGAAAACTCCGAGCACGCCGAATGTAAACAGGATCGACCCCACCACGATCAGCGCTGTGCCCGACGATCCACGCGGACGCGCCGCCGGATGGCCGGCCGGGTAATACGGTGGGTACGTCGGCGGCTGAGGAGTCCCGGCTGCTCCGGGTAGCCCGTGTTGGGCGGAATACCCGGCGGCGGAGGCGGTGGATAGCCATACGGGTACGGACCCGGCGGTGGGTAACCGGGAGGCACCATCGGGTTGGCGGGTGGCGGCAGTCGGCGCCGTCGTGAACGCTGCCGAAGACCGGCGATCAACAAGATCGCCCCCACCAGGGGGATGCCGATCAGGCCGATCAAATACCCGACGTGCTCGGCGACGCTACCCTCGGCGAGTTCGGTGACAGTCACGCCGGGATTGTAGTGGTGACAGTGGATCGGAGGAGGAGGCTTGACTCGGTTGGGCATCGTGGCAGCCGCGATGCTGCTCGCCGCGGCGACGCTGGCCGGATGCGGGGTCGGCAATGTGCGTACCGACGTGGTGATCGTCAACGCCGGCGAGCCGCAGAACCCGCTGATCCCGACCAATACCAATGACAGCAACGGCGGCCGCATCATCGATCGGCTGTTCGCGGGCCTGATGTCCTATGACGCCAAGGGCAGACCCGAACTGGAGGTTGCCCGATCCATCGACACCAGCGATGACATCAACTATCGGATCACCCTCAAGTCCGGGTGGACGTTCAGCGACGGCACACCGGTGACCGCGCACTCCTTCGTCGACGCCTGGAACTACGGCGCGGTGGCCGCCAACGCCCAACTACAGCAGAGCTTCTTCAACCCGATCGCCGGATTCGACGACGTCGCCGCGGCAAAATCGGCGGCCTCGACGATGTCCGGTTTGCACGTCGTCGACGACCACCAGTTCACCGTGCAGCTCAAGGCGCCGACCATCGATTTCAAACTCCGGCTTGGGTTTTCGCCGTTTTACCCGTTGCCCGCTGCCGCGCTGAAGGACATGACGGCGTTCGGCCAGCACCCGATCGGCAACGGCCCGTACAAGTTTGCCGACGCGCCCGGCGGTGCCGCCTGGCAGCACAACGTCAAGCTGGATCTGGTGCCCAACACCGGCTACCACGGCAACCGGGTCCCGCAGAACAAGGGTCTACGTTTCGTCTTCTATGCCAACCTGGAGACTGCGTACGCCGACTTGCTGTCGAGCAATCTCGATGTGCTGGACACGATTCCGTCCAGCCTGCTGTCGGTCTACCGCAGGGATCTCGGCGATCGTTACGTCAGTGCACCTTCAGCGGTGAACCAGACCCTCGACACTCCGCTGCGGCTGCCGCATTTCGGCGGCGAGGAGGGCAGGTTGCGCCGACTGGCGCTCTCGGCTGCCATCAATCGGGCACAGATCTGCCGCCAGATCTACGCCGGAGCACGGGCACCCGCGCGTGATTTCACCGCCAGTTCGCTGCCCGGATTCGACCCACACATCGAAGGCGACGACGCACTCAACTTCGATCCGGACCGTGCGCGGCGGCTGTGGTCGCAGGCGGATGCCATCTCGAAATGGTCGGGCCGGTACGCGATCGCCTACAACGCCGACGGCGGACACCAGGAGTGGGTGGACGCGGTGGCCAACAGCATCAAGAACATCTTGGGTATCGACGCCGCCGGTGCGCCGCAGCCGACCTTCGCCACGTTTCGCACCCAGGTCACCGCGCGCAGCATCGCTACCGCCTTCCGCGCCGGTTGGCAGGGTGACTTCCCGTCGATGCTGGAGTTCTTGGAGCCGCTGTTCGTCACCGGAGCGGGCGCTGATGACGTCGGCTATTCCAACCTCCAGTTCGACGCCGCGATCGCCGCGGCCGAATCCGCGCCGAGCTTGCAGCAATCGTTTGACCTGGCCAACGCTGCACAACGAATCCTGTTGCGGGACATGCCCGTCGTGCCGCTGTGGTACACGATCAGCGTGGCCGGGACATCACCGTCAGTCAGCCACGTCGCGCTGACCTGGAATGGCCTGCCCGACTACGAGCGCATCGTCAAGGTGTGAGATGGGTGGAATGGGGTGGTATATCGCTCGCCGTATCGCGGTCATGGTTCCGGTTTTTCTCGGCGCCACCTTGCTGATCTACGGCATGGTCTTCTTGCTGCCCGGCGATCCTATCGCCGCCTTGGGCGGTGACCGTCCGTTGAGTCCCGCGGTCGCCGCGCAACTGCGCGCCCAATATCACCTGAACGACCCGTTTCTGTTGCAGTACCTGCATTATCTGGGCGGCATCGTGCACGGCGATCTGGGTCGCGCCTACTCGGGGCTGCCGGTCAGTGTCGTTCTGGCTCAGGCGTTTCCGGTGACCATCAGGCTGGCGTTGATTGCCCTGGCAGTAGAGGCGGTGCTCGGCATCGGTTTCGGGGTGATCGCCGGGCTACGCCAGGGCGGGATCTTCGATGCCGCGGTGCTGATCACCAGTCTGTTCGTGATCGCGGTCCCGATCTTCGTGCTGGGCTTCCTGGCGCAGTTCGTCCTCGGGGTAAGACTCGGCGTCGCCTCGGTAACCGTCGGTGATCAACCGACATTCGCGCGGCTGCTGCTGCCCGGTGTGGTGTTGGGGTCGGTGTCCCTGGCTTACGTGGTGCGGTTGACTCGCTCTGCGGTGGCCGCCAATGCGCACGCCGACTATGTGCGCACCGCGACGGCTACCGGCTTGTCGCGGCCCAGGGTGGTCACGGTGCACATCCTGCGCAACTCGCTGATTCCGGTGGTGACGTTCCTCGGTGCCGACCTCGGGGCACTGATGGGCGGGGCGATCGTCACCGAGGGGATCTTCAACATCCACGGTGTCGGCGGCGTGCTCTATCAAGCGGTTACTCGCCAGGAAGCGCCGACGGTGGTGTCCATCGTGACGGTGCTGGTGGTGATCTACCTGGCGACCAATCTGGCGGTGGATCTGCTGTATGCGGCGCTGGATCCGAGGATCCGGTATGGCTGATCGCAAGACCGAAGCGCTTGGTGCCGCAGGCTTTTGGCGCGACACTTGGCGTGCCTTGCGGCGACGCCCGAAATTCGTCGTCGCCGCGGCGCTGATCCTGTTCTTCCTCGTTGTGGCATTGTTTCCGGCGCTGTTTACGTCGGCCGATCCCGGCTACGCCGACCCCTATCAGAGCCTGCTCACACCGTCGGCCGCGCATTGGTTCGGCACCGACCTGCAAGGCCACGACATCTACGCCCGCACCGTCTACGGTGCCCGCGCCTCGATCACCGTCGGTCTGGGCGCGACCCTGGTGGTTTTCCTGGTCGGCGGGGCGTTGGGAGCGCTGGCCGGTTTCTACGGTGGCTGGATCGACGTGATGGTCTCCCGCGTCGCCGATGTCTTCTTCGGAATCCCGTTGCTGTTGGCGGCCATTGTGCTCATGCAGGTCATGCATCACCGCACAGTATGGACCGTGGTCGCGATTCTGGCGCTGTTCGGCTGGCCGCAGGTGGCCAGGATCGCGCGCGGGGCGGTGCTCGCGGCGCGCGGCAGCGATTACGTCGTGGCCGCGCAAGCGTTGGGGTTAAGCAGGTTCGGAATTCTGATCCGCCATGTCGTGCCGAATGCTCTGGGCCCGGTGATCGCCGTCGCCGCGATCTCGCTGGGGATGTTCATTGTGGCCGAGGCGACGCTGTCCTACCTCGGAGTCGGCCTGCCGCCATCAGTCGTGTCCTGGGGCGGCGACATCAACGTGGCACAGACGCGACTGCGAGCGGGCTCGCCGATCCTGTTTTATCCGGCTGGGGCCCTTGCGCTTACGGTGCTGGCCTTTCTGATGATGGGCGACGTGTTGCGCGACGTCCTGGATTCCACGTCACGGACGTGGCGGTCATGACCGCCGGCGACGATGCAGAGCAAGGAAGCGATGTGGGGGCACGCCCCCTCGCCGCTGCGCGGCTGGGGGTACCCCCACCCGCTTGCGGGGGAGAGGAGCGGCGCATTAGCCCAGCCACCGAGCAGCCGCTGCTGAGCGTCGCGGGCCTCGAGGTCAGGTTCGGCGACGACGCTCCCGCCGTCAGCAACGTCGAGCTGACCGTGCGCAGCGGGCAGACCATAGCCGTTGTCGGTGAATCCGGCTCGGGAAAGTCGACGACCGCCGCCGCGATCCTCGGACTGCTGGCACCGGGTGGGCGAGTCACCGCGGGCCGCATCGTGTTCGACGGCGTCGACATCGTGTCGGCGGATCCGCGTCGGCTCCGCTCGATCAGGGGGACCGGCATCGGCTACGTGCCGCAGGATCCGACAACCAACCTCAACCCGGTATGGAAGGTCGGCTTCCAGATACGGGGAGCATTGCGCGCCAACAACATCAACGATGCGAAGCAACGATCGCTGCAACTGCTCGACGAAGCCGGCATGCCGGATCCGCCGACTCAGGCCAGACGGTATCCGCATCAGCTGTCCGGTGGGATGTGCCAGCGTGCACTGATTGCGATCGGGCTCGCCGGCCGCCCGCGCCTATTGATCGCCGACGAGCCGACGTCCGCACTGGACGTCACGGTGCAACGGCAGGTGCTCGACCATCTGCAACATCTGGCCGCGGAACTCGGCACGGCGGTGCTGTTGATCACTCACGATCTCGCACTGGCAGGCGAGCGCGCCGAACAGTTGGTCGTCATGCACCGCGGCCGTGTGGTGGAAACCGGTGCGGCGCAATCGATCTTGAGCGACCCACAACATCCCTACACCCGGCAGCTGGTCGCCGCCGCGCCGTCGGTGCATCCGGTCGGCGGGGCGACGGCTCGACCGCGGCCCGACAATGCAACGCCGGTCGGCGGGTCCGAGACCCGCGACCTCCTGGTCGCAGCGGACCTCACCAAGAGCTACCGGTCAACGCACGGAACGCCCTGGCGGAAAGCGGAATTCCGCGCTGTCGATGGCGTGTCGTTCCTTCTGCGTAAAGCGACCACCTTGGCGATCGTGGGCGAATCCGGATCGGGGAAATCCACTCTGGCCCGTATGGTGCTGGGCCTGCTCGCGCCGACCTCGGGGACGGTGATGTTCGACGGGCGCGACGTTGCCGCGATGAACCGGCCAGAGGTCTTGGCGTTTCGCCGCCGAGTGCAGCCGGTCTTCCAAAACCCCTACAGCAGTTTGGATCCGATGTACACGGTGTTCCGGGCCATCGAGGAACCGCTGCGCGTCCACCGCATTGGTGACCGCCGCGAACGTCGCGCATCGGTGCGAGAGCTGGCCGAGCAGGTGGCGCTTCCGTTGTCGGTGCTGGAGAGGCGACCGCGCGAGCTGTCGGGCGGGCAGCGTCAACGGGTCGCGATCGCGCGAGCGCTGGCGTTGCGGCCCGACGTGGTGGTCTGCGACGAGGCGGTCTCTGCCCTCGACGTCCTGGTGCAGGCGCAGATACTCCAACTGCTTGCCGAGCTGAAGGACGCGCTGGGTCTGAGCTATCTGTTCATCAGTCACGACTTGGCCGTCGTTCGGCAGATCGCGGATGAGGTGCTGGTGATGCAAGCGGGCCGAGTGGTCGAGCACGCGCCCACCGACGAGGTGTTCACCGAGCCGCAGGACGACTACACGCGCCAACTGCTCGCGGCCATTCCGGGCGGCGATTTCCCCGGCGGCGATCGCAAGCGCGGCGAAGCCGGGCGCGGCGGGTCGACGCGACGATCAAGGCCCTATCGTGACAGTTCGTGACTTCTGACCCGTTGGCTCCGCTGCTGGCGCTGCCCGGTGTCGCCGCCGCGGCCGACCAGGCCCGCGAGGCGCTCGGCAGAGCACATCGCCATCGTGCCAACCTGCGGCGCTGGCCGGTGACGGCGGCCGAAGCGGCGCTGCGGGCGGCGCGGGCGTCGGCGGTCCTCGACGGTGGACTGAAACTGGACGAGCAGCTGGATGCCTCGGCGGCCAGCGACCCGGTATTCGCCGGTGCGCTTCGCGTCGCGCAGGCGCTGGAAGGCGGCGAGACGACGCTGGTCGGCGTCTGGCAGCGGGCGCCGCTACAGGCGCTGGCACGGCTGCATATGCTCGCCGCCGCCGACCGGGTCGACGAGGACCAGTTGGGCCGGCCACGGGCCGACGCCGACGTCGGGCCCCGTCTCGAGCTGCTGGCGAAGATCGTCACTGGCGGTAGTGGTGCGCCGGCTCCCGTGATCGCCGCGATCGCCCACGGCGAACTGCTGACCCTGGCACCGTTCGGCAGCGCGGACGGTGTGGTCGCGCGGGCAGTGTCGCGGCTGGTCACCATCGCCACCGGGCTTGACCCGCACGGGCTCGGTGTACCCGAGGTCAGCTGGATGCGTCGCGCCGCCGACTACCGCGACGCCGCACGCGGTTTCGCGGCCGGGACACCCGACGGCATCGCCGCGTGGTTGGTGCTGTGTTGCCGGGCCATGCGCACCGGCGCGCAAGAGGCGTTGTCGATCGCCGATTCGCTTGCTGATTAAAGGTTGCCGGAAACGCGTCGCAGTGAACGGTTGCGCGGCCAGCGCGATTTCGTGCAGACGAGTAAAGCGGGCGACGATCCGAAGGATTTCGGCTCGCCGCCCGCTAGCACGGAACTCGGTTACCAAGCGTGCAACTGTGGGTTGCGTGGGTGGCCTCGGCGATCTTGCGACGCTTACCGGCTGCGACCCCACCCAAGGGGCCGTCGAGGCCGTCCGCTCTTCGCAATTACGCAGGCCCGCAACACTTCTGCCATCTTCGCGGCTGTGACTCCGCGTGGGTGCCGGGTACCGTGCTGGGTTACCCAGTTTCGGGAAACCGAACCTTCTCCTCCGGTTCGATCTTGGCCTCACCGGGTTTCCGTGACTCCTTTGTACTCCGTGACCCTGGTCACAGCAAGGGTCAATCGGCTTCAAATGCCGTGAAAACGCTGAACTGATATCGGCCGGTGACCCGGAAAAGTTTGCTGAAGCGTCGACGGTGCTTACATCGAGAACCGGCGCAGCAACGAGTAGGTCAGCGCCCCGGCGGCCAGTGCGCTGACACCCACTGCCGCGGTCGTGGCGACCGCGGCTCCCGACGGTGCCGGGATACGGTCGCGCAGCGACACCGGCCGGGAGAACGCCAGCACCGGCCAGCCGCGGGCGATCGCTTCTTTGCGCAACGCGCGGTCCGGGTTGACCACACTGGGATGGCCGACGACTTCGAGCATCGGCATGTCGGTGATCGAGTCGGAGTAGGCGTAGCAATGCTCGAGTGGATAGCCCTCGCGCGCGGCCAACTCGCGGATCGCCTGCACCTTGCCTTCGCCGTAGCAGTAGAACCCGATCTCGCCGGTGTACTTGCCGTCCTCGACGACCATGCGTGTCGCCATCGCGTGGGTGGCGCCGAGCGCCCGCGCGATCGGCCCCACCAGCTCCTCGCCGGATGCCGACACCACCACGACATCGCGGCCGCACAGCTTGTGACTGGCGATCAGGTCCGCGGCCTCGGCGAATACCAGCGGCGTGACGATGTCGTGCAGCGTTTCGCTGACGATCGACTTGATCTGCTCGACGTCCCAGCCGGTGCACATGTTGGTCAGATGGATCCGCATCCGGTCCATCTGATCGTGATCGGCGCCCGATAGCAGGAACAGAAACTGGGCGTAGCTGGACTTGAGCACGGCCCGCCGGTTAATCAATCCCTGATCGAAGAAAGGTTTGCTGAACGCCAGGGTGCTGGACTTGGCGATGATGGTCTTATCGAGATCGAAAAAAGCAGCGGTGCGGGGGCCGGAACCCGTGCCTGTTGATGATGTTTGCTGGTCAGCGGCCGAGTCCGAGGCGATCACCGCCCCAGCATAGGGGGACCGTGCGGCAAACCGCGAGGGGGCCCACAAAACGCCCGGTCAACCAGGTTTCGGTTGCTCGTGACGACCGCAGGTCCAGGCATAACGTGCCGAAATCCCATGCCCGCAACTTCAAACAGCTCTTGCGCCGGGCAATGCTGTCATGTGTATAGTAAGCAGTACTCGGCTTAGCCGAGGTGTATCAGCCCGACCCCCCGGGGCTGATTCACGACGACCCTCGCCTCCTCCCCCCCTGGCGGGGGTCGTCCCTTTTGTCGGGTGAGTTCTTCGCCACCTCCGCCGGGTTTTGCCGGATGCAGGCTGCGAGCTGTCCACAGATCGGGCTTCGTCCACAAATCCGCGTTTGCGGCTGGCGGCGCAGCGTGCCGCCCGGGCACGGTGGGCCAATGACCACCCCAACCGACATTGGCGGCGCCCGCGGAATCCTGGCCGTCTTGGCGGAACCCGCACTTCGCGAGGAGGTCGACCGGATCGCGGCGGCCGTCGGTGTGCGGGTCGTTCATGCCGACAGCACATCACCGATCACCAGGAAAACGTGGGCGGCAGCCGCGGCGGTAGTGCTCGACGCGGCCGCGGCAGACGGATGTGTACGCGCCGGACTGCCCCGCCGCGCACACGTCGTCGTGGTGACGGACAGCGAACCAGCGGCAGCGACATGGGCTGCGGCCATCGAGGTGGGCGCCCGGCACGTGCTCAGGTTGCCCGCGCAAGAACGGGATCTGGTCCGCGAGCTCGCCGATGCCGGCGAATCCGCGCGCGGCGACGGCGCCCTCGGCGCGGTGGTTGCCGTTATCGGTGGGCGCGGCGGTGCGGGTGCGTCGCTGTTCGCTGCCGCATTGGCGTACGTCGCCACCGATCCGTTGCTGGTCGATCTGGATCCCTGGGGTGGTGGCATCGACCTGCTGCTGGGCGGCGAAACCGCTCCGGGTGTGCGCTGGCCCGACCTGGCGTTGCGAGGCGGACGGCTGAATTGGTCGGCGGTGCGCGAGGCACTGCCGCGCCACCGCGGGATCTGCATGCTGTCGGGCACCCGCCGCGGATACGAATTGGACGCCGTGGCTGCGGAGGCGGTCATCGATGCCGGCCGCCGTGGCGGGGCGACCGTGGTCTGCGACCTTCCGCGTCGTTTGACCGACGCGGCTCAAACTGCCTTGGACACAGCCGATCTCGTCGTCTTGGTCAGCCCGTGCGATGTGCGGGCGTGTGCGGCCACAGCGACGATCGCTGCGGTGCTCACCGCCATCAATCCCAATGTCGGGCTGGTCGTTCGGGGCCCGTCGCCGGGCGGGCTGCGGGCCGACGAGGTGGCTGGGATAGCCGGCGTACCACTGCTGGCGTCGATGAGGCCCTACCCGCGGCTGGCCGAGCAACTCGAACACGGCGGTCTCCGGTTCGGGCGGCGCTCCGCGCTGGCGACGGCGGCCCGCCGGGTGCTGGCTGTGCTGCCTGCACGCCCAGCGACCCGGGCGGAAGGCCGGGCGGCATGACCGGTTCGCTCATCGATCGGGTCCGTGAGCGTCTGGCGACGGAATCCGCTCCGCTGCGCCCCATGGTGGTGGCCGACGCGATCCGGGCCGAATCCGGTGGGGTGCTGGGTGATACCGAGCTGCTCAGCAACCTTCGAGTGCTGCAGACCGAGCTAACCGGCGCCGGGATCCTCGAGCCACTGCTGTGCGCAGAAGGTACGACTGATGTGTTGGTCACCGGTCCGGACGCGGTGTGGGTCGATGACGGAAACGGCCTGCGGCGTACCGATGTTCAGTTCACCGACGAAGCTGCTGTGCGGCGCTTGGCGCAGCGTTTGGCGCTGGCGGCAGGGCGCCGTCTCGACGACGCGCAACCGTGGGTGGACGGTCAGCTCACCGGAGTGGGCGCCCGAGGCTTCGCGGTCCGGCTGCATGCCGTGCTGCCGCCGATCGCCGTCGGCGGCACCTGTCTGTCATTGCGGGTGTTGCGGCCGGCCACTCAAGATTTGTCCGCGCTGATCGCAGCGGGCGCCATTGCACCGACCGCTGCCGCACTGCTCGCTGACATCATCGCCGCCAGGTTGGCGTTTCTGGTGTCCGGCGGCACCGGGGCGGGCAAAACGACACTGCTGTCGGCGATGCTGAACGCGGTCGCGCCCGACGAGCGGATCGTGTGCGTCGAGGACGCCGCTGAACTGGCGCCGCCGCATCCGCATCTGGTCAGGCTGGTAGCCCGATGCGCCAACGTCGAAGGCGTCGGCGAAGTCACCGTCCGCCAACTCGTCCGTGAGGCCCTGCGGATGCGGCCGGACCGCATCGTCGTCGGCGAGGTCCGCGGCGCCGAAGTGGTCGATCTGCTCGCGGCGCTCAACACCGGACACGACGGCGGCGCGGGCACAGTGCATGCCAACAATCCAGGCGAGGTCCCGGCTCGCCTGGAGGCGTTGGGTGCCCTGGGCGGCCTGGATCGTGCTGCGCTGCATAGTCAATTGGCCGCCGCGGTTCAGGTGCTGTTGCACGTTGACCGCGATCGCGCCGGGCGCCGGCGACTAAGCGAAATCGCCGTACTGCGTCAAAGCGGCGGAGGGGTCGGCGCGGTCACCGTGTGGCACGCCGACCGCGGACTGACCGACGAGGTCGCCGGTTTGCGCCGGCTGTTGCAAAGCCGTGCACCGAGATGACCGCTTCGGCGGGAGCACTGGCGTTGTCGGCGTCTCTGCTCGTATCACCGTCATCGCCGCGTCGACGACTTGCTCGCCGCGACCAAGCCCGCAGCCGGTCGACGGCTCGGACAGCCGGATGGTTCGCCCTATGCGCCGGCGCCGCCAGCGCCGTATTCCTGCCGCTCACAACCGTTCTGGCCGCCACGGTGTTCGCCGCAACGGCGAGCCTGCGGTACCGCCGCCGTCGCCGTAGCCGTCTGGGGATGGCTGAGAGCCGGGAGCTGGAAACCGCGATCGATGTGTTGGTCGGTGAACTGCGAGTCGGGGCCCACCCGTCCCAGGCCTTCGCCGTCGCGGCGGACGAAACAGCCGGGCCCGTCGCGGACTCATGTCGTGCGGTGGCGGCACGCGCCCGTTTGGGTGCCGACGTCACCGCCGGTTTGCGAAGCGTCGCCGAGACCTCGGCGCTGCCAGCGCAATGGGCTCGGCTGGCGGTGTGCTGGCAACTGGCAGCCGAACACGGCATTGCGATGTCCACCCTGATGCGCGCTGCCCAGCGGGATATCGTTGAACGACAACGATTTTCAGGACAGGTGATGTCGGCGATGGCGGGCGCCCGCGCCACCGCTGCGATCCTGGCGGGCCTGCCGGTGCTGTCGGTGGTTCTCGGTCAACTCATCGGGGCAGACCCGGCGGCATTCCTGCTGGCCGGACACGTCGGCGGCTGGCTGCTGGTGGTCGGGGTGACGCTGGTCTGCGGCGGCTTGCTCTGGTCGGACCGCATCACCGATCGGGCGGCATCGTGAGTCGCGTCGGCGACGATGCAGTGGGGGCACCCCCAGCCGCGCAGCGGCGAGGGGGACGCAGCGATGCTGAGGAGCGGCGCGCATGAGCACTGCGGCGCTGCTGCTGGCTGCCGCTCTGTTGAGTGGCGTCCGGCCGTCGAGCGTGCGGGCAAGGGCCACGATGGCGGCCCATGCGCCCGCTACTCCACGCCGACCGATGCGTGGCCCCGATCCGCTGGCCGTCGCTTCGAGTCTGGATGTGCTGGCTGTTTGCCTGGCGGCGGGCATGGCGGTGTCGACGGCTGCGGCAGCGACTGCGCCGTCGGCGCCACCGCTGCTGGCCCGGGTGCTGCGTCGTGCCGCCGATCTGCTGGCGCTGGGCGCCGACCCCGCCGTTGCATGGTCGGCACCACCCGATCTGCCGCCCGGCTCGCTCGATGCGCAGACCGATGCCCTGCTAAGGCTGGCGCGACGGTCCTCGGCCTCGGGGGTGGCGCTCGCCGAAGCGGTGGCCGCGCTCGCCGCGCAGTGTCGTCAGGACGCCGCACACGTGGCGGCGGCGACTGCCGAGCGCGCCGGGGTGCTGATCGCCGGCCCGCTGGGACTGTGTTTCCTTCCCGCGTTCGTGTGCTTGGGCATTGTTCCGGTGGTAGCCGGCCTTGCCGGTGACCTACTGCAGTCAGGCTTGCTGTGACGGCGGGTAGACGGATTGGGTGGGGTAATGGAGGAGGGAAAAGTGAGATTATCCAACATGTTTCGGGTGCTACGAGCGCGTGCGACCCTGTTGGTGATAGACGAGGCCGGGATGTCGACGGTCGAATACGCGATCGGGACGATCGCGGCGGCGGCGTTCGCCGCGATCCTCTACACGGTCGTCACCGGCGACTCCATCGTCTCGGCGTTGACCAACATCATCGCCCGCGCGCTCAACACCAAGGCGTAGTCGACGATGTCGGTGCGAGCACCGTCGAGGCGGCGCTGGGCGTCGTCACACTGGTCGCGGTGCTGGTGTTGTGCCTGGCCGGGATTACGGCGGTCTCGATGCAGGTCCGCTGCATCGACGCTGCCCGCGAGGCCGCCCGGCTCGCCGCACGTGGTGACGAGCGTTCGGCGGTCACCATCGCCCGCGGTATCGCGCCCGGTGGCGCCCTGGTGCGGCTGCGCCGCGACGGCGGGTTCGTCGTCGCGACGGTCACCGCCCGGTCGAATCTGCTGCCCACACTGGGCATCGGCGCTATTGGTGTCTCGGCGGTGGAGCCGCCGCAGTGAGCGGGGATCGGCCACCGTAATCGCCGCCGCGATGGTCGCCGTGCTGTTGTCCGTGACCGGCGGCAGCGCGTATCTGGGCTCTGCGGTGGTGGCGCGCCACCGGGCTCAAGCGGCGGCGGATCTGGCCGCGCTGGCCGCCGCGGCGGGGCTGGCAGCCGGACCCGAGACCGCCTGCGTGCACGCGGAAGCGGTGGCCCGTCAGATGCGGGTAAACACCACCGGCTGCGCCGTGGAGGATCTGGACGTCGTCGTCACAACCGAGGTGAGCCTCGTTGTCGGCGGGTGGGGCAACGCACGGGCCGCCGCTCGTGCCGGCCCGGCCGACAAGGCTTAGTCGCGGGCGGGATGCGACTCGGGCAGGCCCGCGTCTGCGAGTTCGGTCGCCGTGGGCAATCGCAAGCAGACCAGTCCGGCGAAGGTCTCCTGCTCGACTTCAACCCGGCTGACCGTCACATGCACCGGAACCCAGTCGCCGTCGTGGCCCGGCATGCGCAGCACCCCGCTGGTGGCCCCGGCGGCGAACTCCGCCGTCATCGTCGCCATCCTCGCCTCGTCGCTGGGATGCATCCGCGGGGCGTCGGCCTCGACACGCCGCCAGTCATAGAACGGGCACGGCTCGTCGAGCCACTTCAACAAGGTCCAGTTACTCGGATCGAACAACGCCCGGTGCACACCGGGCTGCGCCAACCCGTGCAGGATCCGCTGCGCGAGCCGATCGGCCGGCCGCGCCGGGTCGGCCGGCTCGGCCCGCCAATTCATCCCCCGTGCGATCACGTGGTCGCGGCCATCCGGCCCCGGTTCGAGTCCGTTGCGAGCGACAAAGCTCACCCGGATGGGATTGCCCTGCCAATCGGTGTCGTCCCAGGTGTCGCACAGGGTGTGTCCCGGTTCCGGGTTGACCGCGGCCGCGAGCGCCCTGCCCTCGTTGGGCTTGAGATCGCCGCCCGGCCAGCTGTCCGCAAACGCGCGACGCTGCGGATCTTCGACCTCGAGATTCCGGCCGGTGTTTATCAGCGACTCCGGTGTATCGGTGGCCACCCCAAGGGTCATGTTCCATTTCAGCGGGCCGGGGATCGGCCGCTCCGGTGGTTCGGCCTCAGCCGGCCCAATCCAGATATGCACACCGTGCATGCGGCCGTCGGACATCAACACCGGCTCGGTGCGGATCACCCGGCGGCTTTTGGGTGTGATGCTGACCATGCTTTGGCTGTTTTGCAACGACTCCGCGATTGCGGTCTGGATGGCAGCAAGATTCGGATTACGCCGCAGGAACGTGGTAATCGGAACGAGGTTTTTCAATTGACGGCCTAGCGCCACTACGGCAGGTTCGTTGCCCAGCGTTTCCACGAGCAGCCAGTCGCGGGCCATGCCGTGACACTTTACCGGTCATGCAACGCATAACTCGTTGCCTCACTGCTAACTCGTTGCCTCACTGTCCAATCCGCCGGACTTCGATCAACGTCACCCTAAGGGTGGCGTTGACACGTCATGCGGCGACTTGCACAGGGTCATCTCGGCCGGGTATTTTGCTGCTGCGCCCTCTGGGATTGCGAACGGATTGCGATGTCCAACCGTTCGCCGCACTACTTGAGCAATTTCGGCACGCGCGCGTTTCTTCAGAAGCGAGGAAATGCGTTTCATGGCTGCTGCCACGACTAGACACGTGGAAGTCGACCGTCGAGGGGTCGGTCGTCACCGGTATGTCTCGCCCTCGTGATCCAGCGCTGTGAGCACCAAACGCAGAACGCGCACAGCCCCGGCCTTATCCAGGGGTTCGTTACCGCTGCCGCACTTCGGTGACTGCACGCAGGACGGGCATCCCGACGGACATTCACACGCCTCGATAGCGGCAGCGGTGGCACCCAGCCAGGTAATTGCCCGGCGGAAGCCCTGCTCGGCGAAGCCCGCCCCGCCCGGATAACCGTCGTAGACGAACACACTCGGCAGTCCATCGGCCTCGGGGCCCACCGCGGTGGACAACCCGCCGATGTCGCCCCGGTCGCAGCTGGCAACCAGCGGCAGCAGTCCGATCGCGGCATGCTCGGCGGCGTGTAACGATCCGGGAATCTGCAGCGCGTCAATCCCGTTGCTGTGCAAAGTTTCTGGCGTGATAGTGTACATCACCGCGGTGGTGGCCAGGGTCTGAGCCGGCATATCGAGCTCGATGGAATCGATGACCTCCCCGGTCAGCCGACGGCGCAAATAGCCGACGACTTGACTGGTGACGCTGACGGGCACCAGGCCCAGCGTGACCGATCCGAAGGCCTGTCGTTCGCCGGCCCCGGTGACCGCGATGTCGGTGAGTTCCCTTGCGAACGTCGCGTATCCGGGATCTTCGCTGTGAACGAAGGCCATGCCCTCGTCGAAGTCCAGCGAATCGACGACGTAACTCTCACCCTGGTGCAGGTAGACCGCTCCCGGGTGCACCGAAGCGGCGGCCTGGCCGACACCGGCGGTGCCCAGCAATCGTCCGGTCTCACTTTCCACGATGACGATCTGGCCACCAGTCGACCCCCGAATGTCCACCGCTGGATGCGGATCCACCCCCGGTGCCGGGTAGTACTTGCCGGAGCGGCGTCGTAGCAGCCCGTCGTCGACCAGCCCCTCCGCGACCTCCTCGGCGCCCAACGTTCGTACCTCGGCGTCCTCCAACGGTAATTCCGTTGCAGCGCATAACAATTGCGGGCCGAGAATGTAGGGGTTGGCCGGATCGATCACCACGCGCTCGATCGGCTTATCCAGCAGTGCAGCCGGGTGATGCACCAAATAGGTGTCCAGCGGATCGTCGCGGGCGACGAGCAGGACCAGCGCACCCTGGCCACGTCGCCCAGATCGCCCGGCCTGCTGCCAAAACGACGTCACCGTGCCGGGAAAGCCGGCCAACACCACCGCGTCGAGCCCGGCGATATCGATACCCAGCTCCAAGGCGTTGGTGGTGGCCAGACCTCGTAGCTGCCCGTCGACCAGCGCGCGTTCAAGCGCGCGACGGTCTTCGGGCAGATAACCCGCTCGATACGACGCCACCGTCTCGGTCAGCTCCGGGGCGATGTCCTCAAGCCGCGCACGGGCTGCCACCGCGGTCAATTCGGCACCTCGACGCGACCGCACGAACGTCAGCGTGCGCGCCCCTTCGGCGATCAGGTCGGCCATCACTCGTGCCGCCTCGCTTCCGGCGGATCGTCGCACCGGAGCACCGTTTTCGCCGATGATGTCTGCGCGCAGGGCCGGTTCCCACAACGCCACCGTGCGAGCACCCTGTGGCGAGGTGTCTTCGGTGACCTCTTCGACCGGCTGGCCGATGAGCTCGGCGGCAGTAGCGCCGGGCGATGCGGTTGTCGCGCTAGCGAAGATCACCGTCGGCGTGGCGGCCGGGTGAGCCGAGTAGCGCGCGCACAACCGCAGCAACCGACGCAGCACCATCGCGACGTTCGAGCCGAAAACCCCGCGATAGTAATGGCATTCGTCGATAACGACATAACGAAGGTTGCGCAGAAACACCGCCCACCGGGCATGGTTGCGCAGCAGCGCCAGATGGACCATATCGGGGTTGGAGAACAGCCACCGCGAGCGCTCCCGCGCAAAGCGACGCACTTCGCTAGGACTGTCGCCGTCGTAGGCCGTCGGCGCCACGTCGCCCAGCCGTGGTACCGCGGCGGTCAGCGCATGCGCGGCCCGCAACTGGTCGTGGCCAAGCGCTTTCGTCGGCGACACGTACAGCACCCGGGCCCGCGGATCGGTCGCCAACGCGTTGAGGATCGGAAGTTGGTAGGCCAACGATTTCCCCGACGCCGTGCCGGTACTGATCACCACGTGACGTCCGGCATGGACCAGATCCGCCGCCTCTACCTGGTGCGCCCACGGCGAGCTGATACCGCGATCGGTGAACGCGCGGACCACGTCCGGCTCGGCCCAGGCCGGCCACGGGCGACGGCGGCCCTCCCGCGCCGGCAGCTCGGCGACATGACGCAGCGGGTGCTCTCCTTGTTCGCTGCCGGCGACCGCGGCGGCGAGCAGTTCGCTGCCGAACGTCACCACATGTCCAACCTTCCGGACGTGAGGCAAATGCCGAATACTTCAACCGACGGGGACCCCGCGGCCAGGGATTGCGGCTTCACACTCGAATTGTTTACCTCGTGGTAGCTGAATTGATCACCGTAGGCTGTCGCAGAAGCGTTGAACATGGTTGACTGTTTGCGGTCGCAGCTTCTGTGTTCGTGTAAAACTTTCGCAGGATCGACGTTGCGGCCGCGGTTCCTGCGAGGGTGTAGGTCGGGTGAAGTTCCGGCGACTCGGCAAGGTATAGCGGTCGCAACGGGGCCCGGAGCACCGAAAGGCGGTGCACCGCACCCGAGTAGTAAAGGAAACATCAAGAAATGCCACAGGGAACTGTGAAGTGGTTCAACGCGGAGAAGGGATTCGGCTTCATCGCCCCCGAGGACGGTTCGGCCGACGTGTTTGTCCACTACACGGAGATCCAGGGAAGCGGCTTCCGCACCCTTGAGGAGAACCAGAGGGTCGAATTCGAAGTTGGACAGAGCCCTAAGGGTCCCCAGGCCACCGGCGTTCGCTCCATCTGAGCAGCCTCTAACGACAACCCCCCGCGAGGTCCGGAGTTACCGGGTTCGGTCGGGGGGTTCTCGCTGTCCAACATCCGGGGAGCCAGCCAGCTGCGCGCCGGCACCGGCAAGCCGGAGCCGGCGACCACAGCCCGGGGAGGAAGGCGGCGCATCATCGCCGCGCCGCGACGCGCATCGTCGTCCGGACGCTTAGTGTCGGTGACGTGAGCCAGCTGTCCTTCTTCTCGGCGGAGTCGGTGCCGCCTGCGGTCGGCGACCTCACCGGGATGCTGGCGGCCGCGGGCCAGATTGTCACGGTCGGCGGTGGGGCCAGGCTGTCGGTGGTCGTGGATCAGCCGTGGCGGGCTCACGCCCTGGCCGAGATGATCGACGAGGCCGGCCTCGTGCCCGAAATCACCCATACCGAGGAAAACACCCCGCTGGTGCGGACGGCGGTCGACGTCAGGCTGCGTCCCATCGCCGGTGACTGGACGCGCGGCGCGGTGAAGACCGTCCCGCCGCTGTGGTTGCCCGGGCCGCGGGAGCTACGCGCCTGGATACTGGCGGCCGGCACCCCGGAAGCCGACCGCTACCTGCTCGGACTGGATCCGCACGCGCCGGACACCCATTCGCCGCTGGCCTCGGCGCTGATGCGGGTCGGGATCGCGCCGACCTTGATCGGCACCCACGGGGCCCGGCCGGCGCTACGGATCGGCGGCCGGCGCAGACTATCGCGGCTGGTAGAAAGTGTCGGGGAACCGCCCGACGACGTCGAGGCGTTGGCCTACTGGCCGCATAATTAGCGGCAAATTAACGGGCCTAAAACCGGCTTTCCACGGGGGGTCGGTTTGCGTCGGCCCATCCCGGGTGCCACATTGTCAGGTGTTCGCAGGGCCGAACGGAACCTGAGAACAACGCCGGCTGGTCGCAGACGGCCCGGGGAAGAAGTGGAAAGTGAGCGTAAACGCAGGTGGCTGACCGCGCTGGCCCTGGAAATGGGCGGGGCAATGGAACCACGCGGCGACTCGTTATCGTCGAGTCGCCGACTAAGGCGCGCAAATTGGCCGGCTACCTGGGCTCCAGCTACATCGTCGAGTCCTCGCGAGGGCATATCCGCGACCTGCCCCGGGCGGCGGCCGACGTGCCCGCGAAGTACAAGTCCGAGCCGTGGGCGCGCCTGGGCGTCAACGTCGACGCCGACTTCGAACCGCTCTACATCATCAGCCCGGAGAAGAAAAGCACCGTCACCGAGCTGAAGGGCCTGCTCAAAGACGTCGACGAGCTCTATCTGGCCACGGATGGTGACCGCGAGGGTGAAGCCATTGCCTGGCATCTGCTGGAAACGCTGAAGCCCAACATCCCGGTCAAGCGGATGGTCTTCCACGAGATCACCGAGCCCGCCATCCTCGAGGCCGCGGAGAATCCCCGCGACCTCGACATCGACCTGGTCGACGCGCAGGAAACCCGCCGCATCCTGGACCGGCTGTACGGCTACGAGGTCAGCCCGGTGTTGTGGAAGAAGGTCGCGCCCAAGCTGTCGGCGGGCCGGGTCCAGTCAGTGGCCACCCGCATCATCGTGCAGCGCGAGCGCGACCGGATGGCGTTCCGCAGCGCCGCGTACTGGGACGTGATCGCCGAGCTGGATGCCAGCGTGTCCGACCCCAAAGCCCAGCCGCCCACGTTCAGCGCGCGACTCACCAACGTCGATGGCTTGCGGGTGGCAACTGGACGAGACTTCGACTCGTTGGGCGCCGTGCGCAAGCCGGACGAGGTCATAGTGCTCGACGAGCCGCGCGCGACTGAGCTGGCCACGGGTTTACGCGGCGCTCAGCTGAGCGTTGCTTCAGTCGAGGAGAAGCCCTACACTCGCCGTCCCTACGCGCCGTTCATGACCTCCACGCTGCAGCAAGAGGCCGGCCGCAAGCTGCGGTTCTCCTCGGAGCGCACAATGAGCGTTGCCCAGCGCCTCTACGAAAACGGCTACATCACCTACATGCGGACCGACTCGACCACGCTGTCGGAGTCGGCGATCAACGCGGCGCGCACCCAAGCCCGCCAGCTTTACGGCGAGGAGTACGTCTACCCCTCGCCGCGCCAGTACACCCGGAAGGTGAAGAACGCCCAGGAAGCGCACGAAGCGATCCGGCCGGCCGGTGACACGTTCGCCACTCCGGACGCGGTGCGCCGCGAGCTCAACGGCGACGAATTCCGGCTCTATGAGCTGATCTGGCAACGCACCGTGGCCTCGCAGATGGCCGATGCCCGCGGCACGACGCTGAGCCTGCGGATTGCCGGTCAATCCGGAAGCCAGCAGGTGGTGTTCTCCGCCAGCGGGCGCACGATCACCTTCGCGGGCTTCCTCAAGGCCTACGTGGAAACCGTGGACGAACTGGCCGGCGGCGAAGCCGACGATGCCGAGAGCCGGCTGCCGCAGCTCACCGAGGGACAGCGGCTGGATGCCACCGAGCTCACCCCCGACGGCCACTCCACCAACCCGCCGGCGCGGTACACCGAGGCATCTCTGGTCAAGGCGCTCGAAGAGCTCGGCATCGGACGCCCGTCGACCTATTCGTCGATCATCAAAACCATCCAGGACCGCGGATACGTGCACAAGAAGGGCAGCGCGCTGGTGCCGTCCTGGGTGGCGTTCGCCGTCACCGGGTTGCTGGAACAGCATTTCGGGCGCCTGGTCGACTACGGATTCACCGCCGCGATGGAAGACGAGCTCGACGCGATCGCCTCGGGTAGCGAGCGACGCACCAACTGGCTCAACAACTTCTACTTCGGCGGCGACCACGGCGTGGCCGACTCGGTGGCCCGCTCCGGCGGGCTGAAAAAGCTGGTCGGCATCAATCTCGAAGGCATCGATGCGCGAGAAGTCAACTCCATCAAGCTCTTTGATGATGCCGAGGGACGCACCATCTACGTGCGGGTGGGCAAGAACGGGCCCTACCTGGAACGGATGGTGCTCGGCGACGACGGCGAGCTGAAGCCTCAGCGGGCCAACCTCAACGACACGCTCACTCCCGACGAGCTGACATTGGAAGTGGCCGAACAGCTTTTCGCCACGCCCCAGGAAGGCCGGACGCTCGGTGTGGATCCGGAGACGGGTCACGAGGTCGTCGCCAAGGACGGTCGCTACGGGCCATACGTCACCGAGATCCTGCCGGAGCCACCCGAGGACCCCGACGGCACCGCGGCCAAGAAAGGTAAGAAACCCACCGGCCCCAAGCCGCGTACGGGTTCGCTGCTGCGCAGTATGGATTTGCAGACCGTCACGCTGGACGACGCGCTGAGACTTCTGTCGCTGCCGCGCGTCGTCGGCGTCGACCCCGACTCCAGCGAGGAGATCACCGCTCAGAATGGGCGCTATGGCCCATATTTGAAGCGCGGCACCGATTCTCGCTCGCTGGCCACCGAAGACCAGATCTTCGAGATCACTCTCGAGGAAGCGCTGAAAATCTACGCGGAGCCGAAACGTCGTGGCCGGCAGGGTGTTGCGGCACCGCCGCTGCGCGAGCTGGGCAATGACCCGGCGTCGGGCAAGCCGATGGTGATCAAGGACGGTCGATTCGGCCCGTATGTCACCGACGGCGAGACCAACGCCAGTCTGCGTAAAGGCGACGACGTCTTGTCGATCACCGACGAGCGCGCCGCGGAGCTGCTGGCCGACCGGCGGGCGCGCGGCCCGGTGAAGAAGACAGCCAAGAAGACCGCGCGCAAGAAGCCGGCGAAGAAAGCGGCCAAGCGGGCCTGATCGCGGCCGCTTGCGGCCATCCGAGCGGTGGGATGGGCCGGTTGTCGCAGCTCGGAGCCCCTTAGAATTCTTTTTCGAACTTTTTGCCTTACGAGTGGTGATTCTCAGCCAGTTCTCAGGTACAGTAGTGCTTAACGTCCGTCGTGAATCCGTCACGGCAGGCACCCTGAGGAGAGTCAATGCGGTCCGCCATCCGATTCTGCATCACCGCTGGTGTTGCGCTCGGTGGCATCAGCGTCATCATCGCCGCCCCGGCGGCGCCACCGCTACGCGACATCCAGGTGCCTGCGGTAGAGCTTTCCGGCAACACGCACGACAACCCGGATGTCAACAGCCCGACCGTCGCTGACTTGTTGCAGGTCATGTACGGCTTCGACAGCCCGATCGTGGTGCAGAACATCACCGAGTCCGACGCCGCATCCATGAACGACGGCCAGCCGTCCAACGTGCCGGGTCTGACTGACCTGTTGAACCTCGGCGTTGAACCCACCCTGGCCCCGACGCCGGGTGACCTCACAGCAGCGCCGCCCAGCCCCCCACCGCCGGCGGGCTAGCCACTAATTTCGCTGGACAACTCCTCTGGCGCGGCAAGGTTAAGCGGCCGCGCCAGCTGAGTGGGGCCATTGCGTCCGCGCAGCGCGACGACTTCGGCGACGTCCCAGCACAAGGCTTCGGCATCAAGGGCGCCGCTGACCGCGACGGCTGACGCCAGCACGTGGCCGTCTTCGAGCTTGGCCAGCTCGGTGAGCCGTGCGGCCTCGTTGACCGGGTCACCGATGACTGTGTACTCGAAGCGGGCCTGCGCCCCGATGTGGCCGGCTATGGCGCGCCCGGAGGACACCCCGATGCCGAACTCCGCCGAACCGATCACCGGGAGCAGCTCGTCGTGCAGCTCGCGGGCCGCTGCCAGTGCGCCACCGGACGCGTCCGGGTGCTCGATCGGTGCGCCGAAGATCGCCAGCGCGGCATCACCCTGGAACTTGTTGACGAAACCGCCGTGCCGGCCGACGGTGTCGACCACCACCCGGAAGAACTCGTTGAGCAGCAGCACCACCTCGGCGGGCGGTCGCGTCGCTGCCAGCTCCGTCGAGCCGATCAGGTCGACGAACAGCACCGCGACGTCGCGCTCCTGGCCGCCAAGTTCGGCGCCGCGCTCCAGCGCACGCCGGGCTACGTCTTCGCCCACGTAGCGGCCGAACAGGTCGCGCAGCCGCTGCCGCTCGGACAGGTCGCGGACCATGTCGTTGAAGCCGGCCTGCAGCAGGCCCAGCTCGCTGGCGTCGTAGATCTGCATGTGAGCGTTGTAGTTACCGCGCTGTACCTCGCCGAGCGCCCAGCGCAGCTGGCGCAGCGGGTCGGCGATCGATGTGGCCACCAGTAGCGTGCTGACCAGCCCGATACCCAGCGCCGCCAATGCCAGCAGCAGGATCGGGTTCAGCAGCTTTTCCGGCGGCCCGTGCAGGTATTCCGCCTTGTCGGCCACCACGGTCAGCACGATCGTCAGCAGCGGCACCCCGGTGGACAGCGCCCACGCCAGCATCTGGCGTCCGATGACACCTGACGCCCGGATGTTCTCCGGCAGGCCGCCACGCAGGGCGGCGACGGCCACTGGCCGAAGCACCCGCTCGGACTGTAGGTAGCCGATGATGGCGGTGGCGGCGGCGCCCAGGGCTGTGGCGACGGCCACCACCGGCGCGGCATGCTTGGCCACCGGCCAGCTGGCGACGATGAAGATCACGCCGCCGATGCACCAGGACGCCAAGTTGATCACGGTGCGGTAGAACGGCGTCCGCAGCGCGCGGCTACGCGCCAGCTCGGTGGCGGCGGGGTCGGTGTCGGCGAGCAGACCGTCGCGGCGCTGCCACCGGAACACCGGCACCAGCAGCCGCACACTGATCGAAAATCCAACGAGGAACAGGAAGACGACCGACCCGGCGAAGATCGCCAGGTTGGGGGTCGGCAGATCCTGCAGCTCGATGCGGTCTTCGGGCGGCAGCCCGTAGCGCAGGAAGCCCAGCACGAGCAGTGCGCCGATGATGTCGGCCTGCAGCTGGCTCAGCGAGAACACCGGCCACGGTGTGCGCACCAGCCACTGGACGAATCCGCTGATTCGCCCAGGGAGTGCTCCTGCCGTGCTCACCAACCCACCGTATCGGTCGGCGGGGACGGAAAAGTAGCCAAAACGTTCCGTGTACAGCGACTTGTGTTGCGGAGTCGTCACCGGTCAGCAGTACTGTTGCCGGTGATGTCGCGGGTATTCGCACGGCTGGTTGGCCAGGAGTCGGTCGAAGCCGACCTGGTGGCCGCCGCCGAGGCGGCCCGCGGTGATTCGACTCACACCGCCGCGATGACGCATGCCTGGCTGATCACCGGCCCACCCGGCTCGGGGCGCTCGGTCGCGGCGCTGTGCTTCGCCGCCGCCTTGCAGTGCACATCCCCCGGGGTGCCCGGCTGCGGAGAATGCCGCGCCTGTACGACGACGATGGCAGGCACGCACGCCGACGTCCGCCGGGTCATCCCGGAGGGGCTGTCCATCGGTGTCGGCGAGATGCGGGCGATCGTCCAGATCGCGTCCCGCCGGCCGAGTACCGGGCGCTGGCACATCGTGCTGATCGAGGATGCGGACCGGCTGACCGAAGGCGCGGCGAACGCCCTGCTGAAAGTTGTCGAGGAGCCGCCGCGATCCACGGTGTTTCTGCTGTGCGCGCCGTCGGTGGATCCCGAGGACATCGCGCTCACGCTGCGGTCTCGCTGCCGGCATGTCGCGCTGGTGACTCCCTCACCCGAGGCCATCGCCCAGGTGTTGATCGACGGGGACGATCTCACGGCCGAAACCGCGAACTGGGCGGCGTCGGTCAGCGGCGGCCATGTGGGCCGGGCGCGGCGGCTGGCCACCGATCCGGAGGCACGCGAGCGGCGGCTGCAGGCGTTAGGGCTCGCCCGCGACGCGGCCACCCGATCGAAGGCCTACGGCGCCGCTGAGGCGCTGGTGGCCGCCGCCGAGGCCGAAGCCGCGGTGCTGACCGCCGGGCGCGACGAGGCCGAAACCGAGGAGTTGCGCACCGCGCTGGGCGCGGGCGGCACCGGCAAAGGCACTGCCGGCGCGTTGCGCGGCGCCACCGGCGCGATCAAAGACCTTGAGCGACGGCAGAAGTCGCGGCAGACCCGCGCGTCGCGCGATGCTCTGGACCGCGCGCTGATCGACCTGGCGACCTACTTCCGCGATGCACTACTGGTTTCCGCTGACGCGACAGCGGTGCGGCGCAACCATCCCGACATGGCAGAGCCCATCACGGCGATGGCCGCGCATGTTCCGCCCGAGCGGTTGCTCCGCTGCATCGAAGCTGTGCTGGAGTGCCGCGAAGCGCTGGCGGTCAACGTCAAACCCAAGTTCGCCGTCGACGCCATGGTGGCTACGGTCGGCCAGGCGCTGCGCGACTGACGCTTAAATTGCCCGCTCCTTCCTCATCGCGCTGCGCGCTCTGCATCGGCACCGGGCGAGCTTGGGTGCACAACCTGCCCTGTCGTAGACTCGTCCCGCCCGTCAGGGCACGCCACCTTAGCTCAGTCGGTAGAGCGGCTCACTCGTAATGAGCAGGTCAGGAGTTCGATTCTCCTAGGTGGCTCGATCGCGGCAACGCATAGCCCACCGGCCCCGCCGCGACGCAGATTGCAAGCGCGGCCGTATCAGCTCGCACAGTGATGGCATTGCCCGCCCCGGGCAGGCGGACGTAGACACGGTTCAGCCCTGGATGCACCGGAACCTTTGTTCGCGGCCCCTCGGACAGCGACAGCGTCATGGAGCCGTCGCTGTTGGCCAGGTAGTTGATCTCGGCCGTCCAATCCGTCGGCAGCAGTGGGCCGTTCAGACCGAGGCGCACCGGGCGGTCCGGCTGCACGAAGTAGCCGCACTGCGGCACCGGCCCCGGCAGGATCGCGCGGACCCAGGTCACTTGCGCGTCGGCCAGTCGGCCCGAGCTGTCGAGTACTCGCAATTGCGTTGTCGCCGAAGCGAATTCCGGACGGTCGCGCAGCAGCGCGAAGATGTGGCTGGCCAGATTCTCCGGCCAGGCCACCCGACCCAACACCAGCGGATCGACCTCCTGATCCAGCAGCGGCGCACTCGAGGCCGTATGCGCTGCGGCCAAACCGCGACGCGCATTCTGCAGATAAGGCTGAGCGGGGTTGTCCCGCCATGAGGTCAGAAACGTCGCCGTCGAATAGCCGCTACTCGCCACGAACGCCGCCGCCGCAGCCGTCGTCACCACAGCACGGCCCGCCGACGCGTCCAGCCAGTGCGACGACGGGCGGTTCGGCGCGCAGAACCCGACCGCGGCCAACAGCGCCAGCACCACGACCAGATCGGGGAAATAGCGCAACGTCTGGGCCAATTCCAGGGCGGTGAACCGCGACGAGCGCATCAGGTAGATCGGCACTTGGCAGGCGACGACATAGCCGGCCGCGGTCAGCCACACCGGCGCGATGCGTTGTTTGCGGACCAGCGAGACGCCCAGCGCCGCGGCGAGCACCAGCCAGCCCAGCACTCTGGCCGCCGGTGGCGGGATAGCCCACGGCGAGGCCGGCGCCCAGCGGGCCCAGGCCCACGGCCCGCCGACCAGACCGGGAACGATCCCGTGGGTGACCGAGCGCTGCAGCAGATCCCACGTCATCGTCAGATCCGAACTCCACCGCTGCTGGTTGACCACGACGGCGTAGACCACAATCCAGACGGCGGTCAGCGCCAGCGACGCCGTCCACAATCGAGCCCCGGCCCGCCACACTCTCGCAAGCGCCGCGCGATCACCCTGCACGTGGCACAGCAGCACGGCGATCGCGAACGCGACGAAGGGAATCACCGCGGCCTTCTCGAAGAACAACAGCCCACCGAGGTAGACCAGCACGCCGGTCACCGCGTAGCGCTGGTCGCGGGTCCGGACCAGCATGATCGCATCGGCGCACACCCAGGCAAGCGCGGCCAGCATCGGCAGCGAGTTCAGTGCTGCCGCCCACCACGCGAACCCCGGAACAGCCAGCGGCGTGAAAAGCGCGAAGGTCAACGGGACGAGCAGCACCGGCCGCCAGCCCAGGATCACGTGCAGCGCCCGCAACAGCGCCAGCGAGGCCAGCAGTTGCAGCACCAGCAGGCTGATGGCCGGCCCGGCCCAGTTCAGCGGCGCCAGCCGGGTGATCGCGCCCGCGACCAGGAAGGCGGCCGGCATCACGTGGCCGTCGTGGTCGTCGAACAGGTACGACGGCGACAGCAGTCCGTGCGTGCCGGCCCGGCCGATCAGGATCAGGTCATCCCAGTAGAAGTAGCCCCGAAACGCCAGCACCGCGCGAATCACGAGCTGCACCAGGATCAGAGCGGCGGCGGCTACCGCTACCTTCGGTACCCCGGCAGCCCGTCGGTATGGTGGGCCGGTGCGCGTACTGGTCACCGGGGCAGCCGGGTTCATCGGGTCGACGCTAGTCGACCGACTGCTGAGCGACGGGCACAGCGTCGCAGGCCTGGATAACTTCGGTTCCGGGCGGGCCACCAACCTCGAGCACTTGGCCGACGTCGGCGAGTTCGTCTTCGTCGAGGCCGACATCGTCTCGGCCGATCTGCAGGCCATCCTCGACGAGCATCGCCCGGAGGTGGTTTTCCACCTCGCCGCGCAGATCGACGTGCGGCACTCGGTGGCCGATCCGCAATTCGACGCGTCGGTCAACGTGATCGGCACCGTGCGAGTCGCTGACGCGGCCCGCCGCGCCGGGGTGCGCAAGGTCGTGCACACCTCGTCGGGCGGATCGATCTACGGCACCCCGCCGTCGTATCCGACCAGTGAGGACGTTCCCACCGACCCGGCGTCGCCGTATGCGGCGGGCAAGGTCGCGGGGGAGATCTATCTCAACACGTTCCGCCATCTGTACGGCCTGGAGTGCTCGCACATCGCGCCGGCCAATGTCTACGGCCCGCGACAGGACCCGCATGGTGAGGCCGGGGTGGTGGCGATCTTCGCCCAGGCGCTGCTGGAAGGTAAGCCCACCAAGGTGTTCGGCGACGGCTCGCACACCCGCGACTATGTGTTCGTCGATGACGTGGTGGACGCGTTCATCAAGGCGTCGGGTACCGCAGGCGGCGGGCAACGGTTCAACGTGGGTACCGGTGTGGAAACCTCGGACCGCCAACTGCATTCAGCGGTGGCCGCAGCCGTCGGTGGGCCGGACGATCCGGAATTTCGTCCACCGCGGCTGGGCGATCTGAAACGGTCCTGCCTCGACATCGGCTTGGCTGAGCGGGTTTTGGGCTGGCGGCCACAGGTGGCGCTCGACGAGGGAGTGCGCCGCACCGTCGAGTACTTCCGCCACACCCACGCCGAGTAGCGAACGCCTTCCGACCCGGCGGGTATCAATCAGCCGGAGTCAATCCCTTGTCCAATGCAACGCCCAGCGGTCAGCATCTGGCCAGGCATTGGCGGTAAGGAGATGGCAGTGACCGTGAGCGATCACGCAGGCGAAGCCAGTCGAGATACGCCGATTTGGCGCGAACGCCTGGGGCGGATTGGCGTTGATTGGTGGGCGACGATAGTGGCCGGCGTCCTGGTGCTGTTGGCTGTTGCCGGGCTGCTGCCCAGAATTCCGTGGTGACGCGATGAGCGTGGTAACCGTCGATCAGACCGAGCCTGCCGAAGAGGCGAGTTTCACCAGCCGCAATTTCGTCGATTATGTGCCGGGCGTCCTCTTATTGATCGCAGTCGGGTTACTCGGCAAATATGCCCAGATTGGGTGGAAATCCCTCGCCCACCATGAACATTGGACAGTTCCCGACATCGAGTACGTGCTGTGGGCGATCGTGATCGGCCTTCTTGTCACCAATACCATCGGCCTGCATCGCATCTTCCGCGCCGGCGTCCAGACCTACGAATTTTGGTTGAAGATCGGGATTGTCGCGCTCGGCGTGCGTTTCGTCCTCGGCGATGTCGTCAAGCTGGGCGGCATCTCCCTGGTGCAGATCTTGGTTGACATGGCCGTCGCTGGCGCAATCATTCTCGGCGCCGCCCACCTGTTCGGGTTGTCGGGCAAGCTTGGCTCGCTGCTTGCCATCGGAACTTCCATCTGCGGCGTCTCGGCCATCGTGGCCGCCAAAGGGGCTATCCGGGCGCGCAATTCCGACGTCGGCTATGCGATCGCGGCGATCTTGGCACTGGGGGCCGTCGCACTGTTCACACTGCCGCTACTCGGACACGGGATTGGGCTTAGCGACCACGAATTCGGCTTGTGGGCGGGTCTGGCGGTCGACAACACCGCCGAGACCACCGCGACCGGATACCTGTATTCCGAACAGGCGGGAAAGGTCGCGGTGCTGGTGAAGTCCACCTGCAACGCTCTGATCGGTTTCGTGGTGCTGGGTTTCGCGCTTTTCTGGGCGTCCCGCGGTCAGGCAGATCAGATCGCACCGGGCCTGCGGGCACGAGCCGCATTCATTTGGGACAAGTTCCCCAAGTTCGTCCTGGGTTTTCTGGCGGTGTCCGCGATCGCGACTGCCGGCTGGCTAAGCAAGGGTCAAAGCACCAACATCGCCAACGTATCGAAGTGGGCATTTCTGCTGACCTTCGCCGGCGTGGGACTCAACACCAACGTTCGGGACCTGGTTCGCACGGGATGGCGGCCCCTGGTGGTGGCGATCATCGGATTGGTTGTCGTTGCGGCTGTTTCGCTTGGATTGGTGTTGTTCACTTCCCGCGTGTTGCACTGGGGTGTCG
>DATFYT010000120.1:0-2909 GCA_035314925.1 Mycobacterium sp. | reverse complement strand
GCTGCATGGTGTCGGCCATTGCCGCGATGCGCTCCACAACCTGCTCATAGACACCGCGCTGCGCGAAGATGCGTGACCCGCACACACATGCCTGGCCGGAGTGGATGAAGGTGCCGAAAGACGCCACGGCGGTGGCGAGGTCCAGATTGGCGTCGTCGAAGATCAGCACCGGCGACTTGCCGCCGAGTTCCAGCGTGACCTTGTTCAGGTTGCTGGCCGCGGACGCGTGGACGATTTCCCTGCCGACCTCGGTCGATCCGGTGAAGGCGACCTTCTCGACGTCAGGGTGCGCGGTGATGGCGGCGCCGGCGGTGTGGCCGTAGCCGATCAGCAGGTTGACGACGCCCTCCGGCACCCCGGCCTCAGCCAGGATTCTGTTCAAGACCAGCGCCGAGAGCGGGGTTTCCTCGGCGGGCTTGACGACGCTGCTGCAGCCGGCCGCGAGTGAGGGCGCGAGCTTGGCGCAGAAGTTGAAGACCGGTCCGTTCCACGGGAAGATCAGCCCCACCACGCCGTACGGCTCCCGCAGCGTGTAGGTGTGCATGTGCGAGTCGACGCCGGTAAGGCCGCCGGTGTTCACGTCGCGCGCAATGCCGTCGATCTTCGTGCACCAGCCGGCGTAGTAGCGGAACCACTCGGATCCAACCTTGGTGATGATCTGTGCTTGAGCCGGCGGGATGCCCGCGTTGAGCGATTCGAGTTCGGCGAGGATCTCGGCGTTCTGATCAATCAGATCGGCAACCCGCCACAGCACCTTGGCCCTGTCATAGTCGGGCAGTCCGGACCACACCCCCGACTCGGCGGTCTCCTTTGCGCGGGCAACGGCGTCGTTGATCGCCTCGGGGCCACAATCGGTGAACTCGGTGATCTGCTCTTCGGTGGCGGGGTCGATGATCGGAATCACGTCACCGGTGCCGGGTCGCTTACGGATCTCGTCCAGCACAGCCTGCACCGTCATGGGTGTATCCCTTCTCGCCTCGCTGCGACTCTATCTCTGTAGAGATGGAGTCACGAGTGTAACTCAGGGTCGGCGCGGGCCCCGAGTTGCCCACTACTTCCAGGCGAAGACTGGTTGCTCCAGCTCATCGACGGGATCGTGGCGCCCCTCCAGGCCTAGCCAGCGAAGCTGCAGCAGCACAGCACCCGTGGGTGCGTGAATCAGGTCGTTTCCCAACGGTATTTGCACAACGGGCCGTGGGCTTTCCGGGATGGTGATGAAGCGCGGGGAGTCCGCGCGCTGAAGCTGGTGCAGCCCCACTCGGTAGACCGCCACCACCTCGTCGGGCGCCGGTCGGGGGTCGAGCCGTCCGCCACCCCAGATCACCACCGGGGTGATGACATATCCGGACCGAGTCGGATAGTCGTCGAGTAGGCCCAGCACGGCAGGCGCGGAAAGTTTGATGCCGACCTCCTCGTCCAGCTCGCGCAGCGCCGCGTCGACCGCGTCCTCCCCCGGGTCCAGGCGACCGCCCGGAAGCGCCCACTGCGCCGGGTGTGAGTTGAGGCGGGAAGTCCTGCGGCACAACAGGAATGCGGCACCACCGGATACGTCGACCATCCGGCCGTCGAGGCCGGCCTCCGGCATCGAGCGTCCTGCGATCCAGTCATCCACCGGCGTCGGATCGATCCTGTCTTCCCCGACCTCTGAGTCGACGAGCAGCATCGCGACGGCCGCGTGCCGCTTCGTCGGGTCGGCGACGACGCGGCGGTCATGGTCCGCCAAGTGGTCGCGGATCTGCTCGCGCAGCACCTCGTCATAAGGGATCGGCATCTCCCGAGCCTAGGCCGGTGGCCGCCCGTGCTTCATGTCCCACTGAATTCCGATGCGGTCGCCGAAGTGCTGATTAACTGGTCGGGATGGCTGACATCACCAAGCTGATCCTCGCCGACCATGACTGGTTCCGCGAGCAGTTCGCCAAGCTGGACGATCTGCAAGCGCAGACGCCGATCGACCATGCGGCACTCGAGCGGGTATGGCGTCGGCTCGGCGAGAAGCTCGATCTGCACGCCTACATCGAAGAGCAGATCTTCTACCCGCAGCTGCTGAAGCGCGGCGTCGACGATCCCGAAGGCGAGACGCTGGACGCCATCGGCGATCACAACGACATTCGCGACGGAGTGCGCGCCGCGAACGCGGCCGCGATCGGCGCCGACGAATGGTGGGCGGCGGTCGGTCAGACCCGCCGAGCCAATGACGACCACATGGGTGAAGAAGAACGGGAAGGACTTTCGGACTTCCGCCGGCACGCCCCGATCGGTCTTCGCGAAGCACTCGGGCGGCAATATCGCGACTTCATGGCCCAACATCCCACCACCAAGGGCATACCGATCGTCGACCGCGACCCGAAACGCTACGTGGAAGAACTCAAAAACGCGGAGCCGACCAAGCCGGACCACTCGCTGCGTATCGGCAGCCTGAAAGGCCAATGATCAGGAGCGCCATGGCGAATTCCGACAGCAACGTCGTGCTGCGACACGAAGCCGACGCCGGATGTGTCGGCGTGATTTCCACCCGCGCCAAGGACGACGGATAGCGGTTAGTTCGCCGTGCAGGCACGGCGAACTAACCGATCGTCAACTATTCAGTGATGGTTAGCCGTGGCCGGAGCCACAACCGACGCCCGGAAGACAGCCGGTACCGCCCGGCACGCCGCCCGGACCCGCGAACTGGCCACCGGAGCCACAACCGACGCCCGGCAGGCAGCCTTGGCCGCCCGGACCGCCGCCGGGACCATTCATTTGGCCACCCGAGCCGCAGTTACCGTTGGCATCGCAACCGGCGCCGCCTGGATCTTGCTTGAAGACAACATGCGTTGCTGCGCTGCCAGTCGTCGCCGTGCCAGCCGCGAAAGCTTCAGCTGCCGCCACAGGCGTAACAGCAATCGCTGCAGCAACAGCGCCACCAACCA
>DATFYT010000119.1:0-5718 GCA_035314925.1 Mycobacterium sp. | reverse complement strand
CGTAGAGACCTTGTTTGGCGGTCAGCATGCACTGCCGCCACAGGCTGGCATTCACCGATGGCGGCGGGTCGCCGGTGATGAACGAATACGCGTCGTTATCCCACACCACCCGCCCGTCAGCTGCTTTGACGACGCAGGGTGTCAGCGCAGCAATGAATCCGCGGTCGGCGTCGGCAAAATCCGTTGCGTCCTTCTCATTCACGCTCTGACCCTCCCACCGATTCGGCCGCGCCGAGACAAGATCATCCGATCAACCAGCACTATCTTCTCGGTATTCGGATGACCCGCGCTGACCAGAAGACCAATTTTTGGCGAATCCGATACCGCGCGTTCGGTAACGCTGCATACTTCCGAAACGGTCTGTGAAGTACCTGTGGACCGTCACAACGGCAAAGGAGCACGAGTGAAGCGTTCAGTTGCGGTCGCCACAGCAGCGACGGCGATCGTGGTAGTAGGTCTGTCCGGGTGTTCGAGTAACAAGTCATCGACCAGCAGTTCCGGGTCATCGTCTGGCCAGAGCACCGCAGCGGCCGCTGGCTCGAGCGGCTCGACCGTCGCGAAAGTCACCATCGACGGCAAAGACCAGAACGTTCAAGGCACCGTCGCCTGCACCACGGCGGCCGGCAACGTCAACATCGCCATCGGTGGGGCGTCGACCGGTATCGGTGCCGTGCTCACTGACGCCAGCCCGCCCGCGGTGAAGTCGGTCGGACTCGGCAACGTCAATGGCGCCACGCTGGGCTACACGCCGGGCACCGGTCAGGGCAACGCCAGTGCGACCAAGGACGGCAGTAAATACAAGATCTCCGGCACCGCGACCGGCGTGGACATGTCCAACCCGATGCAGCCGGTGAACAAGTCCTTCGAGATCGACGTCACCTGCCCCTAGCTTCCTTCAGTAACACACGGACGACGGCGGCGCTCCCCACGGCGTCGCCGTCGTTGTGTTCGCCCGAGCCGGTCAGCGGGTGAGGTCGTAGACGGTCACATCGCCGACCTGCTGCGGGACGAATTTTGCGGCGACCCATCGGGTGATCTGGCCTGCCGCACCGGATCCGTCGTTACCGTCGCGGATGAAGTAGTGGACCTGGCCGGTGGCGACATACTGCCGGAACTGCGCCAGCGTCGGCGAGTTGTCCCGGCCGCTGAATCCGCCGATTGCCATGACCGACTTGCCGGTGCTCAGCTCCATGCTGTCTGTGGTATGCGCACCGACAGTTGCTGCCGCCCAACGGTTATCGGTCCCAACCAGTAAAGCCTCGAGCGCCCTGTTGTTGCCGACCAGCTGGTTCTGCGGGTCCTGGTGGCCGGCGTTGACCGCGTGGATCGTGAACGACGCGCTACCGCCCAGCCCGAGCAGCAGCCCGGCGGCGCACAACACCGCGGCGCCCCGCCCGGCTAGCTGTCGCCTGATCAGCAGCGTCGCGGCTACGACGATGGCCCCGAGCAGCATCGTCCACCGTGGCCACGGCAGCCAGTCCGGTGTTCGGCCGAGCAGGACGAAGTCCCATCCGACGGTCGCCACCAGCATCAGGGCCAGCGTTGCCCGTGAGGACGCGAACTGCTTTGCGCGCCAGAGCTCTCGAGCAGAGATGGCGGTGACCGCCGCGATGGCGGGTGCTGTCGCGGCGGTGTAGTACGGGTGTATGATGCCGTGCAGGTAGCTGAAGACCAAGCCCGACACCAACATCCAGGCACCCCAGAACAGCAGGCTCGCGCGCATCCGGCTGGTCCGCGGCGCGAGACGGGTGAACCACAGCATTGCGATCAGGCCGATCAGGGCGGCGGGCAGCAGCCAGGAGATCTCGCTGCCACCCGCCATCCCATCCCCGCCCAGCGCTCGGCCGACACCGTTGTCGGCGAGCGCAAGCTGCAGCAGGCTGTTGTCGGTGGAACCACCGATGTAAGGCCGTGAATCCGCGGGCCAAATAGCAACCAGCGCAACGAACCAGCCGGCCGAGACGACAGTCGTCGCCAAACCGATCAGCAGGTTGCGGATCCTGGTCCGCACGCTGCCGGGCCCGCCGACCAATACCACCAACCCGATCGCCGGCATCACCACACAGGCTTCCATCGTCTTGGTTAAGAAGGCGAATCCCAGTGCCGTGCCTGCCAGCGCAAGCCACCGACCCGACGAGCCGTCGAGCGCACGGACAGTGCAGTAACCGGCGGCGACCAGCAGCAGCACCAACAGGGCGTCGGGGTCGTTGTAGCGAAACACCAATGCCGCCAACGGTGTTAGCGCCAGCATTGCCCCGGCGAGCAGACCGGCGATCGGCCCGCTGGCCCGACGCACAGCACCGTAGAGCAACGCCACCGCGCCGACACCCATCAGGGCTTGCGGCACCAGCATTGCCCACGCACCAAAACCGAACAGCCGGGCCGACAGCCCCATCACCCAGATGGCCGCGGGTGGCTTGTCGACGGTGATCGCGTTGCCAGGATCCAACGACGCGAACAGCAACGCCTTCCAACTCTCCGTGCCGGCCTGCACCGAGGCGGCATAGAACTGGTTGGCGTAGCCCGCTGCGCCCAGGTCCCATAGATAGAGCAGCGCCGTTACGCCGAGGAGTGTCCACAGTGCGGGCCCTATCCAGCGCGGCCGTCGCGAATATGCCACCGGCGCGAAAACCGTGACCGGTGAAACGTCAGGAACGCCGCACTCGACGGCGACCGGTGCGGCGGTGATGCTCATGTTCTAATGCTGTTGCTCGGGCCTAGGTTTCGAATTTGCCGTGGCTGTGTCAGCACTGTGAACGGTGCTGATCCCCGAAAGCTACGCGTCGGTCGTCAGCGGCAACCGCACGGTGAAGTCAGTGTGGCCAGGCGCGCTATCCAGCGCGATCGTGCCGTCGTGGGCCTTGATCACGGCCGAGACGATCGCCAGGCCCAGTCCGGTGCTGCCGCCCTTTCGGGATCGGGAGGTGTCACCGCGGGCGAACCGCTCGAACACCTCCGACTGTAGATGCTCGGGGATTCCCGGCCCATTGTCGACGACGCTCAGCACGGCGTGCATTGTGTCGGAAGACAATCGCGCGGTCACCACGGTTCCGGGCCCGGTGTGGACGCGGGCGTTGGCCAGCAGATTCGCCACCACCTGATGCAGCCGGGCCGCGTCACCGCAGACCATCACCGGCTCTTCGGGCAAGTCGAGCTCCCACTGGTGATCCGGCCCGGCGACGTGCGCATCGCTGACCGCGTCGACGGCCACCCGCGAGAGATCCACCGCTTCGCGTTCCAGTGGCCGACCGGAGTCCAAGCGGGCAAGCAGCAGCAGATCCTCGACGAGGTGGGTCATGCGCTCGGTTTCGGATTGCACACGCTGCATCGCATGTGTCACCGCATCGCTGTCGTCCCGAACTCGTTGCGCCAGCTCGGTATAACCGCGGATCGCGGCGAGCGGCGTGCGCAGTTCGTGGCTGGCGTCGGCAACGAATTGGCGCACCCGGGTCTCGCTGGCTTGCCGCGTCGACAATGCGGCGGCGATGTGGTCGAGCATCCGGTTCAGCGCCGACCCGAGCTGGCCAACTTCGGTGCGCGGGTTGGCGTCCGCCTCGAGCACCCGCACCGGCAGCGCGACTTCGCCGCGGTCCAGCGGCAGAGCGACGACCTCGCCGGCGGTCTGCGCGACGCGTCGCAGCGGCGCCAGCGCCCGGCGGATGATCACGATGCCGGCCGTCGTGGCGGCCGCGACGGCGATCACGGTGACCACCGCGAAGATCAGCAGGACGCGAAGCATGGTGGCGTCGACATTGGACATCGACAAGCCGGTGATGATGATGTCGCCGCTGCGTCGGGCGGGCGCAGCGATGACGCGATACCGCCCAAGGCCGTTGAGGTTTCGGGTGACCGGCGTCCGGTTGATCGGGATCGCCTCCAGCTGGGCATTGGCCGCGTCGCTCAACCCGGCCCGGCCGCCGGCGGTGGTCAGGTATCCGGCGTCGATCGACCCGCTTGTGCCGATTACGGCGGCGACCATCCCGACCGGCTGGCCCGGCGCGTCGAGGAAGACCGGCCCCGGACCCGGCCGCGGGAACGTCCGCAGGTGATGTCGCCACGGCGCCGACGGTGGCTCACCGAGTATCCGCACCGAACGTTGCGAGGCGTCCTGCAATTGAGTGTCGAGCTGTGCGACCAGGTATCGGTACAACGCAAGCTCGGTCACCGCGCCGATGCCCACGCACACGATGGCGAGCACAACGACCTGCCCGATCAACAGCCGTAGCCGAAGCGACCACGCCCGCCCCATGCTATTGGGCCGGCTTGAGCACGTAGCCGGCGCCGCGCAGCGTGTGGATCATGGGCTCGCGCCCGTTGTCGATTTTCTTGCGCAGATAGGAGATGTACAGCTCGACGATGTTGGATCGGCCGCCGAAGTCGTAACTCCACACCCGGTCCAGGATTTGCGCCTTGCTCAGTACGCGCTTGGAGTTGCGCATCATGAATCGCAGCAGCTCAAACTCGGTGGACGTCAACGCAATCGGCTCGCCGGCACGTGTCACCTCGTGGCTGTCCTCGTTGAGCAGCAGGTCTCCGACGACGAGCTGCGCGCCGCTGTCCTCCGTTGTCACCCCGGTGCGCCGCAGCAGTGCCCGCAACCGCAACACCACTTCTTCGAGGCTGAACGGCTTGGTGACGTAGTCGTCGCCGCCGGCGGTCAGGCCGGCAATGCGGTCTTCCAGCGCATCCTTCGCGGTGAGCAGCAGCACCGGCAGCTGCGGATTCTGTTCGCGCAGTTTGCGAAGGACGTCAAGCCCGCTCATGTCGGGCAGCATCACGTCCAGGACGACAACGTCGGGCCGCTGCGACCGGGCGGACTCAAGCGCGGACGCGCCGTCACCGGCGGTGGCGATATTCCAGCCTTCGTAACGAAGCGCCATCGACACCATCTCGGCGAGGACGGCTTCGTCGTCGACCACCAGCACATTGATCGGGTTCCCATCGGCACGGCGCATAACGACCCGCTCGACGGGTGCATGGGGTTGGCTCACAGCTTTTAAGTATGCCCAGCGCGATGAGTCGCGGCTATGGCATTCCTAGGTGTCTGCTGTGAGCCGCCCCCCTGCAGGGATTGCGATCAGAACCAGACTCTTCGGCCGGCGACCGGGCGGCCGACACTGCCCAAGATGAAGAACACCACACCTATGACCACCAGAATCCACCCGAGGGTAGCCAGCAGTGGCACCGGCAGCACATAACCGAGGACGAGCAAGATAATTCCGAGGACGATCATGACGACTCCATTTCAGTCAATTCGAGATGTTTTGGTTAGGTTCTTTCCCGGTGATTCGCGTCAGTACCAGTAGCGCCTGCCGCCGACTGGGCGGCCGACGCTGCCCAGAACCCATAGCACCGCACCGATGACCAGCAAGATGATGCCGATCGTTGTAAGGACAGGCACCTTGAGGAAAAATCCCACAACCAGCAAAAGGATGCCTAAGGCAATCATGACGCCTCCACTCCAATCAGGTGCTCGATGTCCATGGCGGGCATCGAACTTGGTTGCGGCAAATGACATTCGCCCACCTTCGGGTTGACACCCGCGTAATTCAGGGGACCCACGAGCACCGTGACCGCGATAGTGCCCAATGAGGCACAATTTTGGTCGGTGTTCTTCAAGTAGCCCCGTTGGAATGCGGCGACCACGCCGATCACCAACCAGACCACCACAATTGCACTGATTAAACCTCCGCCGCGCATCCTGGCCTCCATCAATGT
>DATFYT010000118.1:0-14756 GCA_035314925.1 Mycobacterium sp. | reverse complement strand
CGACGGATCTACATATAAGCGAGGTTCCAGTGCCGTCTCGAACACGATCACGGTGTCGTCGATGTCCACCAGCGTCGTGCCGGCGACGTCGACCCGCAGACGCCGTTTGGTGGGGCGGCAGTCGACCCGGTGGTACGGGTTCGGCGGATAGTGCACCAGTGTGCGTCCCTCTTCGATCCAGGTGTCCACTGCGTCCCATGGCACGTGGACGAATCCGGGCGCCTCGGCAACCGGCTCGCTGGGCAGGCCGTTCACCTCCTCGGCGCGAAATGCATAGCTGAGAGGGTGATTTCGCCGGTGCACCAACAGGGCCCGCTCGGTGTCGATCACCGTGTGCCCGCCGCGGACAGCCTGAACGCGTCGGGGATGGGGTTCGACGTAGATGACGTCGGAGGGCAATGAAGGCGAAAACCACCCGGCGGGCTCATTGCTGAGCGGACCGCGACCGGCAACCAGACTCACACGCCCTCCCGTCCGTCGTGCTCATGCTGGTGATCAGCGTATCGGCACCGCGTCGCACGGTGTGGGTGGACGGTGTTTGGAAGAATGCCACGCATGGCCGGACCACTGGAAGGCATCAACGTCGTCGAGCTCGGGGTCTGGGTGGCCGGGCCCGCGGCGGGCGGCATTCTCGCCGATTGGGGTGCCGACGTCGTCAAAATCGAGCCGCCGACCGGCGACCCCGCGCGGATGTTCGGCCGAATGCTGGGGCTCGATATCGACGTCAGCCCACCGTTCGAGATGGACAACCGCTCCAAGCGCAGCGTCGTCCTCGACCTGACCACCGACACCGGCCGCGCCGCTGCTCTCGAATTGATCAGCGGCGCCGACGTGTTCGTGACCAACGTCCGCCCCGGCGCGTTGCGGCGGCTCGGAGTCGACTTCGAGTCGTTAGCCCCGGACAACCCCCGCCTGGTCTACGGACTGATCACCGGCTACGGCGAAACCGGGCCCGACGCCGACCGGGCGGCTTACGACATCGCGGCGTTCTGGTCGCGCGCCGGGGTGGCCCATCTGCTGACCCGGCCCGGTGACACGCCGCCGTTCCAGCGCGGCGGGATGGGCGATCACAGCGCCGGCATGACGCTGGCGGCGGCGATCTGCGCGGCGTTGGTGGCCCGCGACCGAACCGGGTCCGGGCAGCTGGTGAGCACCTCGCTGTATCGGCAGGGCGCCTACACGGTGAGCTTCGACCTGAACACCTACCTGATGACGGGCCAGCCCATCGCCATCGGACAACGCGAGACGATGGGCAACCCGTGCATGAACAACTACGCCGCCGGCGACGGCCGGAGGTTCTGGATCGTGGGTTTGGAAGTCGATCGGCATTGGCCCCCGTTGTGTCGTGCCGTGGGCAAGCCCGACTGGTTGGACGACCCGCGGTTCGCCGATGCCCGTGGCCGCGCCGTGAACGCCGTCGAGCTGATCGCCGAGTTGGACCAGATCTTTGCCACCAAACCCCTTGACGAGTGGGCGGAGATTTTCGGAGGCGAACCGGACTTCTTCTGGTCGCCGGTCAACAGCGTCGAGGATGTCGTTGCCGACGAGCAGTTTCACGCCGCCGGAGGCATGGTTGACGTGCCGGACAAGGCCGGAGGCGTCCCGATGGTCGCAACACCGGTGGACTTCCACGGCACGCCGTGGGCACCGCGTTCGACCGCGCCACGGCTGGGCGAGCACACCGACGAAGTTCTCGCCGAGTTGGCGGCACGGCGCACCCACTAACCTAATCGAACCTTTACAGATTGACGTAGAAGTGTCACGCTGGGTCGGGTTATCGGACCCACGTGGTGTTCGATCTGCTGAAGGGATGGGATGAGGACCTTCGAGGTGGATTCCGGGAAACTGCGGCCACCTGCACCGCACCGCGACGGTGGCGCGGTCAAGTATCGCCTCGATGTCGTCGCCGCCAGCCCCGCTGACGTGGTGTGCTCTGTCGGGGGGTGGCTGTACGACCGGGTGCGGGCCGGGTGGGATGTCAACGTGCTACTGCCACGGCGATGCGATACCCGCCCGTTGCGGATTCTGGGCATGCAGGCAGTTGACCTGGATTCGCACATCCCGCCCGCGAGCACCGGATGCACCACCCGCGGCCTGGCTGTCAGCGCGGAAATGTTTGCCTCGGACGTGAGGATTCGCCACGAGGTGCTCAAGGCACTGGATCGCTGGATGACGGAAGTCACGCTCTGGCACGACGATTGGCCGCTGGCCGTGGGACACCGGACAACCACGGTGCAGCATGTACTCAGCGGTGCCGCCCGCGCGTTCAAGCGTCATGCCCTCACCGCGGCGGGCATTGCCGATATTGTCAGCCCAACCGAGACACTGCGCAGCGACATGAAAGCCTGCCTACCAGTGGATTCCGAGCTGATCCCGGTCGGCTGATGCGGAAGTACCACAGCCACACGCTGCTTTACCTGCACGAGACGATTGCGCTGGGTTCGGGAACAAGCGACCGCTTCACGCAAGCGTTCGTCGACACCTATCAGCCGATGATGGAAGAGCTGGGCGCCCGGTTGTTCTGCATGTGGGAGACCACCCCCTACAACGGGCACTGGCCGCAGGTCACGATCATCTGGGAGATCGACGCGTTCGCCGACTATGCCCGCATCGGGGCCGCGCAGGCACGCGGCGGCAGCCACGAGGCCACGGCCGGGAAGTGGTCGGCGTTCCTCGCCGACATCGGCGCCTCGGGCGAGGGACGGATCATGTACCCGGGGGCCAGCAACAAGACGCTCGCTCAACTGCGCGAGGCGAATTTTAATGCGTCGGTGGTGATTCAAGAGATCATGCAGACAAAGCCGGGCCGCCAGGACGACTACATTCGCGAGCTGGAGCGGCTCTATGTGCCGTGGTCGGAAAGCACTGGCAAACACTGGCTGGGATCGTTCACCACCACTTTCCGCTACAACGAGGTCATCCACTACTGGGCGCTCGACGGTGGTTGGGAGTGCTTCGCCGAGCACTATCCGTCGTGGAAGGACAACCCGCCGGCCGAGATCGTCACCTGGATGAGCGTCGCCCCGGCCCTTCGCGACGGCTGGGAAGATTCGATACTGCAAGCTCTGCCACCGTCACCGCTGCAATGAGAGTCGCTTCGATGCAGGGCTTCTCGTACGATCCGTTCGACCCCGCGGTGATGGCCGACCCGCTGCCTTACTACCGGGTCTTGCGCGACGAGCACCCGGTCTATTACCTGGACAAGTGGGACACGTTCGCGCTGTCGAGGTTCTCCGACATCTGGGATGTGTTGGCGGTCAACGACGGAACGTTCGTCGCCTCGGAGGGCACCCTGCCGCCCGCCGCGACGCTCGCCCATCACAACGACGGGCCGCTCGATGACCCGCCGTGGCATCCGCTGCCGTTCCATGCGGTCCTCGATGCGCCGATTTACGACGGCGTCCGGCAGGCACACAGTAAGTCGTTTCGGCCACGGGCAGCGGCGCAACTGGAGAGCCGGATCCGCGCGCTGGCCAACGAGCGGCTCGACCTGCTGCTGCCGCGCGGACAATTCGACCTCACCCAGGATTATGGCGGGATCGTCGCCGCATCCGTGGTATGCGAATTTCTGGGAATCCCAGTAGAACTGGCATCCGAGGTGCTGGCCGCGGTCAATGCGGGCAGCCTCGCCGAGCCGGGCAGCGGCGTCGACACCGCGCGGTCGCGGCCCAATTACCTGGACTACCTGATCCCGTCGGTACGACAGCGGCGGGCCAACACCTCTGACGAGCAGTTGCCGGTGGTCGACGGCCTGCTCGGCTACCGGCTGCCCGACGACAGCGCGCTCGACGACGTCGAAGTGGCCACCCAGATGCTGTGCGTGTTCATCGGCGGCACCGAAACGGTGCCCAAGATCGTGGCGCACGGTTTGTGGGAGCTGCTACGTCATCCTGATCAACTCGCCGCCGTGCGGGCAGACGCGAAGGCTAACGTGCCCGTCGCGCGTGAGGAGATGATCCGTTACTGCGCCCCCGCACAGTGGTTCGCCCGAACGGCTCGCAAACCCTTCACCATTCACGACACCACCATCGAACCCGGCCAGCGGATCATCACCCTGCTGGCGTCGGCCAACCGCGACGAGCGAGAGTATCCGGCGCCCGACGAATTCATGTGGGACCGCCCCATTCAGCGTTCGCTGGCCTTCGGCCGGGGTCAGCACTTCTGCCTGGGCTACCACGTTGCCCGTCTCGAGATTGCCGTCACGATTGAAGAATGGCTGCGGCGGGTGCCGGATTACCGGATCATCGACGAGGCGGCATTCCGTCCGCCGTCCAGTTTCCAGTGGGGCTGGAGCCGGCTGCCGGTGGAGGTCTGACATGTGGTCCTACCGGATCGTCGCGCCGTATCTGTTCGAGCGGACATCGATCCCCGAGAAGACACCTGACTGCCTGAGCGACGGCCAGGTGCTGTTGAAGTTCTTGGCCGCCGGGGTATGCGGCAGCGACATGCCGGCCTTTCGCGGTGTGCGCGGCCCACTTCCGGGCGACGACGGGCGCAGCGGTCCCGAAAAGGACGGCTTCCCGATCCACGAGGTTGTCGGGGAAGTCATCGCCAGCCGCCATCCCGAGCATCGGCCCGGTGATCGCGTGGTGGGTTGGGCGTCGGCGTTCGACGGTTTGATGGAGCGTGTCGTGACCGACGGAGACCAGGTGGCGCCCTACGATTCGGCGCTCACCCCGGCGCAGGCCATCGGCTTGCAACCGTTGGCCTGTGTGCTCTACGCCGTCGAGCAGCTGCCCGACCTCAACGGTCGCCATGTCGGCATCATCGGCCAAGGATCCATCGGGCTGTTGTTCTCGTGCGCGGCCAAAGCGGCTGGTGCGCAGCATGTTACCGGTATCGACCGCGTCGATCGCGCTGGCATCGCCGACAAGTTCGGCGTCGACACTTATGCGCGAGCCACCAGCGACCGGTGGGTCAGCCAGCTGGCCCGCGAAGACCGGCCGGACATCGTGATCGAAGCCGTCGGCCATCAGGTTGCCACCCTCAACCACGCGATCGAAGCCACCGGTCACGGCGGCACGGTGTTCTACTTCGGTGTCGCCGACGACGACAGTTATCCGATCAGCATGCGCACCATGCTGCGCAACAACTTGACGCTGAAATCCGGTGTGACGCTTGATCGTCGACGGATGCTCGATGCCGCCAGCAAATTCGCCGCCGAGCATCCCGGGCTGCTGGCAACCTATCTGACCCATACTTTCGGCGTCGACCAGGTCCAGGCCGCATTCGAGTTGGCCTGCCGGCCAGAACCCGGCCGGGTGAAAATCGCGATCACCGAGTCGGGTGCGGCATGACATCAAGTCACCTGCAGCAGGCGCTTTCCCGCGGCACACCCGTCTGGGGCGGCTGGATCACCGGGCCAACGGCGATCGGGCCCGAGGAATTCGCCCGGGCCGGATATGACTATGTCGGGTTCGACGCCCAACACGGCTACCTCGACGACGCCCACATCGCCAACATCCTGCGCCGCCTCGAGCACGTGCCGATCGGCACGGCGGTGCGGTTGCCCGCTGCCGACCCGGCGCCGATCGGGCGGGTGCTCGACGCCGGCGCCGACGCGATCATCGTCGCGATGATCGAATCTGCCGGCCAGGCCGCCGCGGCGGTCGCCGCGACCCGATACCCGCCCGCCGGGGTGCGAAGCTTCGGACCGCTGCGGGCCAGCCTGGGCTACGACACGGCTGCGCTCCAGGCGCGGGTCAGCGTGTTCGCGATGATCGAAACCGCCGCGGCGCTGGCCGGTGTCGAGGAAATATGCGCCGTGCCGGGCCTTGCCGGAATCTACGTCGGGCCGGCCGATCTGGCGATCTCGATGGGCGTCGAGGTCACCAAAGCGACCAGTCACCCGGCCGTGCGCGACGCGATTGCCGACATCCGGCGCGCCGCGTCCGCCGCCGGATTGGTGCCCGGCATTCATGCCGGCGACGGCAAAGTCGGTCAGGCCATGGCACAACAGGGTTTTCAGCTGATCACCCTGGCGTCGGAATCCCAGGCGTTGCGGCGCGGCGCCGCGGCAGGCCTGCAGGAAGCCACCGCCGGACCTCCCGGCAGCTCACCCGCGGGCGGCTACCAGTGACCGACGACGGCGCGATCCGCGACCTGCTGGCCTGCTACGCGTTGGCCCTCGACAACGACGACATCGACCGATGTCTGGACCTTTTCACCGACGACGGCGAGTTCGTGGTGTTCGGAAGGGAATTCAACGGGCGCGACCAAATCCGCGCCATGTTCGAATCCGCGCCGCGCGGGTTGCATTTGACCGGGGTATCGAGCATCGAGGTATCCGGGGACGCCGCCACCGCACGTTCCCAGGTGCTGCTCGTCGAAGCCGGCACCATGCATCTAAGGCCCGCCCTGTTCGACGACGAACTGAGCCGCGACGCCACGCGGTGGCGATTCCGTCGGCGGCGATGCCGCTTCATCACCAGCGGCGGCCTCGGTGACCGCCCGGAGGTTCCGTCATCGTGACCACTCAACAACGCGTCGCCCTGGTGACCGGAGCCGCCCGCGGACAGGGCTGGGCCATCGTCCAACGGCTGCGTGCCGACGGGCTTTTCGTCGCGGCCTGCGACATCAGCGCCAACGAACTGCGCGCCGCGGTCGACGGCCTCGGCGACGACGGGGTGATCGCGATTCCACTGGACGTGACGTCGGAGTCGGGGTGGCAGGAGGCCGTCGCAACCACCGTTGACCGGTTCGGATCGCTGACCACCTTGGTCAACAACGCCGGCGTGCTGCGCCGCGCCTCGATCGACGACGAGTCGGCCGAGGGATTCGAAAAGGCTTGGCGGGTCAACTGTCTGGGCGCCTTCCTGGGTATCCGCACCGCACTCGACCAGCTGCGCTCCGCCGATGGTGCGGCGATCGTCAACACCTGCAGCACCGGGGCGATCCGGCCGTTCCCGAAGAACATCGCCTACGGGTCGTCGAAGTGGGCGCTGCGCGGCCTGACCCAGGCCGTCGCGGCGGAACTCGCGCCGGCGGGCATCCGCGTCAACGCCGTGTTCCCCGGACCGATCGCGACCCCGATGCTTGACGCCGAGACCCAGGCCCGCTTGGTGGCGACCGCGGTGTCCGGACGGATCGGCCAACCGTCCGAGGTAGCCGACGCCGTTGCGTTCCTGGTCTCCGACCAGGCGTCGTTCATCACCGGGTCAGAGCTCGTCATCGACGGTGGTCAATGCCTGAAGATTCAATGACGGCATGACGGAATTGGACGGCGCCGAGCGGCTCGATCCCGCGCTGCGTGCCATCGCGACGACGCGGACGAACTTCTCGTTGCGTGCGATCAAGCTCATGCGCGAGCCGTTCAACGACCGCCGCCGTGAAGCGGCCGCACTCACCGACGTGTCTGGCCTGCAGATCGCCGACCACACGGCGCAGGCCGATGCGGCCGGCGTCCCGGTGCGCGTCTACCGCGGTGGGCAGACGGCACCGGCGCCGGTGGTGGTGTACTGCCACGCCGGCGGATTCGCGTTGGGAAACCTCGACACCGATCACCGGCAGTGCGTGGAACTCGCCCGCCGCGGCCGCTGCACAGTGGTGTCGGTCGACTACCGGCTGTCCCCGGAACACCCGTATCCGGCCGCGCTCGACGACGCGGTCACTGCGCTGCGATGGGTCGCCGACAACGCGACCGAACTCGGCGTCGACGCGGCCCGGATCGCCGTTGCGGGCAGCAGCGCCGGTGCCACGCTGGCGGCGGGTTTGGCGCTTCGCGCCGCCGAGGGCTCGCTGCCGCCGATCGTCTTCCAGCTGCTGCACCAGCCGGTGCTGGACGATCGCGCCACCGCGTCGAAGGCGGAGTTCGCCACCAGCCCGGCGTTCGACGGTGAGGCCGCAGAGCTGATGTGGCGCCACTACCTGGCGTCGGACGGGTCGGCGGCGGCCGTGCCCGCGCGACGATCCCGGTTCGACGGGCTGCCCGACACCTTGATCACCTGCGCGGAGATCGACCCCTTCCGTGACGAAGCGATCGACTATGCGCAGCGGCTGCTGCGGGCCGGGGTCGGCACCGAGCTGCATGTCTTTGCGCGCGCGTGCCACGGCTTCGATTCGCTGCTGCCTGATTGGTCGGCGTCGCAGCGGTTGTTCGAGCTGCAGGGCGATGCCCTGCGCCAGATGTGGGACGGCGCCTGAGCGTGCGGTAGATTGCCGTCGCGAGCGGCTCAGGAGGATCGATGGCGTGCTGCGAAATCCCAATTGCTGCGCAGGACTGCGACGGAGCTTTCACTGTCGACGCGTCGCGGGTGACTTTCGGGCGCGGTTGTCTGGCGGAGGTCGGTGACCGAGCCGGCGCTCTCGGGTTGCGGCGGGTGGCGTTGTTCTCCGACCCCAAGGTGGCGGCACTGCCCATCTTTGCGACGACCCACGACTCGCTTGTCGCGGCCGGTATGGACGTCGTCACCTTTACCGACGTACATGTCGAGCCCACCGACGCGTCGTTTCAGGAGGGCGCGCGGTTCGCGCAAGAAGTAGAACCCGATGGCTACGTGTCGCTGGGCGGCGGCTCTGTCATCGACACGTGCAAGGCCGCCAATCTGTACACCACCTATCCCGCTGATTTTCTGACCTACGTCAACGCGCCCATCGGAGAGGGCAAGCCCGTACCCGGCCCGCTCAAGCCGCATATCGCGTGCCCGACCACGGCGGGCACCGGCAGCGAGGTAACCGGCATCACGATTTTCGACCTGTTGTCGCTGTCGGCGAAGACGGGCATCGCTTCGCACGCGCTACGTCCCACCGAGGCGCTCGTCGACCCCGACTGCACAGCGAGTCTGCCCGCCGAGGTCGTCGCCTCGGCGGGGCTCGATGTGTTGTCGCACGCTTTGGAGTCCTACACCGCGCGGCCCTCTGTCCAGCGGCGCGCTCCCGAGCGACCCAGCCTGCGACCCATGAGTCAGGGTGCCAATCCGTGGAGTGATCTTGGCTGCCGTGAGGCGCTGCGCCTGCTGGGGCAGTTTTTGGAGCGTGCGGTGCATGACGCTTCCGATAGCGAGGCCCGCGAGCAGATGATGTGGGCCGCAACGCTTGCGGGCATCGCGTTTGGCAACGCGGGCGTTCACGCACCACACGGCATGGCCTACGCGGTGGCAGGGCTGATACATGACCATGACTTCCGTCCCTCGGGTTACCCGGCCAACGAGCCGCTCGTTCCGCATGGCATGGCCGTCATCCTCAATGCACCGTCGTCGTTCCACTACACCGCTGAGGTGAGTCCGGAGCGGCACTTGGAGGGCGCACGGCTGCTCGGCGCTGACACGCAAGGCGCCGGCGCGAATGATGCCGGCGAGGTGCTGGCCAACGAACTCATCCGCGTCATGCGAGCGGTGCGAATGCCCAACGGGCTGAGCGGAGTGGGATACACCGAAGATGACGTGGTCGCCCTGACCGAGGGTGCTTATCCTCAGCAGCGCCTTTTACAGAACGCTCCGCGGGAGATGAGCAAACCGGTTCTGGCGGACCTGTTTCGACGTGCCATGCGCTACTGGTAGTCATACAACAATGACTCCGTTTTCTGCGGGTCCGCCCGACTCGGACGGGCTCACCAGCCGCGACTTTCCGGTGCTCTGGCCGGTGCTCACGCGATGGGCCGACAACGACATGTTCGGGCACCTGAACAACGCGGTCTACTACCAGCTCTTCGACACGGCGATCAACGGCTGGATCAACACGAACGTCGACGTCGACCCGGTCACCATGGCTGCCCAGGGCATCGTCGCCGAATCAGGTTGCCGCTACTTCTCCGAGCTGCATTTCCCGCAGAGGCTCGTCGTTGGGTTGGCGGTCACCAGGTTGGGGCGCAGCAGCGTCACCTATCGGCTCGGCATCTTCCAGGCGGTCGAAGGATCGGCCGCCGCAGAAGACGCAGAAGAGCAGAAGATCGCGGCACTCGGGCATTGGGTGCACGTCTACATCGACCGCACCAGCCGCCGACCGGTGCCAATCCCGGACGCCATCCGCTCGTTGCTATCCACGGCCAGCGTGAGTTAGCTCCGTCGTTATGCTCGGCCAATGCCGTTTGTTAGCAAGACCGTCGAGGTCGACGCGGACGCCGCCTCGATCCTGGCCATCGTCGCCGACTTCGAGTCCTACCCGCAGTGGAACCAAGAGATAAAAGGCCTGTGGGTGCTCGCCCGCTACGACGACGGGCGCCCCAGCCAGTTACGCCTTGATGCTGCTTATGAAGCTATCGAAGACACGTTGATCCAGGCGGTCTACTACCCGGGCCCGAATCAAATTCAGACCGTGATGCAGCAGGGCAATCTTTTCAAAAAGCAGGAGCAGTTGTTCAGCGTTGTGGAGATGGGTGCGACGTCGCTGCTGACGGTGGACATGGACGTCGAGCCCGCGTTGCCGGTTCCAGCGCCGATGGTCAAGAAACTGGCTGACAACGTCTTGGACTACCTCGCCGAAAACCTGAAGCGACGCGCCGAGGAATTGTCTTCGGAGAACTAGCCCCAGATCCCGCTTTGGTCCAGCGTTTTGGTGAGCCGGCGCGCGCCGTCGGTGAATTGCCAATGGGTGTGCTCGACGACCGCGGCGGTATCGCGGCGTCGCAGCGCAGCGATCAACTCGCGGTGGTTCTTGACCGCGGCTGCACCCCATTGCGGATCGGCGGCGTAGACCGTCAACGGCATGTAGCGCGCGACATGCAGCAGGAACCAGGCCAACTTGATTCGACCGGTGGCGTGATTGAAAGCCCGGTGAAACGCGAACTCCGTCGCCGCGATCGCCTCGGTGTCCGCGGCGGCGACGGCGGTGGCCAGCGCATCGGTGATGCGTTCGAGATCGTCGATCTCGGCGTCAGTGATGTTCTGGCTCGCGGTGGCGGCAAGCTCCTTGGCGATGGTTCCCTGCAGCCAGAAGATGTCGGCGATGTCTTGGCGGGTCAGCGGCAGCACGACGTGGCCGCGGTGCGGCTCAAGTTGCACCATGCCCTCGCCACGCAGCTTCAGCAACGCCTCGCGAACCGGCGTGACGCTGACGCCGAGTTTGGCCGCTGTCTCGTCGAGCCGGATGAACGTCCCCGGCCGCAGCGCGCCCGACATGATCGCGACCCTCAAATGGCCCGCGACCTCGTCGGACAGCTGTGCTCGGCGCAGCGGAAGCTTCGCCTCCCGTCGCGTGGAAACCCGCGCAGAAATGGGTGCCCCCAGGGAGGTCAACGGGGTTGTCTTCGCGCCACCAAGACCATAGTGTGATCCAGACAACACCAAGTTTTATCAAATATCAACTCGAAGAACGAGTCAGCGACCAGGAAGGAAGCAACTAATTGACCACAGAGTTGACTGGCCACCTGGCTCATACCGGCTCTGATGTCGGGGTCACCGCCCAGCAGCCGTATCTGGCGCGACGACAGAATTGGGTCAATCAACTCGAACGGCACGCGTTAATGCAGCCGGGTGCTGCGGCGCTGCGATTCCTGGGTCATACCGTCACCTGGTCCGAACTACGCCGCCGCGTTGCTGCGCTGGCCGGCGCCCTGAGCCGCCGAGGGGTCGGTTCCGGGGACCGGGTGATGATCCTGATGCTGAACCGGACCGAGTTCGTCGAGTCGGTGCTGGCGGCCAACATGATCGGAGCCATCGCCGTTCCGATCAACTTCCGGCTGACCCCGACCGAGATCGCCTTCCTGGTCGACGACTGCGAGGCCCGGGTGATGATCACCGAACCCGTCCTGGCCGCGGTGGGCAACGGCGTCCGCGATATCACCTCGGTGCTGAACACTGTCGTCGTCGCGGGTGACGCCGCCGATGGGGGACTGCTGAGCTACGAGGAGTTGGTGAACGAGTCCGGTGATCCGGCCGAACCGGTCGACGTCCCCAACGATTCGCCGGCGCTGATCATGTACACCTCGGGCACCACCGGGCGGCCGAAGGGCGCCGTGCTGACCCACACCAACCTGACCGGGCAGACGATGACCGGCCTCTATACGCACGGCGTCGACGTCAACGATGTCGGCTTTATCGGCGTCCCGTTCTTCCACATCGCTGGTGTCGGCAACATGTTGACCGGGATGCTGCTCGGGATTCCCACCGTGATCCATCCGCTGGGCGCGTTCGACCCCGGGCACCTGCTCGACGTGCTGGCCGCGGAGAAGGTCACCGGGATCTTCCTGGTGCCCGCTCAATGGCAGGCGGTATGCAATGCGCAGCAGGCCAATCCGCGCGACGTGAAACTGCGGGTGATGTCGTGGGGCGCCGCCCCGGCGTCGGACACCCTGCTGCGACAGATGTCGGAAACCTTTCCCGGGACGCAGATTCTGGCCGCATTCGGCCAGACGGAGATGTCGCCGGTCACCTGCATGCTGCTCGGCGAGGACGCGATCCGGAAGCGCGGTTCGGTAGGCAAGGTGATCCCGACGGTGGCCGCCCGGGTGGTCGACGAAGACATGAACGACGTGCCCATCGGCGAGGTCGGTGAAATCGTCTACCGCGCACCCACATTGATGAGCGGCTACTGGAACAACCCGGAGGCGACTGCCGAGGCGTTTCACGGCGGCTGGTTCCACTCCGGCGACCTGGTCCGGATGGACGAGGAGGGTTATGTCTGGGTGGTCGACCGAAAGAAGGACATGATCATTTCCGGCGGCGAGAACATCTACTGCGCGGAGGTGGAGAACGTCCTGGCCAGTCACCCCGGGATCGTCGAGGTCGCGGTCATCGGTCGTCCACACGAAAAGTGGGGAGAGGTACCGATTGCGGTTGCGGCCGTTGCGGCCGACGGGCCGCAAAAGAGCTTGAGTCTCGATGATCTCGACGACTTCCTCAACGAGCGACTGGCGCGTTACAAGCACCCCAAGGGGCTGGAGATCGTCGACGCGCTGCCCCGCAACCCTGCCGGAAAGGTATTGAAGACCGAATTGCGGGCACGCTACGGTGCCTCGGACGCCCCTCAAAGCGCTTACGCGTCAACGGATCCAACGAGGGATGGGTGAAGCTGACATAACGAAGAACTCGCAGGTCAAATTCACGAAAGGCGAATAACGCGGATGCTATGCAAGCCCACGAACCCATCGGGTACAGTCCTGTGGTCTGCCTTACTACCTGCGAGTAGGGAGACGGACGTCACACACCTAGGGACGGGGCAAGGAGGAGGCGTGCGACACCATCAGCCGCGACGCCGTGAGGCACGCGGTTCCCTCCTGAGGGGGCTCCGGTGACGACGACGCAGCCACGAATCACCGATGCCGTCCGCGACCGGCTAGGTCCGCCGCTGGTCCTTGTCGGTGGCTTCTTCCGGATGTGCGTGCTCACCGGAAAAGCGTTGTTCCGACCGCCGTTTCAGTGGAAAGAATTCATTCTCCAGTGCTGGTTCATCATCAGGGTCGCAATTCTGCCGACCACGGCGGTCTCGGTGCCGGTGACGGTGCTTTTCATCTTCACGTTCAACATCCTGCTGATCCAGGTCGGCGCCGCCGACATCTCGGGGGCGGGCGCGGGCATCGCTGTGGTCACCCAGATCGGCCCGATTGTGACCGTGCTGGTGGTTGCAGGCGCGGCGGCCACGGCCATCTGCGCCGACCTGGGTGCGCGCACCATCCGTGAAGAGATCGACGCGATGGAGGTGCTCGGCATCGACCCCATCCACCGACTGGTGGTGCCCCGGGTTCTGGCCTGCGCCTTGGTCGCGATGCTACTCAACGGCCTGGTGAGCATGGTGGGACTGGTCGGCGGCTTCCTTTTCGGCGTCTACCTCCAGAACGTGTCCGGCGGTGCCTACCTCGCTACGCTGACCCAGCTCACCGGACTGCCCGAAGTGGTCATCGCGACGATCAAGGCGTTGACCTTCGGTCTCATCGCGGGCCTGGTCGGCTGTTACCGGGGGCTGACCGTGCGCGGCGGTTCGAAGGGTCTGGGCACCGCGGTCAACGAGACCGTGGTGCTATGTGTGGTAGCGCTGTACGCGGTCAACGTTGTGCTGACCACCATCGGTGTCAAGTTCGGAACGGGGGCCCTGGGATGACGCTGGCCCAAGTACTGAGCGGCCGCTTCCCGCGTGTATCCGCCGACCTTCGTCGCTTCGGCGGCGCCGCGACCCGACCCCTTGAAGAAGCCGGGAGGCTGGGCTGGTTCGCGGTCCTCGGCGGTCGCGACATGGGTTGGGCGCTGACCCGTTACCGCAAGGAAATCGTGCGGCTGATCGCCGAGGTCGGTATGGGTACCGGCGCCATGGCCGTCGTCGGCGGCACCGCGGTGATCATCGCTTTCGTGACGCTGTCGTCCGGCTCGCTGGTTGCCATTCAGGGTCTCTCGTCACTGGGCCACGTCGGACTCCAGACGCTGCTCGGATTTGTCGCCGCACTGATCAACGTGCGTCTGGTTGCCCCGGTCGTTTCCGGTGTCGTGCTGGCGGCCACGGTGGGCGCCGGCGCTACCGCCGAATTGGGCGCCATGCGAATCAGCGAGGAGATCGACGCATTGGAAGTGATGGGCGTCAAGTCGATGGCCTACCTGGTCTCGACCCGGGCGCTGGCCGGGCTGGTGGTGATCATCCCGCTCTACTCTTTGGGGTTGATCATGTCGTTCCTGTCTCCGCAAATCATCACGACGGTGGTGTATGGACAGGCTTCCGGCACCTACGAGCATTACTTCCGGACCTTCCTGCGGCCCAACGACGTGTTCTGGTCGTTCGTGGAGGTGATTATCATGGCGGGCGTCGTGATGCTGACCCACTGCTACTACGGCTACAACGCCAGCGGCGGCCCGGTCGGTGTCGGTGAGGCCGTCGGCAGGTCGATGCGTTTGTCG
>DATFYT010000117.1:0-2243 GCA_035314925.1 Mycobacterium sp. | reverse complement strand
GTACGCATCGAGCACGTTCACCTCGCCGGACTCGGTGCGGAACAGCACCATTTCCTCGCCGAAGTAGTGCACCCGCTTGACCTCGCCGGCCGCCAGGTCCGAGGCAAAGCCGATGATGAACCATCCGGTCGGGAATCGGTATGGCGACAGGCTGATGCCGCTGGGCCCGAATTCGCGTTCGGACGGATCGATGGAGGTGTCCGAAACCGTGTCCGTCACTACCGCCTTCTTTCGGTCCATTTCCCGCGCCAGCCAACTTGCGCACGGCCGCACTCACGCTCGCCGCGTTGGCGGACTCAAGTCTATTTTTACTATTTTAAGCATTGAACGTCAACGCACGCTGTGGCCGACGGTAGGGTGAGTCAAAATACCGGCACCCTTCGCGGCGTGAGCGTCGAGGAGAATCGAGGTTGCGGATGACGGCTTCGACAGTCGATCTGTCCGATTTCTCATTGTGGCGCAATGGCTTTCCCGATGACGTCTTCACCGAGCTACGCCGTACCAGACCGCTGTTCCGCCACGGGCTGACCCCTGGCGTCGCAAAGACCGTCAAGCGGGATTTCTGGATGACCACCAAACACCGGCATGCCGTGCGGCTGCATCGCGACCACGAGTCGTTCACGGCCGTAAACGGTCCGCTTATCCAGCCGGCCGACCTGTTCGCGTCCTATCCGACGATCATCACGCTGGACCCGCCGGAGCAGAGCAAGCACCGAAAACTCATCTCGAGTGCCTTCACACCCCGGGCGATCGCCAAGCTCGAAGACGGCATTCGGGCCCGTGCGTCGCGGATGATCGACGACCTGCTCGCCCGCGGTAGCGGCGACTGGATCGACGATGTTGCAGACGCGCTGCCGATGACCGTGATCGGCGACATCATCGGCATTCCGGAACAGGATCGGCCGCGCATCTTCGACGGATTCGACCGCATCCTCAAGGCTCAATCCACCGGAGATCAGCTCGACGCCGAGATCTTCGCGACGATCTTCGGTTACGCCATGGAACTCACGGCCGAGAAACGGCGCAATCCGGCCGACGACATCTGGAGCACGATTGCGTCCGGCGTCATCACCGGTGACGACGGTGAGCAATTCAGCTTGGCCGCAAACGAACTCGAGTTCTTCTTCTTCGTGCTCGCGTTTGCCGGCAGCGATACGACCAAAAACGCGCTGGCCATCGGGCTGCAGGCGTTCGTCGACAACCCGGAGCAGATCGAGCGGTACCGCGACGACGAATCCGTGCGATCCAGCGCCGTCGAGGAGGTGCTGCGCTGGGCCTCGCCGGTGGCGTACTGGACCCGCAGCACCAAGGTCGACATCGAAATGGACGGTCAGCACATCCCCAAGGGCGAGCGGGTGGTGTCGATGTTGCGCTCGGCCAATCGCGACGAGGAGGTCTTCTCCTCGCCGTTCACGTTCGACATCGGACGCCAACCCAACCCGCATGTCGCGTTCGGCGGCGGCGGAGCGCACCACTGCCTGGGCGCCATGCTTGCCCGCGCCGAGATCCACGCCGTGCTGGATGAACTGCTGCCGCGCTGCGACGGCATCACTCTCGGACCGGCCCGGGTGACTTACCCGAATCTGACCACCAACATGTCGATTTACGACGAGATGCCGGTAACGCTGAGGCCGCGGTAGGCCCTCTCAGTCGACCAGCCGCAGCGCGGCCTTGGGGCACTGATCGACCGCGGCCGCCACGTCGATCTTCAAATGCTCCGGCACGTCGGCGTCGGCGACGTGCACCACGTCGGATTTCCCGATCTCGAAGATGTCCGGCGCTAATGATTCGCAGAATCCATTGGCCTCACACAACGTTTCATCGACGATTACGCGCATCGCTTACTCCTTACTTTCACAGCCCTTTGGGCCGGGTGCCGATCACCCCGGCCGATGCCAAACGGGCGAGTTCTTGGTCGGTGAGCCCGCACATGTCACGCAGTACCTCGTCATTGTGCTCGCCGAGCGTCGGCGGCGGGCGCATCAGCCACGCGCGCTGTCCATCGAGCGGGGCGAACGGCGGGCGCGGGTAACGGCCCGAACCGGTGCGCGGATGCTCGAGTGTTTCCAGGAACCCGCGGTCGTTGAGCTGATCGTTCTCGGTGACCAACGACGGCGACACCACCGGCGCAACGGGAATGCCCGCGGCGGCAAGGTCATCCACGGCACGGCGCAGATCCTGGCCGCCGAACCAGTCCTGCAGCTGACGGTCGATCTCGTCGGCATGGGCTTGTCGAGCCGTGA
>DATFYT010000116.1:0-7247 GCA_035314925.1 Mycobacterium sp. | reverse complement strand
GGACGGATTCGGCCAGCGTCTTCGCCCCCGCCTTGTCCACCGGGTTGTTCCCAGTGCCCAGCCACACCACGAACCAGCGCTGGTTCGCCGCGGCCGGCGCGACGTTCGGCCCCGACGGACCGACCACTCCGGCCCAGATCTGGCCGTTCGGTTTGCTGGCGTCGCTGAACTTCACCTCGTAGAACGACGCACCCCCGGACATTCCCTTGGCGCTCAGGGCGGTGGTCTCCTGATTGACTCGTGTGCCTGGGTAGGGCATGAAGAACTCGCCCATGTCCGACGCCAGCCGGGTTGCGGCCTTCGTGTTGTCGGGTTCAGCACTGGCGTACAGCTTCTGATCCAATTTGCCGAGCACGACGCGGGTGTCGTTGGCGACCGGTGGTGGCTGGCCCGGAGCGGGCGGTCCGGTCTCCTTGCTGAGCAATGCCGAGCCGTAGTCGAGGTGGGTGGCGTCCGACTCGACCCAGCCGGCCGGAATGACGTAGCTGAACCCGCCGACCGGGTTGTCGATACGGGCCGGTTGGGGCGCGTTCGGATCGGTCGGCGGCGGCGCAGGCTGGTTGGGGCCGGCTCCGGGTGGCGCTGCGACCGGGTCGGCAGGCGGAGGTGCCGCCGGAGGCGCGCCCGGGCCAGGCGCCGCATCTGCCGGACCGTTGGGCGGCGGAGGTGCGGCTGTGGTTGTTCCCGGCGGTGGAACCGGGTCGGCGCTTGCTACGGCGGCGGGCACCGCGAGCGCGATGGCGCCGGCGCCGCTTATCGCCGCGACCGCCAGCGTCGTCCAACGGCTTTTAGGCCGTGTCGAGTGGGCGTGCACCTCGTCCATAAGCAAAAACCTATCGTGTTACAGCCGTGGGAAAAGTTCCTAATGCTGACTATGTTACTGATTTGCCGCCGATTTCGAGGACACAATCCGAGGCATCAGCGCAGATCAGCGGGCCAAGCCGGCGAAGCCTCGCGGCGACGCCGAACGAGCGGCATCCGGATCGCCGCCGGGCGCGTCTTCAGGGCCCGGCGAAGCCGGCCTGGTTGAGCACCTTTTGACCCGTCGCCCCGGTCACCAGGTCGATGAACTTCTGCGCCAGCGCGGGCTGCGACGCATGTTTGAGGACGGCGATCGGATACGCGACGGGTGCGGCGGCTGACTCGGCGAACGTGACTGTGCTGACTTCATTGCCGGCGTTGCGTGCGTCGGTGACATAGACCAGCCCGGCGTCGGCCTCGCCGCGCGTGACCTTGGCCAGAACATCGGATACCGCCGGTTCTTCGCTGACCGGGTTGAGATGGACGCCGGTGTTGTCCTCGATGCGCTCGGTCGCCGCCGCGCAGGGCACCGGCTCTCGACACACCGCGACGTTGAGCCCGGGTTTGGCGAGGTCGGCGAACGAGTGGATCTGTTTGGGATCGCCCGGCGCCGTCACGATGACCAATGTGTTGGACGCGAAATTGACCGGATCGGTCTCCGTTAATCCCGCCTTGGAAACAGTGTCCATTTGGGCGGTGTCGGTCGAGGCGAAGATGTCAGCGGTGGCACCTGAGGTCAGCCGAGTCGCCAGGTCCGTGGAGCCCGCGAAGTCGAAATCGACTGTGCTGCCGGGATTATCGGCCTGGAACTTCCCGGCGAGCAGGGTGAACGTCGGCTTCAGCGGCGCAGCGGCGAACACCATGACCGACTGCGCCGACGAGTGACCCTGGGACGAGGTGTGCGTAGCCGGCGGTGGCGTCGAACCGCACCCGGACAACGTCGTCACCAGCACGAGCGGCACAACCCAGATCCGGGTCCCGTGCCTGGGCAGGCCGTGCCGCCGTGGGAGCACCCGCTTAGTTTCCCAGTCGGCAGGTCATGGTGCCAACCGTTGTCCAACGGTGACCGCGCCGTGCCGGAATCAGAGTTTGTTCTCTAGCTACCGTCCAGTAACATGTTCGAAGAATGACGCCATACACGCCCTGAAATCCCAGGGAACGGCGTTGCGGTGTGCCACCATCGAAGCATCGGATGACCGTTGCTCCAGGCGGAAGCCGCAGCTGCCTGTAAGTGGCCGTCACTTGGGTTCAGTGCTGAATACGAGGAGGTCATGGCGGTGGACGTGCTGGTCACCGGGGGCGATACCGAACTAGGCCGTGTCGTTGCTGAGGGGTTCCGCGACGCCGGCCACACGATTACCTTGGCCGGAGCTCGTCGAGACGATCTCGAAGTGGCAGCCAAGGAGCTCGAGGCGGACGCAATCGTCTGCGACACGACTGACCCCGCCAGCCTTGCCGAGGTCCGCGGGCTGTTCCCACATCACATCGACACCATCGTCAACATCCCGGCGCCGCGTTGGAACCCCGGTGACCCGCGCGTGTACTCGCTGCCGGATCTGGCCACCGCATGGCGCAACTCGCTGGACGCCACCGTGCTCTCGGCGGTGCTGACCGTCCAGACCGTGGGCGATCACCTGCGCTCCGGTGGGTCGATCATCAGCGTCGTGCCGGAGAATCCGCGCGCCGGTAGCGCCGAGGCCGCGATCAAGGCCGCGCTGTCGAACTGGGTCGCCGGCCAGGCCACCATCTTCGGGACCCGCGGTATCACGGTCAACGCCGTCGCCGCCGGGCGCGGCGCGCAGCCGGGCTACGACGGACTGTCCGGCACACCGCCGTCGGTTGCCGACGAGGTCGCGCGGTTGGCGCTGTTCCTGACCAGCTCCGCTGCCCGCCATATCACCGGACAGCTGTTGCACGTCAGCCATGGTGCGCTGACGCAGTTCGCCTAGCGCGAACAATTCACTTGGCGACCTCCGCCGTCGGCGGACGGTCATTAGGGTAGGTCGCGTGACTATCCGACTTGGCTTTCAAATTCCCAACTTTTCTTACGGCACCGGCGTCGAACAGCTCTTTCCAACCGTCATCGCGCAAGCTCGCGAGGCCGAATCTGCGGGATTCGACTCGGTTTTCGTGATGGACCACTTCTACCAACTGCCGATGCTGGGCTCCCCCGACCAACCGATGCTGGAGGCCTACACCGCCCTCGGCGCGCTGGCCACCGCCACCGAGCGGGTGCAGCTCGGCACGCTGGTTACCGGCAATACCTACCGCAACCCGACCCTGCTGGCCAAGGTCATCACCACCCTCGACGTGGTCAGCGCGGGCCGGGCGATTCTGGGCATCGGCACGGGCTGGTTCGAGCTCGAACACGACCAGCTGGGATACGAATTCGGCACCTTCACCGATCGGTTCAACCGGCTTGACGAGGCACTGGAGATCATCCTGCCGATGATCAAAGGTGAGCGACCGACCTTTTCCGGCATGTGGTACCGCGCGGAAAATGCGATGGCCAACCCGCGCTACCGCGATCACGTTCCGCTGATGATCGGCGGCAGCGGCGAGAAGAAGACAATCCCGCTGGCCGCTCGGCACTTCGACCACCTCAACGTGATCGCCGGATTCGACCAACTGCCGGGCAAGGTCAAAGTTGTGCGGGAGCGCTGCGAGGAGATCGGCCGCGACCCCGCGACGCTGGAGACCAGCGTCTTGCTGACCGTGTTGCTGGACGAAAACGTCAAGCCAGAACAAATCCCGGCGGAGATGAGCCAGCGCACGCTGGCCGGCAACGCTGACTTCATCGCCGAGCAGGTTCAGGCCAAGGTGCTGGATGCCGGAATCGACGGCGTGATCATCAACATGCCCTTTTACACGCCCGGCGCGGTCACCGCGGCCGCTGAGGCGCTGCGTCCGCTGGTCGGTCTCTGACACCCGGCGAGCCGCGTCACGTTCGACGGCGGGAGTGGGGCTGATCACAGGGTTTGAACTCGATAATGGCAGGTCCGCGTGACTAACGTAGTAGTGAACGCAGTCGCCGTCGAGGAGCAACCAAACCATGAGCGCCCAACCCGAAAACATTGCTCCCAATCGTCGACACCAGGTCGTGGTCATCGGATCCGGATTCGGCGGGCTGAACGCCGTCAAAAAGCTCAAGAGGGCCAATGTCGACATCAAGTTGATCGCCCGCACCACCCACCACCTGTTTCAGCCGATGCTGTACCAGGTCGCGACCGGCATCGTCGCCGAGGGAGCGATCGCTCCCCCGATCCGCGTCATCCTGCGCAACCAACGCAACGTCCAGGTGCTGCTGGGCGACGTCACGCACATCGATCTGGACGGCAAGTTCATCGTCTCGGAGTTGCTCGGCCACACCTATGAGACGCCGTTTGACAGCCTGATCATCGCCGCCGGCGCCGGCCAATCCTACTTCGGCAACGACCAGTTCGCCGAATTCGCGCCCGGCATGAAGTCCATCGACGATGCGCTGGAGTTGCGTGGTCGCATCATGAGTGCATTCGAAGCGGCCGAACGGTCCAACGATCCGGAGCGGCGGAAAAAGCTGCTCACCTTCACCGTCGTCGGCGCCGGACCCACCGGTGTCGAGATGGCCGGGCAGATCGCCGAACTCGCGGACTTCACGTTGAAAGGTGCCTTCCGACACATCGATTCGACCAAGGCGCGGGTGATCCTGCTCGACGCGGCCCCTGCGGTGTTGCCACCGATGGGCGACAACCTCGGCAAGAAGGCTGCCGCGCGGCTGGAGAAGATGGGCGTCGAGATCCAGCTCGGCGCGACGGTGACCGATGTCGACCGCGACGGCATCACCGTCAAGGATTCCGACGGCACCGTCCGACGCATCGAGTCCGCCTGCAAGGTGTGGTCGGCCGGGGTGTCCGCCAGCCCGTTGGGCCGGGATCTGGCCCGTCAGTCGGCGGTCGAACTCGACCGCGCCGGCCGGGTCAAGGTATTGCCCGACCTCTCGGTGCCCGGCTACCCGAACGTCTTCGTGATCGGTGACATGGCCGCCGTCGATGGTGTGCCCGGGGTCGCACAGGGCGCCATCCAGGAGGGTAAGTATGCCGCGACCACGATCAAAGCCGAACTTGCCGGCGCCAATCCGGCCGAGCGGGAGCCCTTCCAGTACTTCGACAAAGGCTCGATGGCCGCGGTCTCACGGTTTTATGCGGTCGTCAAGATCGGCCCGCTCGAGTTCGGCGGCCTGATCGGCTGGTTCGCCTGGCTGTTGCTGCACCTGGTGTACCTGATCGGATTCAAGAACAAGGTCACCACGGTGCTGTCGTGGACGGTGACGTTCTTGAGTGGTCGGCGCGGCCAGCTGACCATCACCGAGCAGCAAGCGTTTGCCCGCACCCGGCTCGAGCAGCTGGCGGTGATGGCTGCCGAGGCGCACGAGGGTGAGGCGGCGAAAGCGGCCAGCTAGCGCCCTGGCGGTGCTTCTTCTAGGTTCTGCAGCCGCACCTGACCGCGGGCCACCACGCGATCGTCGGTATCGGTGATAGTGACCAGCCACAGCTGCTGACGACGGCCGCGATGCACCGGCGTCGCCGTGCCGTACACCGTGCCACTGCCGATCGCCCGCAGAAAGTCGGTGTTGTTGTTGACCCCGACGACCGCGCCGCCGCCATTCACACTGAGCCACGTGTACGCGGCCACGCTGGCCATGCTCTCGACCATCGAGCAGTAGACGCCGCCGTGCACGATGCCCATCGGCTGCAGCAGCTTGGGCTGAACTTCGAGTTGGGCCCGCGCGCTGTCCGGGCTGAGTTCGGTGAATACCAGCCCGATTTCGTTGTCGAACGGCGCCTCGAAACCCGGTGGCACGGCTGAGTTTGGCACTGGCGGCATGCATTTGTGTCTACACGGCCCTGGGTGACGCTGGTGTTTGCGGGGCAGCAATACAATGCAGGACGTGCCGGCCACCGGATACTGTGGTGTGCCGGCGCGGAAACCTTTGCAGTACCGGCACGGGGACACGGAGAGTGGAAAACATGGTAACGGCCACAACCGAGCCGGTGCGGCTACCGCCGGGTCCGCGGGTACCGAAGCCCGTCCAGGCCATTGCGTACCTGGCTTCAAAACATGGATTTTATGCCGCTGTGTCCCGACGGTACGGCAGCACGATCATCAGCGTGAATTTGCCGGGCATCGGCCATGCGGTGGTGATCTGCGACCCGGCCGTGGCGAAGGACTTGTTCATCACCAGCACAGATCTGATCGAACGCCCGACATGGGGTGGCGGCAGCCTGGGCGACGCATTTGGCCCAGGGTCGACGTTCAGCCTTGCCGGCGATGAACTCCTCGCGCGCCGAAAGGTGGTCGTCCCGCACTTCAAGGGCAAGCGGATGCGAAGCTACGAGCACGTCATCGAAGAAGAGGTGATGCGCGAGATCGCGACCTGGCCGGAGGGCCGCGAGTTCGAAGCACTGCCGTCGATGACGAGGATCACTCTCGGCGCGATCCTGCGGGCCATGTTCGGCGCCGAGGGGCCCGCCCTCGACGAGCTTCGCGACCTGCTGCCGCCGATGGTCCTGCTTGCGAGCCTAATTTTGACGGTGCCGCGGAGGATGCGGCGTGACTTGGGGCCGTGGAGTCCGTGGGGGCGGCATATCCGGTATCGGCGCCGTTTCGACGCTATCGTCGACTCGCTCATCGCCGATTCGCGGGCCGACCCGGCCTTGGCGGAGCGCAGCGACGTGCTTGCGTTGCTGTTGCAGGCCCACTATGAAAACGGTGAGCCCATTTCGGATCGCGACATCGCCGACGAGTTGTTGACCTTGGTCGCCTCCGGTCACGAGACAACCGCCTCATCAATGGCCTGGGCAGTGGAGCGGTTGCGCCGCCATCCACTGCTGTTGTCACGGTTGACCGAGGAAGTCGACGCGGGTGGATCTGAATTGCGGCAGGCCACGATCTGGGAAGTGCAGCGCACGCGGCCGGTTCTCGACGCCGCGGTTCGGCGCACGAAAACGCGAATCCGGTTGGGGGACTGGGTTATTCCAGAGAACACCAACTTGATAGTCAGCATCAAGTTGGCCGGTGACTCGGAGGAGAGCTTCCCGGACGCGATGTCGTTCAACCCGGACCGATTCGTTGGCGGCGGCGCGAAGCCGATGGCGTGGATTCCCTTCGGCGGCGGCGTCAACCGTTGTGTCGGCGCGGCGTTCGCTCACATGGAGACAGACATCACCTTGCGCACAATGCTGCGCGAATTGCGTTTTGCGCCAACCGATGCGCCGGCCGAACGACCGCGCTGGCGCGGTGTGGCGACCGTGCCGGCACGGGGCGCGCGAGCGGTGGTTTACCGGCGAACCGCCAAGGCGTCGCGTGATGCCGACTCTGCTTCGCTGGCCGACCACGGCAGCGCATAATGCGCCTGGCATACTCGCCGCTGTGACTAGCACCCTCAGGCGGTACATCAAGTACATCGA
>DATFYT010000115.1:0-14330 GCA_035314925.1 Mycobacterium sp. | reverse complement strand
CGCAGCGGCGATGGCACTGCAGGCGGGTCCGGTCTAGCCCTTGACGGTCAGCGGCGGGATGGCGTTGCGCGCCACATGGACTTCAGTGGCACCGGCGATCGTCGGCGGCAGCAGCTCTCCCGGCGCAAAGTAGAAAATCAGCTCGTCGTCAGTGATGCCGAAGTTCTGGTAGTGCGACGAGTCGAGGCCGGACCCGGGCAGGATCGCCGCGCCGAAACCGGTCTGACGTCCCACCTCGCGCTGCACGATCGGAAAGATAGAGTCCAGTGGTTTGCTGTTCGGCGCAAAAAGCGTGTCGAAGGTGATCGGCTGGTGTGATCCGAGGTCGTAGTTGAAACCCTTGTAGGAAGTGGACGGGCGAGGACCACCGAGCTCCTCGAAGACCTTGATCACGACGCTTTGGGTGCCGCCCGGTGGCTGGCCGGAGTGGTACTCCTGGAAGGTCACTTCCATCTGGAACGGCACATCGCGTGTTCCCGACGTCTGCGACGACGTCTGCGCGACGCTGACGAATCCGTCCCGGTTCTGGCTGATGTAGTCGATCAGCGCCTGCTCGTCCGCATAGTCGAGCGGAAACCTCATGTCCAGGGTATAGCTGGAGGTGGAGGCATGCACGTGGCAGGTCTGCTCACCTTCGACATCGCCGCCCAGCGTTGCGCAAGGCGAGTCAGCGGCCGCGACCGGTGTGCCGGACCAGGCCAGCAGGCCTCCGGCCGCGACCAGAGCGGCCGCGATCAAGTTGCGCATCGGTCGACTTGTCCTCGCAGACTGGGAACGGCTGAAATGCCGTCCCGACAGCCTACCCGGCCCCTTTTGCGACGGGCGGCAAACGTCATAGCTGCACGGATAGTGGCAAGCGGTTTTGCGCGCTTCTATCGCGACGGCCGGCACACGAAGGCTGTCCCCCGCGCGGCTGCGCCCGACCCGATCCGGGTGATCACCACGGTCAGCGACTGGCTGCCGCGCAATGCCAACCGTCGTCGTAGCTGCGTGGGGTCGACGTCCATACCGCGCACCAGGATCTCCAACGCGCCGCACTCCAGCGCTGATAGCGCCTGCCGCAGGCGGCGCTCATCGAACGGCAACTGCTGGACAACCTCGAACCCTCGTATCCCCGGGGGCAATTGGTCCCCGGACAGGTAAGCGATGTGCGGGTCGAGCTGCCAGAGCCCGTGCCGCGCCGCGTAGTGGCGCACCAGACCTGCCCGCACCACGGCGCCGTCGGGATCGACGATCCAGCGGCCAATAGATCGCACCGGGCAGTCGTCCGGCTCGGCGTCGTTGATCTGCTCGCCGCGATCCAGGATGCTGGCGCGACGGCGCACACCTCGCTCGGCCAAACCCGTTGACCACACGCAGGCTTCCCGCACCGACCCCTGATAGGAAGTGACCTCGATCTCGCCGTCGAAGCCGAGGCGCTTCACCACGTCGAAATCAATTCCGGGAGCACACTTTACGACCAGCTCGCGGCCACGGTAGACATCGAAGAGCTGGTCGAGCGCGGGCTGGTAGTCGCGCGGATTGAAGCGTCGCCGTCCGCTGTCGCGCCGCGCCGGGTCGGCCAGCACGACCGCATCGCGGGTCACCGGATGCAGCGCGTCGGCGCGGCACAGGTCGGCGGCCGCACCGAGGTTGTGCCGCGCCATCGCCAGTCGCACCGGGTCGATATCACTGCCGACCACCCGGGTCGCCAATCCCCGCAGCACCGCGACCTCGGCGCCGATCGAGCAGGTGACATCGTGCACGACGCGGCCGGCCAATCGCTGCGCTCGATGCGACGCCACGGGCGCAGCGGTCGCTTGCTGCAGCGCTTCGTCGGTGAACAGCCAGTCGCCGCCATCTGGCAGTTTGTCGACCGCGCGCCGCCGCAGCAACACGGTTTCGACCAGCGCCGGGGTCCGATCACCGAATTGCTTTCGTAGCGCGGCGATCTCGGAGACGCGGTCGGTCAGCGGCAGCGTGCCGACGACGCTCAGCGCCGCGCAGCCCGTGTCGGACGTCAGGTAGGCAACGTCGTCGAGCCTGAAGTTCAGGACGGCTTGATCCCAGTGATCATCACGTTGTAGAACCAGCCCTTCGGCACCACGCGGCGGGACAGGTTCTCGTCAACCCAGCTCAACGCCTTCCAGCTGGTGAACGCGAACTTGGCCCAGCCCCAGCCCAGCCGTTCCGCCGGCACCGCGTACTCGAATGTGCGCAGCGGCCAGCCCAACATCGCAGCAGTGAACTCGACGGTCGACGTCTCGACGTCGACCGCACCCGCGTTGCCGGCCATCTTCTCCAGATCGCTCGGGGCGAACGTGTGCAGGTCGACGAGGGCCTCCAGCGCCGCCGCGCGTGAGGATTCGTCCAGCTCGGCCTGTGGACGCCGCCAGCTGCCCAGGCCGGGCAACTTGGTGACGTTGGTGGCGATCCGCCAGGTCAACGTCGACAATGCCCGGGCGTAGCCGTCGCCGACGCTGGTCGGCTCGCCCGCGAAGACGAAGCGCCCACCCGGCCGCAGCACTCGCAGCACCTCACGCAGCGATTTCTCGACATCGGGAATGTGGTGCAGCACAGCGTGTCCGACCACCAGGTCGAACGTGTTGTCGTCGTACGGGATGCCCTCGGCGTCGGCGACCCGGCCGTCGATGTCCAGGCCCAGAGACTGCCCGTTGCGGGTGGCGACTTTGACCATGCCCGGGGACAGGTCGGTGACCGAACCACGCCGCGCCACCCCGGACTGGATCAGGTTCAGCAGGAAAAATCCTGTGCCGCAACCTAATTCGAGGGCACGATCGTATGGCAGCCGGTAGATCTCGTCGTCGGGGACGGCGGCGTCGAAGCAGTCCCGCGCGTAGTCGATGCAGCGCTGGTCGTAGGAGATCGACCACTTCTCGTCGTAGTTCTCCGCCTCCCAGTCGTGATAGAGCACCTGGGCCAGCTTGCTGTCGTGGCGGGCGGCCTCGACCTGCTCGGCGGTGGCATGCGGTTGCGGCGCCGGGTCACCGGCGGGCTTCGAACTCCTCGTCACGAAGGGCCAGCTTAGTGGCAGCGCCGAAGACGTTCACAAAGCGCCGGTGATCTGCGGCTATCCGCTCGGCGGGACCAAGTTCGAACACCTCGTCGATCCCGGCCTTGGCCGCGGCCAGCGCGGACTGGGGTCCGTCGACGAAACGTCCGGCCCAGGCCACCGCGGCGTCGTACACGCCGTCTGGGGCGACCATGTCGTCGATCAGGCCTAACGCCAGTGCCTCCTCGGCGTCGAAGAACCGCCCGCTGTACACCAGCTCCTTGGCCCTGCTGACACCGACCGTGCGGGTCAGCCGCGCCATGCCGCCGCCGTCGGGCACCAGACCGGCCAGGATCTCCGTTGCACCGAACCGCACATTGTCGCCGCTCACCCGCCAATCGGCGGCCAGCGCCAGGCCGAGGCCGGAGCCCAGCGCGTAACCGGTGATTGCGGCCACGGTCGGCTTCGGGATCGCCGCGACGGCGTCGACGGCGTCGCGGCGCACGCGTGCCCAGCTCTGGGCTTCCGGCGCGATCAGGGTGCGCAGTTGGGGCATGTCATCGCCGGCGGAGAAGATCTCGTGGCCGCCGAAGATGATCACCGCGGCGATATCGTCGCGGCCTGCGACCTCGGTGGCGGCCTGCCCGATCTCCCGGTAGACCTGGCGCGTCATGGCGTTGGTGGGCGGCCGCGAGACGACGAGCGTGCCAACGCCCGGGCGCTCCGCGGTGACGTGGATGCTGACGAACTCGCTCATATCCGCCATCGGTGTCCGCCGGCTTTGCGTGCCTGGTGGTAGCGGTCGGAGTTGAAGAATTCGAACACCCAGTTGTCGCCGTCGATCTCCAGGTTCGGTTGCACGGTGACGATCTGGCGCTCGACGGCCAGCACGTCGGCGACCGTGCGTCCGGCCAGCGAGTCCAGCTGGGTCCAGGTCGGCGGCAACAGGAAGCAGCCGCCGGCCGCGAAGTCCTCGATGGCAGCCTGCGGCGTGGTCCAGCCGGCACGGTCGGATTCGGTGTTTTCCCCGTCGGCGCGCTGGCCCTCCGGCAACGCTCCGACAAAGAAAAACGTGTCGTAGCGACGGGTGCGCTCGGCTTCCGGGGTCACCCAGTTCGCCCACGGCCGCAGCAGATCAGCCCGCAACACCAGGTTCTCCCGACGCAGAAAGTCGGCGAACGACAGCGTTCGGTCGGCCAGCGCCAGCCGGGACTCGCGGTACACCGATGCGTCGCCGACGATGCCGCCCGGTTCGCTGGCCGGCCCGGCGAACAGCACGCCGCATTCCTCGAAGGTCTCGCGTGCCGCGGCGCACACCAGCGCCTCGGCCAGCTCGGTTTCGGTGCCGAACCGCTCCGCCCACCACGACGGCGGCGGCCCGGCCCAGGCAATCTGGGCGTTGCGGTCGCGGTCGTCGACGCCGCCACCCGGGAACACCATCACCCCGGCGGCGAACTCCATCGCCGAGTGGCGGCGCATCAAGAAGACGGAGATGCCACCTGGGTTGTCGCGGATCAGCATCACCGTCGCGGCGGGCCGCGGCGTCAGTGGCGGCGGGTCTTGCGGTGAAGTCATAACTGTCTCCGGTGGGCCGCGCGGGTGCGGGTGCGCCGGGCGAAGTAGCGCCCGTCGATCAAGTCGACGGTGATCGCCTGGCCGAACGCCGCCGATAGATTCTCGCTGGTCAGCACGTCGGTCAGCAAACCCGCCGCGACGACCTGTCCCTCCGACATCAGCATGCAGTGGCTGAAACCGGGCGGAATCTCCTCGACGTGGTGGGTGACCAGGACCAGCGCCGGAGCGTCGGGGTCGGCGGCCAGGTCGGTCAGCCGCGCCACCAACTCTTCGCGACCGCCCAGGTCCAGACCGGCGGCCGGTTCGTCGAGCAGCAACAGCTCGGGGTCGGTCATCAACGCGCGCGCGATCATGATCCGCTTACGCTCACCCTCCGACAGGGTCCCGTATACGCGGTCGGCCAGATGCTCGGCGCCCAGGCTTTCCAGCACGTCGATGGCCTGGTGGTAGTCGACGTCCTCGTAGCGTTCCCGCCACCGCCCGAGCACCGCGTAGCCGGCCGAGACGACCAGGTCGCGGACCACCTCGTGGTCGGGAATCCGTTGCGCCAGCGCCGAAGAACTCAAGCCCACCCGGGAGCGCAGCTCGGACATGTCGACGCGGCCGAGGCGCTCACCGAGCACAAAGGCGACGCCCGACGACGGATGCTCGGCGGCTGCGGCGATGCGCAGCAATGACGTCTTGCCGGCGCCGTTGGCACCGATGATCACCCAGCGTTCGTCGAGTTCGACCGACCAGCTCACCGGCCCAACAAGCATGTGGCCGTCACGGCGCAACGAAACGTCGGTGAAGTCGATCAGCAGATCCGGGTCGGCTGCGTCGACTCCAGTTTCGGGCACCCGACCATCGTGCCGTACCGCGACGCTGCGACGGCTGTCGGGTCGCGCGGCTACTCGGGTGGGATCTCGACGCGTCGCACCACGCCGTCGACCGCGTCGGCGGCCTCGATCTCGCCGCGCGTGACACCGAGCAAAAACAGCACAGTGTCCAAATACGGATGGCTCAGCGACGCGTCGGCGACCTCCCGCAGCGCCGGTTTGGCGTTGAATGCGATGCCCAATCCCGCGGCGGCCAACATGTCGATGTCGTTGGCGCCGTCACCGACCGCGACCGTCTGCTCCATCGGCACGCCGGCCTGATGCGCGAAGTCCCTCAGCGCCTTGGCCTTTCCGGCGCGGTCGATGACCGCGCCGAGGACCCGGCCGGTGATTTTGCCGTCGACGATTTCCAACTGGTTGGCGGCGACGAAGTCCAGCATCAGCTCGTGCGCCAGCGGGTCGATTACCTGCCGGAAGCCGCCGGAGACGACGCCCACGTGATACCCCAGCCGCCGAAGTGTTCGGATTGTGGTTCGCGCACCCGGAGTCAGCTCCAACTGTTCGCCGACCTCGTCGAGCACTTCGGCGGGCAGACCGGCCAGGGTGGCGACCCGCCGGTGCAGCGACTCCGCGAAGTCCAACTCGCCGCGCATCGCGGCCTCGGTGATGGCGGCGACGGCGTCCTGGGCGCCGACCCGGGCGGCCAGCATTTCGATGACTTCACCCTGGATCAGCGTCGAGTCGACGTCAAACACGATCAGTCGTTTGGCCCGCCGGGACAGGCTGTAGTCCTCCAATGCCACGTCCACACCCGCGTCGGCGGCAACCCGCGTCAGCGCGGCCTGAAGCTGGCCGCCGACTCCCGGCGGCACCGAGACCCGCAGCTCCAGGCCCGTGACCGGATAGTCGGAGACGCCGCGGATGAGGTCGATGTTGACCCCCAGTGCGGCCACCGCCCGGGCGACCGCGCCGAACGCTTCGGCGGTGACCGGCCGGCCCAGCACCATGATGGTGTGCGTCGACGGTTCCCGGATGATCGGCAGGTCGTCGCTGCGGTCGATGCTGACGTCGAGACCGACGCCGTGGATGGCCGCCTCGACTTCCGCCCGCAGCTCCTTGCCCTCGGCCACTTCCCGCGGAGCCGACACCAGGACACCCAAGGTGAGTCGCCCGCGGATCACCACTTGTTCGACGTTGAGCAGTTCGACCTTGTGGCCCGCGAGGACCTCGAAGAGCGCCGACGTCACGCCTGGCTTATCGACGCCGGTGACGGTGATCAGCGCCGACACCATGCGGGGTCTGGTCACCCCAGATTGCCGATGAGACGACCCATCAGCTGCGAACCTGGACGTCGTCCTGCCGGGCGACGTCTTTGTCGGAGGGACCGTGCGCCCGCCCCACATGCGCTTCGGCGCGAAGTCGTTCCACCATGTGCGGGTAGTGCAACTCGAAAGCCGGGCGCTCGGAACGGATCCGGGGCAGCTCGGTGAAGTTGTGCCGCGGCGGCGGGCAACTGGTGGCCCACTCCAGCGAATTGCCGTAGCCCCACGGGTCGTCGACGGTGACCACTTCGCCGTAGCGCCAGCTCTTGAAGACGTTCCAGACGAACGGAAGCATCGACACGCCAAGGATGAACGCCCCGATCGTGGACACGACGTTGTAGGGCTGGAATCCATCGGTGGGCAGGTAATCGGCGTAGCGGCGCGGCATACCGAGATCGCCCAACCAGTGCTGAATCAAGAACGTGGTGTGAAAACCGATGAACGTCAACCAGAAATGCAGCTTGCCCAGCCGCTCGTCGAGCAGCCGGCCGGTCATCTTCGGGAACCAGAAATACGTGCCCGCGAACGTGGCGAACACGATGGTCCCGAACAGCACGTAGTGGAAGTGCGCGACGACGAAATAGCTGTCGGTGACATGGAAGTCCAGCGGAGGGCTGGCCAGCAGCACCCCGGTCAGACCACCCAACAGGAACGTGAGCAAGAAGCCGACCGAAAACAGCATCGGCGTCTCAAATGTCAGTTGGCCCTTCCACATGGTGCCGATCCAGTTGAAGAACTTGATGCCGGTCGGTACCGCGATCAGATAGGTCATGAACGAGAAGAACGGCAGCAGCACCGCGCCGGTGGCGAACATGTGGTGCGCCCACACCGCGACCGACAACGCGGCAATCGACAACGTCGCGTAGACCAGCGTGGTGTAACCGAATATCGGCTTACGGGAGAACACCGGGAAGATCTCGGTCACGATGCCGAAGAACGGCAACGCGACGATGTAGACCTCGGGGTGCCCGAAGAACCAGAACAAGTGCTGCCACAACAGAACTCCGCCGTTGGCCGGGTCGTAGACGTGGGCGCCCAGGTGCCGGTCGGCGGCCAGCCCGAACAATGCCGCGGTCAGCAGCGGGAACGCCAGCAGCACCAGAATCGACGTCACCAGGATGTTCCAGGTGAAGATCGGCATCCGGAACATCGTCATCCCCGGGGCGCGCATGCAGACCACGGTGGTGATCATGTTGACCCCGCCGAGAATGGTGCCCAGACCGGCGACGATCAGTCCCATGATCCAAAAGTCGGCCCCCGGACCGGGCGAGTGGATGGCGTCGGTCAACGGCGTGTAGGCGGTCCAGCCGAAGTCGGCGGCGCCACCCGGGCTGATGAAACCGGCCATGCTGATCAGGGCCCCGAACAAGAACAACCAGAATGAGAAGGCGTTCAGCCGCGGGAACGCCACGTCGGGCGCGCCGATCTGCAGCGGCAGCACCAGGTTGGCGAAGCCGAACACGATCGGAGTCGCATAGAACAGCAGCATGATCGTGCCGTGCATGGTGAACAGCTGGTTGAACTGCTCGTTCGACAAGAACTGCAGACCCGGCGCGGCCAGCTCGGTACGCATCAGCAGCGCCAGCAGGCCACCGATGAAGAAGAAAATGAAGCAGGTGACCACGTACATGATCCCGATCATCTTGTGATCGGTGGTCGTGATCAGCCGGTAGACGAGGTTGCCTTTAGGGCCTGTTCGGGGCGGGTACGGACGACTCGCCTCGAGTTCTCCCAGCGGGGGCGCTTCGGTGGTCAAGAGCTCCTCCAAACGTCGGGCAGGGCAACTGGGATCAGTGGCTCTTGAGTCTAGCGTTCGACCGTGTCCGGTGAGCGACTGGTCCTACAAACTGTCGTACTCGGTTTGAAGGGGCGCTCGTCGTCGTCGAGCGCACGCCGCCGACGACAGCGAATCGGATGTTACCGTCGGACCCGTGCTGTTCAGGGGTGTGCGACCTGTCATGTTTGCTGCCGCTGCGACAGCGATTTCGGCCGCACTATGCACCGCGTGCACGACGGAGTCGCCCGGCGGCGGCTCGTCGGCGTCGTCGGTGATCACCAGCACCACCCAAATCGCCGGGGCCGGCGTTTTGGGCAACCAGCGGCGACCGGACGAGTCGTGCGCGCCGCAACCGGCTGAGCCGGATCCCGGGCCGCCGACCCGCACCGCGCACAACGCGGCGGGCGTGCAGCCCGATACGGCCCAGGTGCGCTCCGATCCGCAGCGCATCGTCGTGCTCTCCGGCGACCAACTCGACGCCCTGTGCGCGCTGGGCCTGCAGTCGCGGATCGTGGCCGCCGCCCTGCCGGACGGCGCCTCGAGCCAGCCGTCCTACCTGGGCACCGTCGTGCATCGGCTGCCGGGCGTGGGCGCCCGCAGCAGTCCCGACCTGGCGGCGATCGGGGCGGCCAGGCCGGATTTGATCCTTGGCTCGCAAGCGCTGACGCCGAAGTTGTATTCGGCGCTGGCCGCGATCGCGCCGACGGTGTTCACCGCCGCCCCGGGTGCGGCCTGGGAGGACAACCTGCGCGGGGTGGGCGCGGCCACCGGCAGGGCCGACGCCGCGGACGGGGTGATCGACGACTTCGCCAAGAAGGCTCACGACGACGGCGCCGCACACGACGCCCCGCACTACCAGGCGTCGATCGTGCAGTTCACCGAGAACACCATCCGGGTATTTGGCGCCGAAAACTTTCCGGCCAGCGTGTTGACCACAGTCGGCGTCGATCGTCCTGCGTCACAACGGTTTACGGACAAGCCCTACATCGAGATGGGCAGTACTGACGCCGATCTGGCTGGCAATCCGGACTTCTCGGCCGCCGACGGCGATCTGGTGTACGCGTCGTTCTCGTCGCCGGCCGCCAAGGATCGCGCGGCGACCATTTTCGACAGCGGCCCGTGGCGCAGGCTGGCGGCTAACCGCGACAACCGGATCTTCGTGGTCAACAACGAAATATGGCAGACCGGCGAGGGTGTCGTTGCGGCTCGCGGTGTCATCGACGACCTGCGTTGGGTGAACGCTCCGATCAACTAACGACCGGCGGCCTGTGACGTCCACCGCACCGCGGCAAATACATAGCTTGTCTATGATAATCTCGTGGTGTCCAATAGGATTCGATATTGCAATAAGCGCACTCAAGAGGGATTGCCCATGAGCACTGTTTCCGCGTATGCCGCTACCTCGGCGACCAAGCCGCTGACCAAGACCACGATCACCCGCCGCGACCCCGGCCCGCACGACGTGGCCATCGACATCAAGTTCGCCGGGATCTGCCACTCCGACATCCACACCGTGAAAGCCGAATGGGGCACACCCAATTACCCGGTGGTGCCCGGCCACGAAATCGCCGGCGTGGTGAGCGCCGTCGGCCCTGAGGTGACCAAATACAAGGTGGGCGACCAGGTCGGCGTCGGCTGCATGGTCAACTCCTGCGGTAAATGCAGCAGCTGTACCGCCGGGCTCGAGCAGTACTGCAAGCCGGGCGCGACCTTCACCTACAACTCCATCGACAAAGACGGCACGTCAACGCAGGGCGGCTACAGCCAGGCAGTCGTCGTCGACGAGAACTTCGTCGTGCGCATCCCCGACTCACTGCCGCTGGACAAAGCGGCGCCGCTGTTGTGCGCCGGCATCACGCTTTTCTCGCCGCTGCGACACTGGAAGGCGGGCCAAGGCACGCGGCTGGCGATCATCGGGCTGGGCGGGCTGGGGCACATGGGCGTCAAGCTGGGCGCGGCGCTGGGCGCCGAGGTGACGGTGCTGTCGCAGTCGCTGAAGAAGATGGAGGACGGACTGCGCCTGGGCGCCAGCCACTACTACGCCACCGCGGATCGGGACACCTTCAAGAAGCTTCGTGGCAGCTTCGACCTGATCCTCAACACCGTCTCGGCCAACCTCAACCTCGGCGACTACCTGAACCTGCTCGACGTCGACGGCACGCTCGTCGAGCTGGGTATCCCCGAGCACCCGATGGAAGTCCCGGCCTTCCCGCTGGCGCTGGCGCGGCGCAGCCTGTCCGGGTCGAACATCGGCGGAATCGCCGAAACCCAGGAGATGCTGGACTTCTGCGCCGAGCACGATGTGACGCCCGAAATCGAGGTCATTCAACCGGATTACATCAACGAGGCCTACGAGCGGGTGCTGGCCAGCGACGTGCGCTACCGCTTCGTGATCGACACGTCAGGCTTGTGACGCCGCGGCTTCGCCGTTAGACGCGTCGCTGCGATTCTCGCCGGCGATACCTGCCAGCGGCCAACCGGCGGCGGCCAGCCTGGCGGCCACCCGCGCGATGTTCTCCGGGCCGGCGTCGTATTGCGTCATGTCCGAGATGAAGTCCGCGATCACGTCGCGGTCAACCTCGCCCTCGACATCCTCGTCGATGGCGTCGACCACTTCGGTGATCTCCTCCTCGGTCAGCGGTGAGCTGTGCAGCAGCGCAAGCAACGGCACGCGGTCGGGTCCAGGAACGCCTTCCGGGTAGCCGACCTGCAGCCACTGGATCACGGAACGGAAAAAAGCCGCCGTAGAAGATGGTGTTATCGCCACCTCATCAGTGTCACGAAAGGCGGGTCAGCCGCGCTAGCGTCCCGCCGAACCATTCGCACAATTCACATACCGTTCATCTTCTTCGCGCTCATCGGCCCGCGTGCTGTCTGATCCGGTCCCAAACCGGTCAGCTGGGTGGCACCGCGGTCAAAGCTGTTGGCGGCCAAACACCGCACGCCAATTGCGCTCCCGCCCAACCGGACAGAGGATTAGGTCGCCATCGCGCAGAGCGCAACGCCGGCCCGACGACCCGTTGTCACGCTAATGGGTGACGGCTCAATGCATTACGCGATCACCACGCTGTGGACCGCAGCGCGCTACCAGATTCCGGTCACGGTTGTGGTCACCGAGTTGGTTGCAGCCGGCATCGCCGACCGCGACCGACCCACCCTCATCAACGCTCGCACCTTTCCGGTCGGCGTCTGACGCGGATACCATCAGCCCGCATGGAGCCCATCGGCTGGCGGCAGCCCACCGGCACATTCTGTAAAAAAGGCCACCCACAGTTCATCGAAGTACGAGCGGCCAAGGTTCACGGGGCGGACCAGTACGGGGGTCAGGTCGGCCCGAGCTGCTTTCGTCGATGGTGTCCGGAGCACCGCGAGTTCATGCGCAACGAAAAACAGCGACAAGGCTGAGCGCCGCGACGACGCCGATTACGCGGGGCCTTCGGCGAGCAACGCGACATGTCGCTGGATACGCCTCAGCGTGAGCAACGAGAACGGCAGCACGATCGCAGCCAGGACAGCGATCACCAGGTAATAGAACCTGTCGCCGGCGAGGTTCACCACGGCGGCCGCGACGCCGGCCACGATGACAACCCCGAACACCAACCAGGTCCAAAGTTCTTGTCGCTTCAGTTGATCGGCGGACTTGTTGCGAAGAAAGACCCTGCCCAGCCGCGTCGCCGACGCCCGCACCTCAGGATCAGCAGGCACGACGCCGCGCAAGACCGCATCGATCGCCTGGCTACGTTCTGCTCGGTCCAGTCCGGATACCGCCGCCAGCGCTCCCCGGTGTATGCCCTGCGTCGTGACCGTGAAATATCCCGCGACGGCGGCACCGAAGACGATCGCCGACAGGATGGTGCTTTCGACCTCAGCACGCGACTGGAAGCTGGTGAGCCCGCCCCACAGCACCGCGAGGAGCGGGGCCCACACGAGGAATCGCAGCCAGGGAGGTTGCAGCAGTAGCCGAATGCGCACAAGTGACCTGCGGGCCTAGAAGTTCCAGTCCTCGTCTTCGGTGACGACGGCCTTGCCGATGACGTACGACGACCCCGATCCGGAGAAGAAGTCGTGGTTTTCTGCGCCCCCCAGTTCAGGGTGTCGAAAACGGCTCTGCCTGCAAAAAGACATCACGGTGATTCACACTCCAACAGGTAGTTTGGTGGGCAAGTGTGGGCAAAATGTGGGCACGCCCGCCATCACTCACCCGCTATGTGTAGCACGTCGCCCGTCGCGAATCTGATAGACGCGCGGTACTGACAGCCCGGCCGCTTCGGCGAGCTGCTCGCCGGGGGATGCCTGACTGCCGGGGCATCGTGCCCGCCGTGTGACGCTCACCGAATCGTCCAGGCGCCGACGACAATCGGCCCGTCATCCTTCGGGGTGGCGGGCCGATTGTTGTACCGATCACGGTGCTTTAAGACCGTAGTTGCAGCGGCATCGATTGGATAACCCATCACCAGCGCGGCGGCCACCATTGCCAGCCGCCCCAGCCGCGGTCACCGCCCCAGCCGCCCCAGCCGCGGTCACCGCCCCAGCCGCGGTGGTCACCGCCGCCCCAGCCGCCGTGGCCACCGCCGCCCCAGCCGTGGCCGTCCATCGGTGCGGTGGCGATCCCGGCCGGCTGGGCCGAAGCGGGAGCGGCCACCGCCGTCGGTGCGGCGGCGATCGCTGCCGCGGCGGCTCCCGCCACCAACAGCGTTGTGATGTACTTCGGTCGAATCCGCATGTTAGCGCTCCTTCGATTGTCCGGCTGGCCGTGCTTGGCTAGCTTATCTAACAATGTTCAACGCCGAGTGCGCTCGGATCCTTCCCTCAGATCCTCGACGGTCTAGCGTCGATGTATGCCAGCGGTCGGCGAGCTGGTGCAGTCAACGACCGGGCAATGGATGGTCAGGCCACCACTGCGTTGCCCGCGCGGCCACCCGCTGCGGCCGGGCCGGATGCTGGTCGGCAGCATCGCGTGCTCATGCGGGCGTCACTTGACGTGGCGGTGCGAGTGCGGCGCCGTCACCTACGGGCCCGCGCTCACCAGTGGGTGCAGTCTGCTCGACGGGCCGGCGCGGGTCGGCAGCTAGCGAACAGCTGATCGGCCTACCCGTCGTTGGTACAAAGGTAATTACTAGACGTCTCGCTGTGAGTTCGCCCTGATGCGTTGCTACGAGCCAAACGCGACGCGCAACATGCTGACGTGAAATTGCTCACCACCCTCGAAGCGCGCCAGTGGATCTAGCGACTCTGGTGGTTGTCCTGGTTATCTGTGGCGCCATTGCCGGTGCCGTCGCGCATCGAAAACAACGCGGCTTCGGCACATGCTTTGTTCTCGGTCTGCTTCTCGGCATCTTCGGCATCCTGTGGGCAGTCCTCATCCCGCCGGGCGCCCCGGCTGGGATGAGGTCTGTTACGTGCAGTCGATGCAACAAGAGACAAAACATTCGGTTGAGTCAGTCGGATTTCCAGTGCTGGCAGTGCAATTGCAGAAACAGCGTCGGCCCGGCGATCGGCCCCGAAGACGGCCGCCAGTGGTTAAACAGGGTGAAGGGCGAACATGGGAATGAAGATGAATAGATCGGCGTCGCTGGCCTTGACGGTGGCGCCGGGCCAGCATCACCGAGAATGCCGTCCAGTCGGGCAAGCAGATCTATGTCGGTACTCCTAAAGCCCACAAGCGGCGCACCGTGCCGCTGCCGGGGTTCCTGCTGCCCTATCTGGGCCGCCAGTGCGAGGGCAAGGACCGTGACGACCTTCTGTGGTCCGGCGATGACGGCGGCCATCTGAGGCGGCCACACCCCACGTCGGGATGGTTCGCCAAGGCAGTTGCTGCGTCGGGCATTCCACGGGCTACACCGCAC
>DATFYT010000114.1:0-12548 GCA_035314925.1 Mycobacterium sp. | reverse complement strand
CACGATGCCGCCGCCGCTGGCCTCGACGGCCTTCGCGGCCGCGTCGACATCGGCGGTCTTGATCCCGACGACGACCTGTCCGGGGATGGGATGGTCGACCGCGGTCGCCAGCGCCAGGGTGATCGGCCCGCCGTCGAGGGCGGCGAAGTGGGCGCCGTCGCGGAACTTCAGCGACATGCCCAGGGTTTCGCTGTAAAACCGGATCGATTCGTCCAGGTCGTCGGTGGACAAGATGATCATCTTGACTTCGTGGTCGCTCATCGCTTCCTCCTGTAGCCGAGGCGCTTTCAGACTAAGCCGTCTAGCCGGCGGCCCATTCTTTGGCTCGCTCGAGCGCGTCGAGCTTGAAGACCGCCAGCTCGCCGGGGATCATCCAGGCCAGCGCGTGCACGGTATGAGCGACCCAGGGCTTATCGGACACAACCGCAATTCTTTTGAAGGCCGAATGATGTGGCAAGACGGTGCCGAAGCCCAGCTTGAGATCCTCGAATAGCCCGCCGGGCCCGAATCCCTCGTAGTCGGGCGCGATGACTTCGACGATCCTGATCTCGTCGGTTTGCAGCATTTCTTCGATGCTGGGCTTGAGCTCGCGCAGCTCGTCACCTCGCAGTCGGCCTGACACGTGAATGCCGGTCACTCCCTCTGGCATATCCGGCAGAAATTCGATCATGGATTTTCCTTCCTGAGCACCCCTATTGCCTCGCTTGCGATCATGCTCCACGTCAGACTAGGCCTATGGCAGGTCTCGGAGTTGGTCGGCGACGTGCATACGCCTTCGGTGCGGCCATTGCGTGGATTTCGGGCGGACTCGCGTATCTCATCGTCGAAGCTATTGCGGCCAAGGCGTTTCGGCCTCATTACAGCTACGTCCACAACGTCATCAGCGATCTCGGTGTCACGTCCTCCCTGATGAACGCCGCGTTCTGTGTGCAGGGAACTCTGTTCGTGGTTGGCGCCATCCTCAGCGTTCGAGCTTTCGAAACGCGCAAGGCTGGGCCATTTCTCACTCTTGCTGCCGCGAACGCGGTCGGCAATATTCTGATTGCAACGTTTCACAGTGGCTCCGCCGCGAGGGCCGACGGAACCGCTTGGGTGCATGCGATCGGAGCGCTCTTGGCGATCGTCGGAGGGAACGCGGCCATCCTGGCGGGATCGTTGATTATCGGGGGGCCGCCGCGGTATCGCAGGGTATCGGCCGGGCTCGCCGCGCTCGGTCTGCTCAGCTTCACAATGTTCGCTATCGAGTCAAAGATCGCGGCGGTCAACATTCTGCCGCCCGCGGTGTGGGAGCGCTGCAGCGTCTATTCGATCATCGCGTGGCAAGTAGTCACCGCGATTCTCTGCTACACCCGCAGCGAATAGTCAACACTGGGACTTATGGCAGATCTTGGCGAGGGCCGTGTTGCGGTCTATCTCGACTTCGACAACATCGTGATCTCCCGCTACGACCAGGTCAACGGGCGCAGTTCGTTCCAGAAGGACAAGGCCAAGGGCCTCGACAAGTACGCGGACCGGTTGGCGCGGGCCACCGTCGACGTCGGCGCCATCATCGACTTCGCGTCGTCGTTCGGCACCCTGGTGCTCACCCGCGCCTACGCGGACTGGTCGGCCGACGTCAACACCGGCTACCGCGAACAGCTGGTTGCCCGCGCCGTCGATCTGGTGCAGCTGTTCCCGGCGGCGGCCTACGGCAAGAACGGGGCCGACATCCGGTTGGCCGTCGACACGGTCGAGGACATGTTCCGCCTGCCCGACCTGACGCACGTGGTGATCGCCGCCGGCGACTCCGACTACATCCCGCTGGCGCAACGCTGTAAACGGCTCGGCCGCTATGTGGTGGGCGTCGGGGTGGCCGGCTCGTCGAGCCGGGCGCTGGCCGCCGCGTGCGACGAGTTCCTCGTCTACGACGCGCTGCCCGGGGTTCCGGCGCCCGAACCGGCACCCACCGACGCCGCACCGAAGAAACGGACCAGCCGCGCGAAGGCCACCGGCACCGACGAGCCGCCGCCGCCCGATCCGCAGAAAGCGGCCACAGATCTGCTGACGCGCGCGTTGCGGATCGGCCTGGAGAAGGACGACGCCGACTGGCTGCACAACTCCGCCGTCAAGGCGCAGATGAAGCGGATGGATCCGTCGTTCAGCGAAAAGTCACTGGGATTCAAGTCTTTCAGCGATTTTCTGCGGGCACGCACTGATCTGGTGGAGCTTGACGAGAGTTCGACGACGCGAATGGTAAGACTGCGCGGGACCGATCCATAGGCAACTGCCGCGGCCGATCTCGGGGCGGTTGCGGCCACGGCGATTGTTTTGGCCGCGCGCCATCTGGGTGGCCGATTGGATACGAATAGACACTCCCGAATCGAGCTACCGGCGATGGACGTAAAGCGCTTGGTCGGTGCGGCGGCGATCGCTACCGGCATCGGCCTGTCAGTATTGCCATGGGGCGTAGGACGTGTGGACGCCGCCCCATCGGACCCACCCCCGCCATGCCTGAACTGCCCACCGGGTCCGGGCGGGCCGGGCGCCGCGCCGCCGGAAAGCCCGAACAACCCCGGGGTAGTGGCCCCGGGCCAGTCAGAAATAGCGCCTCCGGTTGGGGGCGGCCCCAAAAGCGGCGGACGGGCCGTCGAGCAACCCCACTAGCTGGGCGCAATTCACTATTTCTGCGCCGACACGAACAGATACGGCGGGGTGCCGTCGTCGATGTCCTGCGGAGGTGTGCGGCCGTAGCCGGTCATCAGCTCGTCCGACGGCGTCACCGTGACCTGCCAGCCGTGGCGACGCCACCAATCGCCGACGTCTTCGCGTTCGTCGAAGTACCACAGCTCGTCGGTGCGCGGGACCGCGCGTTGCGGGTCCGCCTTGGCCATGATCGCCCGGACCCGCTCCAGCCGCTCACGGCGCTGCGCGGCGGCCGCGGGGTCGGCGAAGTTGGGTGACAGCGCTTCGATGCCGACCCGGCTGCCGGGAGCGGTCAGCGCCTCGATGCGACTGAACAGCAATTCCTGGGCCGTCGCCGGCAGGTACATCAGTAGCCCTTCGGCTGACCAGGCGCTCGGTGCCGATGCGTCAAAACCCGCTTCCCGCAAGGCCTTCGGCCAGTCCTGACGCAGGTCCACCGCGACGCCGACGCGATGACACGTCGGTTCGGCGCCGTGCTCGTGCAGCGTCGAGGCTTTGAAGTCCAACACCCTGGGCTGGTCGAGTTCGAAGACCGTCACCCCGTCGGGCCATGGCAACCGCCAGGACCGTGCGTCCAGACCGGCCGCCAGGATCACCACCTGACGGATGCCGGCGTTAACGGCGTTGAGGAAGAACGTGTCGAAAAACTTGGTCCGCGAAGCGAAAAAGCTGACCATCGACTTCATCCGCAGCGGCAACGCGGGTACGGCTTCGACGACCTCGGCGGGCAGATCCGGGGCCCCGTACCAGTCCCACTCACCGTCGCCGGCGGTGTCAAGGAACACCCGCGCGAACGGATCGCTGATCAGCGGATCGTCGCTCTCGGTTTCGGCCGCGCGCGCCGCCGCCACACCGAGCGCCGTCGCCCCGACACTCTCGGTGATGTCCCAGCTGTCGTCGTCGGTTCTCACGCCATGTGACCCTACGTGAACCGGGCATACGGAAGAATCGCGGTCACCATGGTCGACAGTTCCGCGCCGACGTCGCGACGAAAGCACGTTATTCGACTCGCCGTCTTCGCCGCTTTCCTGGTCGTGCTGTTCTATCTGCTGGCGGTCAAGCACGTTGTCGACATCGGGGACGTGCGGCGCACGGTCAAGGCGACCGGGCCGGCGGCGCCGCTGACCTACATCGTGCTGTCGGCCGTTCTTGGCGCGATCTTTGTGCCGGGCCCGATTCTGGCCGCCAGCAGCGGGCTGCTGTTCGGGCCGCTGCTGGGCGTGTTCGTGACGCTGGGTGCGACGGTGGGCACCGCCGTGGTCGCGAGCCTGGTGGGCCGTCGCGCGGGCCGCGACAGTGCGCGGGCTCTGCTGGGGGCCGATCGCGCTGATCGGATCGACGCACTGATCGAACGACGCGGGCTGTGGGCGGTGGTCGGTCAGCGTTTCATTCCCGGCTTGTCGGATGCGCTGGCCTCGTATGCGTTCGGGGCATTCGGAGTTCCATTGTGGCAGATGGCTGTTGGCGCTTTTATCGGTTCGGTGCCGCGGGCTTTCGTCTACACCGCGCTGGGCGCTTCGATCGGGAATCGGTCGCCCGTGTTGGCATACACGGCGATCGGGGTGTGGTGTGTGACTGCGATCGTCGGCGCGTTCGCCGCGCGCAGCGGCTTCCGGAAGTGGCGGCGGCACGACGGACCAACCTCCGACACGTCACATACGTTTCAGCAGTAACGTGACCGAACCAGTATGCAAAGTGCCCGCCTCTGAGCGATTTTCAGATGCGCAGGGCCTGGGCTGCCGCGGTGGCCACGTCACCTCGCAGACCTGAGATCGGTGGACTGCCTCGCAGATGAATTGAGTTCGCGAGCAGGATTACGTAGGTATCTGAGCCTGGGTCCAGCCAAAGCGACGTTCCGGTAAAGCCTGTGGCGCCGAAGCTACCGATGGGAAAGATCAGACCGCGCGGCTTGGAAAAGTCCGTGTCGATATCCCAGCCGAAACCGAACAGGCGTTGCCCCTCGATCGCCGGATAGTTCGGCGCGAGCAGCGGGTCAGTTGTGTTCGGTGTCTTTGCGATTGCTTCTCGGGCGGCATCGTTCGCCGTGTCGACCTGTCCAGCCCTATGTCCGGGCTGCTGAGGAGTCGTCATCAACTCCAGCGTCGCTTGCTTCAGCGGAAACTTGCTTGGGCGGCCCGCAAGCCGATCCAGTAACGCCTGCGCATAGACGCTGACATCGTGCGCCGTCGAGAACACACCGGCATGTCCGGCCACGCCTCCCATGCGGCGCGCTGTCGGGTCATGCACGGTGCCTCGAAGCAGGTAACCAAAATCAGGATTCTTGCTCGGGTCGGCGTTGCTTTGGTCGTCAATGGCCGTCGGCGCGATGCGCGGCAAAAGGCTGGTGCTCCATGTGCCTGCAGGACAGGCGACCAGCATATGTCCTTTGGGCGAGGGAGCCCACGCAATCGCAGCTCCTCGAATCGTATGGGGGCCACACGCTTTGGCCGGAGGAAGGTAGCGGGTTTGCTCCATACCAAGCGGCGCGAAGACGTTTTGCTGAACGTATTCGTCTTCTGCTTGGCCGGTGAGTTTTTCGATCAGCGCGCCGAGCAGGATGTAGTTGATGTCGGCGTAGCGGAAAACCTCACCGGGACCCGACTGCAGCGGCGTGGTGAGCGCACGATGCACGCCTTCTGCTTTATCGGCGGCGTCCAGCCCCCACGGATCTTGGAGGTTGACGTCTATCGGTTCGCCCGAAGTGTGCGTCAGCAACAGGCGGACCGTCACCTGTGCACGCAGTGGATCGTTCGCCGTGTTGAAGTCAGGCAAGTACTTCTGCACGGGATCGTCGAACCCGACCTTGCCCTGTTCGTAGAGCTGCATCACGGCGGTTGCCGTGGCGAGGGGCTTCGTCAACGACGCGATGTCGAAAATCGTGTCTTCGGTCATCGGCTCGGCAGGGGCGGGCGAGCCATCTAGCCCCGGTTCGCCGGCAAGCTTGCGCGAGCCATAGGCCTGGTGGAAGGCGATCCTGCCGCCGTACCCGATCACAACCACACCACCTGGCAGCTTGTCTGCCGCGATCGCATCGTTCATCAGCGTGGAGACCGTCGCGAATTCGGTTGTGGGAGCTTGTATTCCTCTTCTGATCACTACATACCTGGCCGAGGCCGCCGCCACCAACACAAGCAGGGCAGTTGCAACAACGACGGCTATTCGCACGGTACCGGCCTCACGTCAGGTAGCGATTCCGCCAGCGGGCAAAGCGACTCGTCGGCATCTGAATCGCAGCCATGACCGCGCTCATCGGTGAGGCCACCGACTTCGGCGGTGTCTTGGGCTTGGCGACTGGCGGCCCTTCGCCTTCCCACCAGGTCGGCTGCAGCAGCGCCGCCGTCACCGGGATCGCCTTGTCGACGCTGTTGCGGCCCCATCGGCTCGCGCGGTCGATGGACGCGGCGGAGGGCGCCAGGTTCACCGGTGACAGGGTCGGCTCGAATCGGACGAGATGATCGGCATACGGCAGGTTGCGCACCATCTGCAACTGGATCGCCTGGGTGATCGGCACCAGCCACAGGTTCCGCGGATCCCATTGCGGGTGAAAGCAATCGAACGCCAGGTAGCACGCATTGCGGGTGCCCAGCCTGCCGTCGCGGATGCGCTTCCACGCCAGTTCGATCGGCACATTGCTTGCCGTACCGCCGTCGACGAGGGCCGCGATGCCCTTCTCTTCGAAGAGGTCGTCGAGGATGGGAATCATCCGTGGGTCGCTCGTTTCGTGATGCAGCACACCGGGAATGGCCGCGGAGAAGGACGCCGCGTCGACGACGTCAAAGTCGCGGGCCGGGTCGTCGTCGCCGATGATGATGGGTTTGACGACCCGCAAGTCGATGAAGGCAGCCACTTGCCACATGCGGGTGCCCACCACCGGGCCGATGCCGATCGGGCGAAACGGCACCGATCGCATTTGCAGCGCGGCCAATGCGGGACGACGGAAGCGTGACGGCAACGCCGTATACGGTTGCCTGCGCACTCCGGCGACCACGATGTCGAACGGGATCGCCAAGTCCGACATACGCATTCGTTGACCGTCTTCGCGGCTGAGCATCGCATGGGCGAACTGGTCGAAGCGCAAGGCGAACATGCCGGCCAGGCCATGGCGGCGGCGCAGCCGTTCGGGTCCGAGGATGGCGCGGTAGGACACCGTCTTCGCCCAGGCGATGTACTCCTCGATCGGCACCGGCAACTCGCGGCTCACCAGGCTGCCCAGGATCGAGCCGATCGACGCGCCCATCATGTAGTCCGGCAGCTGGCCGGCCTCGAGCAGCCGCTGCATGCCGCCGATGTAGACGAAACCCGCACCGCCCCCGCCGCCTAGGATAGTGACGAGCTTCTTGTAGCCGACCTCGGAGTCCAATTCCGCTGCGGAGAAGTGCTTTCCGTGTCGCTCGATGAGCACTCGGCGCTGGTCGTCCTGGTCGGCGGCCAGACCCGCCAGCGCGTCCCGTGCCGTCTGCAGCGCCGTGATCGGATCGGCCTCCTCGCGTAGCGGTCCGCACAGCGCGTCGGCGACCCGGGACCGCCACGGCGCGATTTCGGCGCCGACCGAGACGTCGCCGCGCCCGCGGCTTCCGCCCGGGCCCGCGGCGCCCGGTTCGAAGTCGGCGAGCCTGGCGAAGTTGAGGATGTAGCGCAGCTTGCGCAGCTCCTCGGAGCTCAACACCTCCGGCTCGGCCAGCTGATGCCGAATCAGCCGGTTTTCCATCCGCTGCAGCAACAGGGCCGGCTCGGCCGAGAGCAGATCGGCGGCGTCGACCGACTCGACCGCCTCGTCCTCGATCTCCTCGATGAGTTCGAGCCCGGCGTCGCGGCGGCCCACCCGGCCGAGGACCGCGTCGGCGAACGGGATCTGCATGGGGATCAGTTTGGTCGCAAGGCGGATCGAGCCGCAAACGAGCATTTAACCAGTACCTTATAAACCGTGTTCGTTCGGCTTACCGCGCTGCTCGGCATGCTGCTTGCCTTGTCGGGGTGTTCTCGTGCGCATCAAGCGGAAACGCCGCTCCCGACCGGCACAACTGTGCACACCATGCCGTTCGGCGGGCTGGACCGTACCTACCGGGTGCACAGGCCGGCGGGCCTGACGGCGGCGGCACCGCTCGTGGTCATGCTGCACGGCGCGTTCGGCGACGGCCAGCAAGCCGAAAACTCCTACGGCTGGGATCAATTGGCGGATAACGCGAAGTTCGTCGTCGCCTACCCCGACGGCGTCGGCCACACCTGGAATGCGCACGGCTGCTGCGGCACGGCTGAGCAGGAGAACATCGACGACGTCGGCTTCATCACTACGATGGTCGGGGAAATCAGCGCCGCAATGCCGATCGACCAGTCGCGGGTCTACGCCACCGGGATCAGCAACGGCGGCATCATGAGCTACGCGCTGGCCTGCAACAGCGGCATCTTCGCTGCCATCGGCCCGGATGCGGCCACCCAACTCGACCCCTGCCCCGCGCCGCACCCGACGTCGGTGATCCACATCCACGGCACCGACGACCGGCTGGTCCCCTACAACGGTGGTCAGGGCGCGAGCACCGTCAACGGACCGCCCATACCTGACGTCAACGCGTTCTGGCGCAAGGTCGACCAGTGCGGCCCACCCGATGTCACCACCAAGGCCCCAGTCACCACATCGACCGCCGCGTGCGCCGACCGGCGCAGTGTCGAGTTGATCACCATCGACGGCGGCCGACACCAGTGGCCCGGTGGCACCACCTTCCTCGAGCGTTTCGGCACGACAACGCACGCGCTGAACGCGACCGACACGATCTGGCAGTTCTTCGCGGCCCACCCCGGCTGATTTAGAGCCCCGGGATCAGGTCCACCAGGTTGATGAGCGTACCTGCGGCCGCTTCCAGGACGGGCGCGGCCGCGCCGTACCCGAAGGCGAACGGCACCAGCGCGAGGTCGGCGGCGATCGGATCACCCACCGCGCCAAGCAAATTGCCAGCCTCGAGTTGGTCGGTAAAGAGGTTGAGGTCGTAAGAGGGCAGGCTGGTCAGCAGCGCGTTGACCGTGTCGGCGACGGGAACCAGGGTTGCGTAGTCCGCCGACAGGGTGGCGCTGAGATCGTTGATCAGGTCGGTCGGCGACGAGAGCAGCGTCGCATCCGAAATCGGGAAGTTGTCAAAAGAACTCAACGCGGTCTGCGCCACGCCCAGCAGCGACGGGATGTTCAGCAGCGACTGCAGGTCGGTGGCGTCGGTGAAGCCCATCGTGTGCGCGATGCTGATCAGCTGATTCGTGATCGGATTGTCCAGGATGGACGAAATGACTTGGTAATTCGCGGGATCCTGCAAGTCGTTGATGGCCGCGGTGATGCCCTGCGGGATCCCGTTCACCACGGCGGTAAAGACATCGCTCAGGTTGACGTCGGTCGGCAGCAGCCCCATCGGGCTGGGCACGTCGGCATCTCCCGGACTCCACCCGTCTTGGATGCTGCCGTAGCCGTAGTTCACCAGCACCGACATGTCGGGCTGCAGCAGATCGGCCAGCGGATTGCCGATCACGGGGATGAGCCGCAGCGGATCCAGCAGCGGCAGATCCTCGGGAACCATGTAGTAGTTCGTGAGCGTGTCGGCCGTCGACGTCGGCAGTTGAATGGCGTCAGCGAGCTGGCCGGGCTCCGGGTTCAGGTAGGTGATGTGGTCGAAGAGGATGCCCAGGAACGCGTTGAGGTCGGACAGGAAATCGATTGGGTACTTGGGGAAGTCGGCGAAGCCGTCGTATTCGTTGGTGTAGATGTCGGTCGGGTAGAGATCGGCCGGCGTCGCTCCGTCGAACGTGATGCCCAGGCTCGGGACCGACGGGTCCGAGCCGGCGGGGAGGTCGAAGCGTTCCAGCAAGCCGCCGTCGGGATTGCTGGCATCGCCGACCATGATGAAGTGCACGTCGTCGCTGGGCACGCCTTGTGCGGCGAGTTCGGGCTCGGTCAGCCCGGAGAAATCCGCGCTCTGCGACCAGCCGAAGACCACCACCGGGTTGGCGGCGTCCACTCCCCCGGCCGCGATTTGGCTCTGGATCGCGGAGTCCAGAATCTGTTCCTCCTGCGCGAACGAGGTGTCGACGGGCAGGCTGTGCACGCCGGTGACCGGATACAACCCCTCGGGCGTGAACGGCGCTTGGATGGTGCCGTCGAAGCCGCGCGGCTCCAAGTACAGCTGGTCGACGGCCTCTTGGTAGCCCGGGCTGGCGACGGGCGTCCCGCTGGTGCCGAAGATCAAAGCGGTGCCGTCGCCCAGCGGCGAATCCGCGCCGTCGACGTTGGTCAGGCGTATCTGTGCGTGGTGCGGCAGCCGTGAGACGCCGACGAGGGCGAGGGCGGCGACGGCCGCGCAGGTGGTGGCGACGGTTGCACGGCCCGGCATGGCGTCTCCCCTGCTTGAGCGACTGTGACGGAAATTACAACACGATGGCCAGTTAGAAACAAGAGCTCTTGCTGAAAAGTGGATCGGCGCTAGAATTCGGCGCCATGGCAGCAATGCGTACGTCTGCGCAAGCCCGGCCGCGCAGGATCCGCGGCCTGGACGCCGACCAGCGCCGCGCGCAGCGTCGTGAACAACTCTTGGCGGCAGCGTTCGAGCTGTTCGCCCGCGACGGGTATGCCAACACGTCGATTGAGGAGATCTGCCAGACCGCCTACGTCGGCAACAAAGCGTTCTACGACCTGTTTGACAGCAAGGAAGATTGCTATGTGGCGCTGCTGCGCCGGGTCTCCGAACGCATCGAAGAGCAAGTGGCGCAAGTGATGCGGGAGTATGCCGACGCCGACGAAGAAGAACTTGTGCACCGGCTGCTGTCGGCGTTCGCGCACACGCTGGTCGATGACCCTCGCGTCGCGATGGTGACTTTCGGTGTGGCCGCGGGTATTTCGCCGCGAGTTGAGGACCAGCGGCGGGAGAACCGGCGCTGGGCGGCGTCGTTCATCGAGGGGCTGTGGCGCCGTAATCGTCCGAGCGGCGGGGTCGACTATCACGCGTTGGCCGTCGCCACCGTTGGTGGACTGTTTGAGACGGTCACCGATTTTCTGCACGAGGACGATCCGCCACGACCGCGAACATTCGACGACCTGATCTCCGATCTGACCACGTTTATGTCGGTAGTCGAGGCCGGAATCCGGGCGAGCGGCGGCAGCTAACCGCCTCACTCCAGCACGGACTGGACTCCTGTGTGCCCAAAGTCGTCGCCTTTCCATAGCAGCGGCTCGCGGAGGTCGAGCGCGAGCGCGTACGCGAGACAATCACCAAAGTTCAGACCGGCTCGGTGGCCGCTACCTTTGCCGAAATCGGCGTAAGCCTGGCGGGCCAAGCGAGCTTGGCGCTCGGTCACCGGCTCGATCAAGAACTCGGCTTCCTGGATGAGTTCGTCCAGACCTCGACTAATGATCGGGTCACGCTGGGAGTCCAGGACGATCCCGCATTCGAGATAGCTTGCCGCGGAGAGTCTTCGGGCGTCCGCGTGGGCGATGGTCTGGGCGTAGAGCGCGGCGTCGTCCTCCTCTTTGAGGATCGCGATGAGTGCCGACGTGTCCACGATCATGCCGGCAGCCCTCGCTCGTCGTAGAGCAACGCACCGTGGTCCAGCCGCTTGGTCTCCGGGCTCATCCGGCTGGCGGTCTTGTGGCCGATGGCCAGGAGCCGGGCCGCGAGATCATCCCCTTGCAGTCGGGCCAGACGCTCGTATACCGCGGTCGTCACAGCCTGCGCCTGGGACTCGCCCGTGATTTTCGCGATCTGCTTCACCGCTTCGTGCACCGACGCGTCTTTGATGTTCAATGCCATTCAGGTACCTTTCTACCAACGCGATGGTACCATCGAATCCCCTAGATGCGGGTGGGCGAGTCTGCGATGAAGCCGAAAGTCGATGCGTTGATGCGCGACTACGCGGGCGACGTGCCGGGCGCGGCCGTGCTGGTGCTGCGCGATGGTCAGGCGGTCGTGCGCGCAAGCTACGGCCTCGCGGACCTGGAAACGGGCACGCCCAGCACGCCCGAGACGAACTACCGGCTCGCATCGATGACGAAGCAGTTCACCGCCGCGAGCATCCTGCTGCTGGCCGAGGACGCCCGCCTCACGCTCGATGCCCCCGGCCACACGTGGCTGCCCTCGCTGCCGAAAGCCGCTGAGACGGTGACGATTCGCCACCTGCTCACCCACACGTCGGGGCTCATCGACTACGAGGATGTGATCCCGGAAACCTTCGCGGCGCAGCTCCACGACGGGGATGTGCTGCGGCTGCTGGAAACGCAGGATCGCACCTACTTTCGCCCCGGCACCGGCTATCGGTACAGCAACAGCGGCTATGCGTTGCTGGCACTGATCGTGCAGCGGGCGTCGGGGATGACCTTCGCAAAGTTCCTGCGGGAGCGCATCTTCCAACCGCTCGCCATGTTCAACACCGTGGCGTACGAGGAAGGCATCTCGACGGTGAACAATCGCGCGTTCGGCTACACGCAAGAGCCGGGCCGCTGGCACCGCACGGACCAAGACCCGACGAGCGCGGTGCTCGGAGACGGCGGAATCTATTCGTCGATTGACGATCTCGCGAAATGGGATGCCGCGCTGTACGACGGGCGTCTGCTGCACCCGAGCTCGTTGCGGGCGGCGTTCACACCCGCGACGCACACCGACGATCCCGAGATCGAGTACGGCTACGGCTGGCGCATCACCGGCGAAACACTTTGGCACTCCGGCGAATCGGTGGGTTTCCGCAATGTGATCGTGCGCTACCCGAAGCGGCATGCGACGGTGGTCGTGCTGACCAACCGGAACGAGCCCGAGCCGTACCAGCTCGCGCTGGAGATCGCCAAGACGGTCATCGCTTCTCGATCACCCTGATCGCGCTCGATGTCTTGAGGTCACATGAAT
>DATFYT010000113.1:0-6290 GCA_035314925.1 Mycobacterium sp. | reverse complement strand
GAGATCGAAGACATCGTCGAGCCCAACGCGCTGCTCGGGTCGAACACCTCGACGCTGCCGATCACCGGTCTGGCGACCGGTGTCAAGCGGCAGGAGGACTTCGTCGGGATCCACTTCTTCTCGCCCGTCGATAAGATGCCGCTGGTTGAAATCATCAAGGGCGAGAAGACTTCTGACGAGGCGCTGGCCCGGGTGTTCGACTACACGCTGGCCATCGGCAAGACCCCGATCGTGGTCAACGACAGCCGGGGCTTCTTCACCAGCCGTGTCATCGGCACATTCGTGAACGAGGCGCTCGCGATGCTCGGCGAGGGTGTGGAGCCGGCCAGCGTCGAGCACGCGGGTTCGCAGGCCGGCTATCCGGCGCCGCCGCTGCAGCTGTCCGACGAGCTCAACCTGGAGCTGATGCACAAGATCGCGGCCGCGAGCCGCAAGGGCGTCGAGGACGCCGGCGGCAAGTACGACCCGCACCCCGCCGAGGCGGTCGTCGAGAAGATGATCGAGATCGGCCGGCCCAGCCGCCTGAAGGGTGCCGGCTTCTACGAATACGTCGACGGCAAGCGCGCCGGCTTGTGGCCGGGCCTGCGGGAGACGTTCAAGTCCGGCAGTTCGGAGCCGCCGTTGCAGGACATGATCGACCGGATGCTGTTCGCCGAGGCGCTGGAAACCCAGAAGTGCCTTGACGAGAACGTGTTGATGTCTACCGCCGACGCGAACATCGGCTCGATCATGGGCATCGGCTTTCCGCCGTGGACCGGTGGCAGTGCGCAGTACATCACCGGTTATGAGGGCGCGCACGGCACGGGTAAGGAAGCCTTCGTCGCGCGGGCTCGCGAGCTGGCGGCCAAGTACGGTGACCGTTTCCTGCCGCCGGACTCGTTGAGCTGAGTTCGCGCTACGGCTTGCGCTGTAACAGGTAGCTGCGCGCCGCGAATCGGGACGCGAATGTGCGGGCGAGTCTGCCCTGAGGGATGATTCGTTCATCGGCCGCCGACAGTAGCGCCCATGCGGAAGTGAATCGGCGCTCGATCTCTGCCTGGTCGATGCCCACCGGCCCGATCCCGCCACCGCGTGTGAATCCGACGATCGCTAGTCGTGCGCTCGGGGCTGCCGCGGCGGTGATCTCCTGGACATAGAGGTCGCGGTCGTGGTCGCTCATCCCGTGCAGGCAGCCGTTGTCCACGATCAACTCGAAGGGTCCTCTGATCCCCGCCTGGCTCAAATGTGTTACGTCAGCGTGGATGAAGTCGACCGCAGCGCCTGCGGCGCGGGCCTTGGTGCGCGCTTTATCAAGCGCCTTCGGGGTGAAGTCAACTCCGGTGACGTGCCATCCGCTTTGGGCGAGATAGATCGACGTGTCCCCGGTGCCGCATCCGACGTCGAGTGCGGATCCCGGCGAGCGCATGTCGGATCCCTCGACGAGTTCGCGCAGCATCGCCGACCGCGGTTGACCGTCCCACGGTGTAAGCCCGATCCCGTAGAGGATCCGGAACAAAAACTGTCGAGAAGCCATTACCTCACCGTATTCCGCAGCGGTCGTCGCTTACAGCTGATCGGTTGACAGCTTCGCTGACCTAGGCGGCGCGCTGGAAGAGGTAGTACCGCGTCGGCGTCTTCTCGCGGTCTAGCTCCTGCTCTTCGCCGGCGGACACCAACGTCCAGGCGGATGCGAAACGCCGTTCCATCTCGCTGCGGTCGATGCCGCGCACGCCGAATCGTCCGCCGGGAACGAACGCGACGATCAGCAGCCGCGCGTCGGGCGCTGCGACGGCGCTGACCTCCCGGACATAGGAGTCGCGGTCGTCGTCGTTCATGTTGTGCACGCAGCCGTTGTCGACGATCAGCTGCATCGGGCCGTTGATCCCGGCTTGACGTAAGTGGCGGACGTCGGCGTGGACGAAGTTGACGGCGATGTTTTCGACGCGTGCCTTGGCCCGGGCCTTCTCCAGCGCCGAGGGCACGAAGTCCACCGCCGTGACCTGCCAACCTCGCTTGGCGAGGTAGATGGAGGTGTCGCCGGTACCGCAACCAAGTTCGAGTGCGGCGGCCGCCGCTAACGCGGGTGAGCCTTGGGAGTCGGTGCCTTCGACCAGGTTTCGGAGACTCTGTGCCAGCGGGTGTCCGTCCCAGGGCGTGAACCCAAGCCGGTAAAACAGCCGGAAGAGGGTGTGCTTGGAGCCCAGAAGGTCAAGTTTCATATTGGCTATGTTGCCAAACCGCGGAGTAATCGGGCACCCGCATCGCATCGTACATGCGCACACCGTTGGTGTTGAATTTCGCGACCGTTCTGGTCAGCGATGCGGGCAGCAGCGTGACCACCCGCACGGCCTCGGTCATTGCCCACACCCCGGCGCGGGAGCCCGGAACAAGGCTTTTGGCGGCCCCGCGCGCAAAGGCGCGACTGCGAAGCACGGGCTCTCGCATTTCTTGCTCGTAGGCCGCGAACGCCCGGATGTGGTCTCCGCCCGCCCGCGCCAGCTCGCCGGCGAGCACATAGGCGCCGAGCACCGCGAGGCTGGTGCTGCCACCCACTGCGGGTCCGGGGCAGTACCCGGCGTCGCCGACCAGCGTGACACGCCCGCTCGACCAGGTGTCGAGTTGCAACTGGGTGATCGAGTCGAAGTAGAACGTCGGTGTCCCGTCGAGCTCATCCAGCCAGCGGTCCACCTGCGGATCCATTCCAGTGAATGTGCCACGGAGTAATTCCTTCTGCCGCAGGATATCTCGGTGGTCGTGTTGAAGTTCGTGCTTGCTGCGGAACATGAACAATGCGCGGGCATCCGTCAGATGCTCTGCGCTGTAGATCCCCGCGAGGCGACCGGCGCCGACGTGAACGACCATCTCGCCGGGATCGGCCAGCGCTTTCGGCGCCGACACCACGACCAGATACCCCCCGATGAACCGGGTGAGCCCCGCCTCCTCACCGAAGATCAGGCGCCGAACATTCGAGTGCAATCCGTCGGCGCCGACCACCACGTCGAACCGACGAGGCGCTCCATGCTCGAATGTCACCTCGCCGTCGGGGGAGATGGCCGTGATCGAGTCGCCGAACAGATACTCGATCTGGTCGCGGCCGGCGTCGTAGTAGACCTCGCTAAGGTCGTCGCGCATGATCTCCACGTGCCGATCAGACGCGGCACCAACGATCTTGGTGAGATCGATCCGTGCCGGACGGTGCCTGCCCTCGCGATACAGCCTCAGCGTGTCTGTTCCGGTGGCGAGCGCCTCGATGCGCGGCAAGACGCCCATCTTCGCCGAGATCTCCATCGACGGCCGGAACAGATCGACGGCGTGGCCGCCGGTTTTGCGTAAGGTCGGCGCGCGTTCGACCACGGTGACGTCGAAATCGTGCCGGGTGAGCCAGTAGGCCAGCACCGGCCCGGCGATGCTGGCACCAGAGATGAGGATTCGCATCACGCACCTCCCTGCTTACTTAACGATCGGTAAGTTTAACATGCAGCCTTACTTATCGGTAAGTCAGATAAACTCGTTGGGTGAGCAGGCCCCGCTCCGACACCCGCGAGCGCATTCAGGACGTCGCCCGTGAGTTGTTCGCGAGCCAAGGCGTGCAACGCACCAGCCTGCAGGACATCGCCGACAAGCTCGGACTCACCAAGCCGGCCCTGTACTACCACTTCACGTCCCGGGAGGACCTGGTCCGCAGCATCGTGCAACCGTTGATTGACGAGGGGGAGCGGTTCATCGCCGACCACGAACGCGCACGCGATGCGACCCCACGTGAATTGCTCGAGGGGTACTTCGACTATCACTTTGCGCACCGCCGCGATCTGGTGTTAGTGGTCGCCGAGTTGACGACCCTCGCCGATCTCGGCCTGATCGATCAACTGCTTGCCTGGCGTGACCGGCTGGGGAAGCTGGTCTTCGGTCGGCGTCCCACGCTCGAGCAGTCAACCCGCGCGGTGATCGCCTTCGGCGGCCTGCAGGACTGCTGTCTGCAATTCCCGGACACGCCCTACGAGAAACTGCGGCGGGCCACCGTCGACGGAGCGCTGGCCGCCCTTGGAATCGACCAATCGTCGTCGGGCTAGAGTCCGAAGCTATGCGATTCGGACTCTTCATTCCACAGGGTTGGCGGATGGATCTGGTCGGGATTGACCCGGCCAAGCACTGGGCGGTGATGCGGGACCTGGCGGCCTACGCCGATGACGGCGCATGGGACTCGTTGTGGGTCTACGACCATTTCCACACCGTGCCGATGCCGACCGCCGAAGCCACTCACGAGGCGTGGTCGCTGATGTCGGCCTACGCGGCGACCACGTCGCGGATCAAGCTCGGCCAGATGTGCACGGCGATGAGTTATCGCAATCCGGTGTACCTGGCCAAAGTCGCTGCCACCGCCGACATCATCTCGGGTGGCCGCATCCAGATGGGCATCGGCGGCGGCTGGTACGAACATGAGTGGCGCGCTTACGGTTACGGGTTCCCGTCGGCGGGGGTGCGGTTGGGCCGGTTGGACGAAGGCGTGCAGATCATGCGCGACGCCTGGCGCGACGGCAAGGTCAGCTTGGACGGCAAGCATTACCAGGTCGACGGCGCGATCGTCGCCCCGAAGCCTTTGCAGGACAACGGGATTCCGTTGTGGATCGCCGGTGGAGGCGAGAAGGTGACCTTGCGCATCGCCGCGAAATACGCGCAGTACACCAACTTCACTGGCGAGTCTGAGGGATTTGTCCACAAATCCGAAGTGCTTGCCGGGCATTGCCGCGACGTGGGCACCGACTTCGACGCGATCGTGCGCTCGGTCAACGTCAACGCAACCCTCGGCACCTCGGAGGCCGATGTCAAAGACCGGCTGCAGCGCATCCGGGACCGGATGATCGGCTATGTCCCGGAAGCGGCGGCCGACGCGATGATCGCCAGCGGCAGCGGACCGGATTCCGCCACCGGCACAACCGAACAGGTGATCGAGCGGCTGCAACATCTGCGCGGCCTGGGCTGCGAGTATGTGATCTGTTACTTCCCGGAGGCCGGATACGACCGTACCGGCATCGAGCTGTTCGAACGCGAAGTGATTCCGGCGCTGAGCTAGACGTCGCTGGTGGTGTACCTGGTCTTGACCGGCGGTGAGGCCAGCAGCGGGGGAAGTTGCGTCACCTTGCCTTCGCCGGCGCGAAATCTGCGGTAGGCCTCGTCGTGCTCAACCGAATCCCACAGCTCGTAGATGATCCAGTGTGCTTCGTCGTCCTCGTCGACGAGCACGTCGGTTCGCAGATTCCCGTCGAACGCCCGGGTGTCTTGCAGCGTCCGGCCCATGAGTTCGCGCCCCGCGGCGACCTCGTCGGGCTTGAACCTGAGTTCGAGTAACACCGTGACTGCCATGGTCGCCAACCTAGTGCAGGGCTGTCGTACGTCTGCTGTGAGAATGGGATTTCCACTTTTCGGAAAGCTGTTATACGGTTCAGTGAGCAATATTCTGGTCGCTGGACGGATGATCGCTGGAGGATCACTCGATGCAGAAAGCACTTGCCCCCGACATCTCCACCTGGCCCGATGACAGCCCGCAGCTGATCGGCAGTCGATGCGGCGACTGTGGCGCCACCACCTTCCCAGTGCAGCAGCGGTGTCCGCGCTGCAGTGGCGGTGAGATGAGCGAGTTGTTGTTGCCGCGCAGCGGAACCTTGGTGACATGGACCACCCAGGGCTTCCCGCCCGGAGCTCCCTACCTTGGCCCGACCGGTGACGACTTCGTCCCGTTCGGCGTCGGCCTGGTCCAGCTCGGTGACGTGATCCGAGTCGAGGGCCGGCTGACCGAGAACGACCCGGCCAAGCTCGAGTTCGGTCAGCAGGTCGAGCTCACCATGGTGCCGTTCACCACCGACGCTGACGGCAACGAGATCGTCACGTTCGCCTTCCAGCCGGTCTAGTGGCGATCGCGAGCGCGGCGGAGCCGGGTGAAGCGGGTCGCCACCATCTACCTAAGAGGAGCCAGCGGCATGAGTGACATGAGCAACCAAGTCGCCATCATTGGCGTGGGCCTGCATCCCTTCGGCAGGTTCGAGAAGACCGCGATGGAGATGGGTGCCGAGGCCATCCAATTCGCGTTGACCGACGCCGGTGTGGACTGGAAGGACATCCAATTCGGCTTCGGCGGCAGCCACGAGGTGTCCAACCCCGACGCGGTGACCCGCCTGGTCGGGCTGACCGGCATCACATTCACCAACGTCTTCAATGCCTGTGCCACGGCGGCCAGTGCCATTCAGCAGACCGCGGACACCATCCGGTTGGGCAAGTACGACATCGGCATCGCGATCGGCCTGGACAAACACCCT
>DATFYT010000112.1:0-7076 GCA_035314925.1 Mycobacterium sp. | reverse complement strand
CTTTGAGGGCCAACGGCACCCCGGCCAGCGGCGACGCCGGCTGCTCGCCGGCGGCCAGCGCCTTGTCCACGGCACCTGCGGCCGACAGCGCCGCATCGGCCGCTACGTGCAGGAATGCGGCGTAACGCTCGTCGGTCGCCGCGATCTGGTCCAGGAAAGCCTGGGTGACTTCGGTGGACGACAGCTCCTTGGCGGCGATTTTGCCGGCCAGCGTCGCGGCGTCCAGCCGGATGATGTCGGTCACTGCGGTTCCCCGAGGATCTGCGGGACGGCGAACCGCCCGTCGACGGCTTCGGGCGCTTCGGCGAGCGCTTCCTGCTGAGTCAGGCAGGGCGTGGTCTGGTCCGGGCGGGTCACGTTGACGTCCTTGAGCGGGTTGTCGGTTGGTTCGACGCCGGTCACGTCGACGGCTTGGATCTGGCTGACGTGGGTCAAGATGGCGTCGAGCTGGCCGGCGTAGCTGTCCAGCTCGGCGTCGGTCAACGCCAGCCGGGCCAACCGGGCCAGATGGGCCACATCGTCACGGGAGATCTGGGACACGACCGAAAAGCCTAACGGGGGCGTCGCCGCCGAAATGCCGCGGGCGCGTCGCTGTGCAACAGTGTGCGCGTGGCTACCTATCTGCTGCGGGTTCAGCTGGCCGACCGGCCAGGCAGCCTCGGCTCGCTGGCCGTGGCTCTGGGGTCGGTGGGCGCCGACATTTTGTCGCTCGACGTGGTAGAGCGCCAGGCCGGCTACGCGGTCGACGACCTGGTGGTCGAGCTGCCGGCGCGGGCCATGCCCGACACCCTGATCACGGCGGCCGAAGCACTCAACGGGGTGCGGGTGGACAGCCTGCGACCGCACACCGGGCTGCTGGATGCGCACCGGGAGCTGGCGCTGATCGACCACGTCGCCGCGGCCGGCGACACGACGGCCAAACTGAAGGTGCTGGTCGACGAGGCTCCCCAAGTGCTGCGGGTGAGCTGGTGTGCGGTGCTGCGCAGTTCCGACGACGGGATCCAGCCCGTGGTGGGCAGCCCGGGCGCGCCGGAAACCCGACTGAACGCCGCGCCGTGGATGCCGATTCACCGGGCCACCGCTCTGGACGCGACCGACGACTGGGTGCCGCAGGTGTGGCGCGAGCTGGACACCACCCTGATCGCAGCGCCACTGGGCGCACCCGACACCGCGATCATGTTGGGCCGGCCGGGCGGCCCGGCATTCCGGCCGTCCGAGGTGGCGCGGCTGGGCTACCTGGCGGGAATCGTCGGCACCCTGCTGCATTGACTCCGCCGGTAAACGGGGTACTGATCAGATGTGAGCGTGCTAACCGATGCCCAGATCGCGGTGATGTCCCCTGCCGAGCGGCGTCAACTGATACGACGACTCGAGCGACCCCTGTCCGAGCTGCTGCCGGTCGCTGTGGCGCACCGGATCCGGTCGGGCTGGCTGGGGATCATGACAAGCGGAACGCTAGTGCTGATTCCCTGGACCGTCTACCTCGCGTTCGCGTTGCCCGACGACTACCTGGTGCACGACTGGACAGCGCTCTGGGTCGGTTTCGACCTGGTGCTGCTCGTGCTGATGGCGGCGACCGCCATCTTCGGCATGTTGCGCCGGCAGGTGATGCTGCTGACCGCGTTCGCGACCGGCATGTTGCTGATCTGCGACGCGTGGTTCGACCTGATGACCGCCGGGCCCAACGACTTTCGGGTGGCGGAGCTGACCGCAGCGCTGGGTGACCTGCCGCTGGCCGCTGTGCTGATCACCGGCACACTGCGATTGTTCCGGTTCACTGCGATCCGGATGTGGCTGCTCGAGCCGCACACACCGCTGTGGCGGCTGCCCTTGCTGCCCTGATTCACTTGATCGGAAGGTCACTGCGCCAACAGCTTTCGAAAAGCCACCATCTTCGGCCACGGTAGTCGATTGTATGAGGTTGCTATGAATGGCGATGCTTTGCTCCAGATGCACTGTTACAGTTGCAATACGCTGACTTTCAGCAAGCGATCGAAACCGGTCCAGCTGGTCTCCTTCGCGAGCATGATGGTCGCAGTATGCTATCTGATCAGCGTAATCGGCTGTGGAGTAGCGCGATCCGAGATCGCAGCATCGGATCCCCCCGCCGCAACGCTGATCGCATCGAGCGTTGACGATATCGAACGAGCAGACCTCAAACAGGATTCGTTATCCGCGGCCCACAAGCCGTTGGACGCCACCGCGCCACACCAACGCGCTCTAACGCAGCGGTTGCGCTCCTTCACGGCGTGGCGATGGTGGCACCGGCCGACATCTTGGCTCACGGCTTGGCACCAATTCGGTGTCACCGACACCTGCGCTCCGGATGTATCCCGCACGGGTCAAACGCTTTTGACACAGTCGTGTATTTCATTGCGATGATCAGCCACCCGTAAAGCCGTCGCGCAGCTGCCATGCCGCGACGGCCGTTGAGCGCTATCCAGCGCCGATCCACATGCGCGCGGCAGATCGCGCGCGACATGCCCATCCACGGATCAGTGGAGAGCTGAATTCAGCTTGCCTTCAATTCCTTTCAGGAGTAGTCCATGTCTTCGATCAATATCCAGCCGCAAACGACGCAGCGATGGCCGGCCATGGAGGCTCGGTAGCAATGGATTTCGGATTGCTACCGCCGGAAATAAATTCCGGCCGAATGTATGCCGGTCCGGGCGCGGGGCCGTTGCTGGCTGCCGCGGCAGCCTGGGACGGACTCGCCGTGGACCTGCACGCGACCGCAGTGGCCTACCACGCGGTGATCGCGGAGCTGACCACCGGCCCCTGGCTTGGCCCGTCGTCGGCCGGGATGGTGGGCGCGGCCGGCCCCCTACCTGGGGTGGCTGCATGACACCGCCGGGCGAGCCGAAGGGGCGGCCATGCAGGCCCAAGCCGCGGTCGCCGCCTACGAAGCAGCGCACACGATGACGGTCCCTCCGCCGGTGGTCGCCGCCAACCGCGCACAACTGGCAGGGCTCATCGCAACCAACGTTCTGGGACAGAACACGCCGGCGATCGCAGCCACCGAGGCGGATTACGGCGAGATGTGGGCCAAAGACAGCGCAGCGATGTACGCGTACGCGGGCGCTTCGGCAAGCGCGTCCAAGGTGACACCGTTTACCCCACCTCCGACGACCACGAACGGGGCGAGCAAGTCCGGCTATCAAACATTGCCGGTGTCAACGATTGTCAGCGCGCTTCGGCGACTGGCGTCACCGTCGTCGGAATCGCTGTCGACGTCAAGGGAGGCCTTGGACTCGATCAGCGGGCATGCGCGAACTGCCTCGTCCGCCGTGAATTCGGTGCTGAGCGGGGTCGGGCTCGCTAAACCCGTGAACGTTTCCGGTGCGACGACCGCCGCCGGAGTACCCGGGCTCGGACCGGCAGTCGGCACCGCGGTGCCGCCGGGCTGGTCAGTACCTGTGAGCAGCGGCGGGCTGCCATGTCGGCAGCTGTGGGCAAGGCGGCCTCAGTTGGAGCGTTGTCGGTCCCGCGGAGCTGGGGTGCGGCAGTGCCGGAAACTGTCTCTGCCATAGCGTCGCCCGGCGGCTGGGGTCCCCAGCCGGTGAGCGGAGCAATGGGGGTGCCGGTCATGCCCGTCGCGGGAATGGCCGCGCGTGGCGCTGGCCGCGCCGCTTATGCCGCTCGGGTCACTCTGCGCCCCAGCGTGATTCCACGTTCGCCACTCGGCGGATAAGTCACCGCGATAACTCGGGAGGAAACGAATGACATTGAGTACCGCGACAGTCGACGAATCCACATTCGTTTGAAGAGTCCGAGCTTTTCGGTAGTGAGGCACGGTTGTCGTGGGTGCCGGCCGGGCTGGCCGGGCTGCTCGGCGCTACCGCCTGCACTCGGTCTGCCAAATACTTCCTGACTTTCATGACCGGCGACAGGGCCGACGGAGGCGGGCCGTCGTACCCGACTAACCGCCGACGGATTCGGAAGGTCCCTGCGCCAACAGGTTTCGGAATCCGTCCTCGTCGAGAACGGGCACGTCGAGTTCGACGGCCTTATCGTATTTCGATCCGGGGGAATCGCCGGCGACGACGTAGTCGGTCTTCTTCGACACCGACCCGGCGGCCTTGCCGCCGCGCGCCACGATGGCCTCCTTGGCGTCGTCGCGTGAGAAGCCGGTCAACGAGCCGGTCACCACGATCGTCAACCCTTCCAGCGTGCGGGGCACGCTGGCGTCGCGCTCGTCGGCCATCCGCACGCCGGCCGATCGCCACTTGTCGACGATGGCCCGATGCCAGTCCACGGTGAACCACTCGGTCACCGCGGCGGCAATGGTCGGGCCGACACCTTCGACCGCGGCCAGCTGCTCGGTCGACGCCGCGGTGATCGCATCCAGGCTGCCGAATTCGGTTGCCAGCGCGCGGGCAGCGGTCGGCCCGACGTGGCGAATCGACAGCGCCACCAGCACGCGCCACAGCGGCTGCTTCTTGGCCTTGTCCAGGTTGCCCAGCAGCCGCTTGCCGTTGGCCGACAACGCGCCGCTTTTAGTGGTGAACAACTCGGTGCGCAACAGCTCGTCTTCGGTCAGGCCGAACAGGTCACCCTCGTCGCCGATCACCTGCGCTTTCAGCAGCGCGATCGCCGCCTCGTAGCCGAGGCCTTCGATGTCGAAAGCCCCACGACCGGCCACGTGAAACACCCGCTCGCGCAATTGCGCCGGGCAGGCCTGCGCGTTGGGGCAGCGGATGTCGGCGTCGCCCTCCTTGGCCGGAGCCAGCGGCGTCCCGCATTCGGGACACGTTGTGGGCATGACGAATTCGCGCTCAGATCCGTCGCGCAAGTCGACGACGGGGCCCAGCACTTCGGGGATCACGTCGCCGGCCTTGCGGATCACCACCGTGTCGCCGATCAACACACCCTTGCGCTTGACCTCGGCGGCGTTGTGCAAGGTGGCCAGCCCCACCGTCGATCCGGCAACGGTGACCGGCGTCATGAATGCGAACGGCGTGACCCGCCCGGTGCGCCCGACGTTGACCCGGATGTCGAGTAGCTCGGTCTGTACCTCTTGGGGCGGGTACTTGTAGGCGATCGCCCACCGCGGTGCCCGCGACGTGGAACCCAGCCTGCGCTGCAGCGCCACATCATCGATTTTGACGACGACGCCGTCGATTTCGTGAGCCACGTCGTGGCGGTGCTCGCCCCAGTAAGCGATGCGTTCGAGCGCGCCGGCGGCGTTCTCCACCCGCGTGGTGTGTTCGGACACGGGCAGGCCCCACGCGCCCAGAGCCAGGTATCCGTCGTGCAGGGTGGGCGGCCGGAACCCCTCGATATGCCCCAAACCGTGGCAGATCATCCGCAGCTTGCGGCGAGCGGTGACGGCCGGATCCTTCTGCCGCAGCGATCCCGCCGCACTGTTGCGGGGGTTGGCGAACGGCGCCTTGCCGTCTTCGACCAGGGCCGCGTTGAGCGCTTCGAAATCGGCGAGCCGGAAGAACACCTCACCGCGCACCTCCAGCACATCGGGTATCGGATACTTGTCGCTGGCAGTGAGCCGCTCGGGGACGTCGTCAATCGTGCGCGCGTTGAGCGTGACGTCCTCGCCGGCGCGGCCGTCGCCCCGGGTTGCGGCACGGACCAGCCGTCCGTCGCGGTAGACCAAAGCCAGTGCGACACCGTCGATCTTGAGCTCGCACAGGAAGGGCACCTCGTTGCCGACCTCGGCATGGATGCGCGCCGCCCACACGTCGAACTCCTCGGTGCTGAACACGTTGTCCAGCGACAGCATCCGCTCCAGGTGCTCGGCCGAGGTGAAGTCGGTCGCGAAGCCGGCGCCGCCGACGAGTTGGGTCGGTGAATCCGGCGTGCGCAGCTCTGGATGCTCGTCCTCGAGCGCGGCCAGCCGACGCAGCAGCTTGTCGAAGTCCGCGTCGGAGATGATCGGCGCATCACGCACGTAGTAGCGGAACTGGTGTTCGCGCACTTCGTCGGCGAGTTCGCGCCAAAGACGTCGGACTTCGGGCGCTATCGCGTCAGCCTCTGCTGAGCTCACCTTGGCAGGCTATCGGAGCACCCCGACAGCACCCCGGCTCCGGTCAGTCCTCTACGTAGGCCCGCAACCGGTCGATGGCGGCGTCCCAACGGCGCGACAGCTGGTCGAGGAAGTCGCTGGCCTGGGCCAGCGGCTGAGTCTGCATGGTCCAGATCCGCTCGCGGCCGCGCCGGCTGCTGCGGACCAGACCTGCGGTCTCCAGCAATTCCAGATGCTTGGTGGCCGCCTGACGGGTGACCGGGACCGCTTGCGTCACTTGGGAAGTCGAGCTCGGGCCGCCGTCACACAGCCGGACGACAATGCGCAACCGGTTGGCGTCGCCGAGCGCGTCAAAGACGGGTGCCGCCGCGAGCGTCGCCGTCACACCCGTTGCTCCAGCGCCAGATACTTCCGGACCAGTTCGACCTGCTTGGCCCAACCTCCGCTGTTGGCCTCGAACGCGGCCGACCGGCGCGCAGCGGGAATGGCGTCGAACCCGGACTCGACGATGGTGAGCAGCACGCCGTCAGTCGTCGGCGACAGCGTGAACTCGACCAGCGTGGTGGGTTCGGCGGCATAGTCGACGTCGGGCTCGACCGCAAACGGATGCCAGCGGTAGGCGAAGCGCCGCGGCGGTTCCACGGCGACGATCTGCCAGGTCGCTTTCGCCCCGGCATGCGGCCGCTGCATGTCAGCCACCTCCTCGTCGACGGTGGTGCCGGTGATCGTCGCGGTGACCGAGTTCCCGGGGACGAAAGGCCCGTCGATGCGGACGCCGAACCAGCGTCCGAACTCCTGCGAATCGCTGATCGCACGCCACACCCGGTCCATCGGCGCGCGCAACACCACCTGCTTCTCGATTCGATCCGTGCTCATATGCAACCTCCTGGTTGCTCATCAGTACAGCACGGTCCGGTGTCTTTACGCAACCTTTCGGTTGCGCTTTCTCAGATGGCGTCGGGGTCGTCGGCGAAGGCCTCCGCGGCCCGCCGGGCCAGGCCGATGGCGGTGCGGGCCCATTGCGGCGTCGCCCCGGCCAGGCCGCACGCCGGGGTGACGCCGATGCGATCGCGCAGCGCCGCACGGCCGAAGTCGA